>NZ_JAMYQK010000066.1:0-19816 GCF_040320845.1 Mesorhizobium sp. M0601
ATTCCGGCGTCGAAGGTTCGATCGTCGTCGGCAAGCTCGCCGAGGGCAAGGATCACAATCAGGGCTTCGATGCCCAGAACGAGGTGTATGTCGACATGATCAAGGCCGGCATCGTCGACCCGGCAAAGGTGGTGCGCACCGCGCTGCAGGACGCCGGCTCGATCGCCGCCCTTCTGATCACCGCCGAAGCGATGATCACCGACATTCCGGCTCGGGATGCCGCACCGGCAGTTGGTGGTGGCGGCGGCGGTGGCGGCGGCAGCATGGGATACTGAGACCTTGGCGTCCGGAGAAGCCCGTGCGTGAGCCGACGCTGCTTCCGGTATTCGGCAGACTTGGGGTCAAGCCGCCGGTCGGCGTTGCGGCCACGCCGGGCAGGAGAATGAAGAACGGGGTACCCCGCATGCGGGAGGGCATCTCACGGCACGGGGGCCTGGCTTTGAAGGTGTGCGTGGTGCTGTGGACAGTCGTTGGCCTGGCGGCAGTCTTTGTCATTGTGCAGGCCTGAACCGATCGACACAAATTGGTGCCGGCAAAAATGAATAGGACGCGACTATGGCAAACCGCTACGCGTTTCGCATGGACCGCCCGGACAGCTGGACCGTTTTCGACGTTTTCACCGGCCAGCCCGCCGAGTCCGATCACAAGATCATGGTCGGCATCAATGCCGGCGAAGCGGACGAGATGGTCGGCCGGCTGAACTTGGAAGAGCGTCCATCGTACTCCCGCCCCCTCGATGGGAGCCGCATTATGGACAACGATCAATCGGCCGATGTGATTTCGACTTTTGACTGCAATATCCTGCGTGACGCGTTCAGAACATCGGTCATTGAAAAGCAGATCCCCGAGGATCAGTGGCAGGCATACGCCGCGCTTTTGATCCGCGACTATACCGGCAACTCCGATTTTAATCCGGCGTTGCTGGCCTGGATCGTGCGACCGTAATTTTATCGCCGTGCAAGGTGCCGGGGCGGACAGCCGCTCCGCGCTCTCTTTCATTTTTGCCTAAAAGGATAATAAGCATGAGGTACATGAAAACTCCGGACGCTCCGGCCATACCGGTCAAGCCAATCGTCGAAACTGGAAAAATCCTGTCGAAGCGGCTGACGATCAGAAGCGACGAAGCAACAAGACGAAAGTCCGCCGACACCGACGGCACGGTGCGGCGGGCGCGTCAAATTGCGGAAAGCAACCGCCTGATTTGATGCCCCTATGTCCCTTTGGGCAAAACCCGGACATCACCCGATGCCTTGGTACAACGTTCGCGTCATGCCGGAGAGCGACATTCGGTCATTCTATCGATATGTGAAGTCGCTCGGTGATCCCGGCGCCTTCCTCCCGAGAACGGCGAGACCGGGGGAAGAGCCGAGGACGCCCTTCGTCACGCTGGAGCCACCGCAAATGCCGGAACCTTGTTCACGCGACCTGGACTGCGGCGTGGGCGAAGTTTGCTCGGCCGCACCAGTCCGCCAATGCGTTAAGAAGTAGGCACCTTGGGCAGCGGCCCTCTTAAGACAGCCGACCCCAACTACGCGGTAGGGCGAAACCTTAAGTTTCGGAATAGTAGCGAACGCCGCCCTCGGGCCAGACGTCAAGTCAGACCGTCAATGATAAAGCTTAGGGTGAGCGCCTCGCGGATCGCCTGTGGATTTGGGCTTGACGTTTTTCGGAATCGCCAGGGCATGAGTTCCTCGATCTGGGTCTGCGGATGGCCGTTTGATGATGGCGTCGAGGGTTTCGGCGAGGTAGGCGACCGTGTTGACGTCGTTTAGCCTGCAGGTGGCGATGGAGGCGAGCAGCGCCCAATTTTCGGCCCCGACTTCGTGACCTGCAAACAGGGCATTTTTTTCTGGTCAGGCATACTGGCCTGATCGCGTTTTCGACCGGGTTGGTGTCGAGTTCCAGGCGGCCATCGTCCAGGAAGCGGGTCAGGCCTTGCCAGTGGCCGAGCCCATGCCGGATGTCTTCGGCCAGGCCAGAGCCGGAGGAGATCATCGATAGCTGCTTTTCGAACCATGGTTTCAGGGCAGCGATGATGGGCGCGGAATGCTCCCGTCGGGCGGCAAGCCGGGCTTGAGGTGATGCGAGCATCCGCGCGTGATCCGCACCCATTAACCCTACGCCGATAATTCCAACGCGTATACTCAAGTTTACCTCCGTATTATTCCAATGCGTTCAGTCAAGCCAGCCGGTTGTCCGGGCTTTTCCGGCCTCGTGCGAGTCGGCGGCCGCCTGGATGAATTTCACCCAGCGCAGCCCGTCGAGCACGTTCGGAAACAAGATCGTGACTGCCTCCGCATGAACGGTTGCACGGTACAACGCGGTACGCGATGCCGTTTCGTGAGACGCTTCTCGCAATGAATCCTGGCCGGCTCCGCGGGCGAAAGCGCGTCAGAGAAGCAGCCGCTGGTCCGTTGTAGGCAAGATGCGGATCATATCCGCAGTAGGATGAACCTGCCGTGCCGGCGTGTCTATCTTCTGAGGCTGACCGGTGCTGGCGGCGCGCTCAATGGCAAGCAGGGCGCGCACGTCGGCAAATCCTTCTCCACCGTCGGCTTCAGGCGGTTGTGCATTCAGGATGCAGTCGGAGAAATACGCGGTCTGTCCGGCGAAATGGTCTGTCTGCGGGAACGTCGTTTCGGTTCTGATGTCGCCATGCCGAAGCTTCATTTGCACGGCAGTCTCGAAACGGAAGCCAGGGTCGGCTGTTACGCTCCCCTTCGTTCCGGCCACGTGGTAAAAATCCGAATTGTCCGCGCCGAAGCTGGCAATGAACTGTGCAAGCCGGCCCTCGGGGAAGCGCAACGTCACGGCAATGCTTTCCTCTACCTCCCCGACTGAGGCGCTGCCGAAACTCCTTACCGCGACTGCCTCGATCGGCTCAGTGGCAAAGATATGGCGCGCGGCATTCAGGCAATAGACGCCGATGTCCTGCAAGGGACCGCCCCAATAGGCGGCCTTGAGGCGGTGATTGTCGGACGACGCTACGAAGGAGAAGACCGCGGCAAAGATGCGGGGATCGCCGATCTCACCGCTGCGGATGCGCTCCAGCACCTCGACAGTGCCGGGCTCGTTGTGCAGCCGATACGCCGTCATCAGGTACGCTCCGCTCTCATTGGCGGCGGCGATCATCGCCTCGCATTCCGCCTCGGTCGTGGCCAGCGGCTTCTCAACGAGCGCGTGCTTGCCGGCTCTCAGGGCTCGGATCGCATAGTCGGCATGCATGGAGTTCGGCAATGCCACGTAAACTGCATCGGCGACGTCCGATGCGAGCATCTGGTCGTACTGCTCATAGCTGAAGACGTGTTCCACGCCGTAGAATTCGGCGAGCTTAGCGGCGTTTTTGGCCGAGCCGCTGACGATCGCCGTGATTGTCGAGTTTCCGGTCTGGGACACACCGGGCATAAAGGCTTCCTGTGTGATCCAGCCCGCGCCCACCACGGCATATCGTATCTTTCTCAATTGCTCCTCCCGAATGGGATCACTCCCGGCACTCGTCTAAAAATGGTCACGCCGTGGCCAGCGGAGCGTCTCTGAGGCCTGACGGCAGCGGTCGATTTGAGCCAGTCGCTCGATGGGTCTGTTGTCGCCTCTCAGGGGCAAAGGCGGGCAAGAGTCATCCCTCGCCCGCCGCAGAGTTGCGCCCCCCGCCTACTTTCCGATGCAGGTGTCGGCGGTTTCGGGGGTGCAGACGTCGAGACCGGTGTAGGTCGGGTCGGCCGGCGCGGGCTTGCCGTCCTTGATGTCCTTCAGCGCCAGCATGGTCTTGTAGCCCATTTCGAACGGCCGCTGTCCGACCTGGCCGAGCGACAGGCCTTCCTTCATCTGGTCCATCTGCACCGGCAGCGTGTCGGCGACGACCAGAGCCAGCTCCTTCTTGGCGATCTTATCCTTGTACGGCTCGACCGCAGCGCGATTGGCATCCGGTATGAATTGCGGAAAGCCGCCTGTCGGCACGAAGGCGTCGAGGTTTGGCGTCTTCGCCATGAAGTCCTGGAACTGCTGAACCGACAGAGGGAAGTCGTCGTTGGTATAGAGAGGGCAGCCCGGTGCTTCCGTCCAGCCGTTCTGGCCGGTCAGGGCATCACCTGGCGAGGCAGCCGACTCCTTGCCGGCCAGCGTATCGCGTATACCCTTCATGCGCTCATTGTGGTTGGCCGCGGCAGCTCCGCCCGACTGGATACAGATGGTGCCGCCTTTCGGCTTGATGGTCTGCACGATCTTGGCGAGGTTGACGCCAATTTCGTAATTGTGCGTGCCGATATAGGCGACACGCAGGTCCTTGTTCTCCGGTAGCACATCCGAGTCCCAGGTAAGCACGGGAATGCCCGCTTCCCTGGCGGCCTGAAGCGCGACGGCCATTGCCGCGGCGTTCGACGGGGCGACGGCGATGCCGTCGACCTTCTTGGCCACCAGGTCCTGCACGATCTGCACCTGCTCCTCGCCGCCGCCATGCTCGCCGGGGCCGATATACATGCATTCGATCGCGCCGCTGGATTCGGCTTCGGCCTTCTTGCAGCCGTCACGAGCCTGGTCGAAGAAAGGATTGTTCATGTTCTTCGGCACAAGGGCGAAGACGTATTTCTGCTGGGCATAGGCCTGCCCTGCCATCAGCGCGGAAAACGCCACGGCCGCCGTCAGAATGTATTTTTTCACCTGTTCCTCCACTTTGTTTTGACGTCCACTATCCCCGACGGCTTGCGGCCGCCGGATTCTATTTGCGCTTCCAGGTAAACATACCCTCCAGCGTCGCCCGCAGCGACTTGCCCGAGGTCTGCATGCCGAGAAGCACGGCAAGAATGATGAAGGCCCCGACAAAGGCGCCCTGCCAGTTCGAATCGATCCCGGCCATCAGCAGCGCGTTGCGGATGACCTCGAGGAAGGCCGAACCGATCACAGCGCCAAACGCGGTTCCGTAGCCGCCCATCAGGCTGGCCCCCCCAATGACGGTGCCGGCGATCACCCTCAACTCGTAGCCGGTTCCCATCGCGTTGATGGCCGAGCCGCTGTAGCCGAGCAGCAGCAGGGACGCGATCGATGCGGTAAATGCGCAGAAGACATAGGCCTGGAATTTGATCCAGTCGACGGGGACGCCGGTCATCCGCGAGGCGTTCTCGTTGCCGCCGATCGCGAAGAGGTGGCGCGCCCAGGCGGTGAAAATGAAGACGGAGCCGACGATGAGCGCGAGGATCACCATCACCCAGAACTGCGAGGACAGTTCCGGGATCCAATGAGGCACCCAGCCGTCAGGCGTGTGCCTCGGCCATTTGGCCTGGCCGATGGCCTTGACGATCGGCGCATCGGGTCCGAACTGGTAAAGCATCTGGTTGCCGGACAGCACGACCGCCAGCGAGCGCGCGATCGACAGCATGCCTAGCGTCACCACGAAGGACGGCATGCCGATATAGGCCACGAAGAAACCGTTAAAGGCTCCGCAGGCGATGCCTGCGAGCAGACCCGCGCCAAACGCCACATACCAAGGCTGGTGCCAAGTGAGCAGCAGGCCGGCGACGATCGCGACCAGCCCCATCACCGAGCCGACCGACAGATCGATGCCGCCGGTGATCAGCACCACCGTCATGCCCAGCCCCATGATGGCGATAGGTGCAAAATTGCGGGTGGTGTTGGTAACGTTGTCGACCGTGCCGAAGCTGGGCTCCAGCCACGTCATGAAGACCACCAACACGAAAAGCGCGATCGCGACCCAGAAGGCCTGGCTGGCGATCATCTTCTGGAAAACGCTCTGCTCTATTATGCCGACCACATCACCGATGGACGCATGGCCTTCCTTCAGCATGTCGCTCTGGCTATGCATCACGGATTGCTCCCGTAATTAGGCCGGTGATCTCCTCCGGCGATGTCTTCTCCGTCGCCTTGTCGGCCACTTTCGAGCCGCGTCTCAGCACGATGATGCGGTCGCAGACCGCGAACACATCGGGCATGCGGTGGCTGATCAGCATTACCGACACATTTTGCGATTTGAGCCGCCGGATCAGCTCCAGCACCTCGGCTACCTGGCGGACGGAAATCGCCGCGGTCGGCTCATCCATCAGCACGAGCTTGGAGTTGGATAGCCGGGTGCGGGCAATGGCGACCGCCTGCCGCTGGCCGCCTGACATTTTTTTGACCAGATCGCGCGGCCGCGTCTCCGACTTCAGCTCCGCGAACAGTTTTGCCGAGCGGTTGATCATCGTCTGCTTGTCGAGCACGCGGAGCGGCCAAAACCCCTTCTTCATCTCGCGGCCGAGAAAGACATTTTGGGCGGCCGTCAGATTGTCGGCCAAGGCCAGATCTTGATAGACGACCTCGATCCCTTCGCCCCGTGCCTCGATCGGCTTGTGGAAATGGCAGACCTTGCCGTCCACCGCGATTTCGCCGTCGGAGGGTGGGAAGTTCCCCGCAATCAGCTTCACCATGGTCGATTTCCCGGCACCGTTGTCGCCCATCAGGCCAACCACCTCGCCGGCAGCAACCGCGAAGCTAACATCTGACAAGGCGCGGATAGCACCAAAGCTTTTCGAGACGCTTCGTACGTCCAGCACAGACACATTCTCCTCCCTGTGCGACGTCGACTTGAGCACTCAGCCGACGTACCTCTCTCCGGCTGCAATCTATATTGCAAAATGTACAAACATGCAACGTTTATTTCAGACGCATGCGGGGCGGCGACCAACTCTCCCTCGCATCAGTCTGTTCGCAGCCACTTGCTCTCCCGGGCCGAGCCCTGAATTGCCTCCACGAGTTCCTGGATGCGTTGGCCGGCCCGGAAGCCGAAAGACTCGTCTCGCTTCCCGGCGATCGCATCGACGAACCGCGCAATCTCGATAGCCTTCAGATCGTTGAAGCCGAGCTGATGGCCTGGTGCGACGCAGAAGAATCCATAGGGATCGTGATCCGGACCGGCCTCGATGCGCCGAAAGCCACGCCGGCCGCCGGGATCGGCCGTGCTGTAGAAATGCAGCTCGTTGAAGCGCTCCTGGCTGAAGACGAGCGCCCCCTTGGTGCCATAGACCTCGAAATCGTGCTGCATCTTGCGGCCGGTGGCGACCCAGCTCGCTTCGATGCTGCCGGATGCACCATTGGCAAAACGCAGAAATGCGCGACCGATGTCGTCGACCTCGATGGTCCGGCGCCCGCCTCGGCCATCCTGACGGCTCGCTATGACGGTGACGGAATCGCCGAGGACCCGTTCCACCGAGCCAAGCAGAAACTCCGCCGTGGCCAGAGCATGGCTGCCCAGATCCACCAATGCGCCACCGCCGACAGGATCGTGCCGGAAGGTAAATGGGCTTTCCGCATCCGCCATGTAATCCTCGGCGTGAATGCCGCGATAGCTGCGGATCTCGCCCAACTCGCCCGCGCGGATCATCTGCCGCGCCAGCGCGAGCAGCGGGTTGCAGAGATAATTGAACCCGACCTGCGTCCTGACGCCGGCCGCTTCCGCCGCCTCGGCCATCCGTCGGGCATCCGCCGCAACGGGCGCCAGCGGCTTCTCGCAATAGACGTGCTTGCCGGCGGCAATGGCGGCGAGCGCCATCTCCTTGTGGAAGGCGTTCGGCGCCGTGATATCGATCATATCGATCTCCGAGTCCTCGACCAGACGCCTCCAGTCCCCGCTCGCCCGCGCGAACCCCAAGGTCTGCGCCGCCTGCGCGGCGAGCTCATCGGTTCTGTCCGCAACCGTGTGGAGCACCAGTTCGTAGGGAAGATCGAAGACACGTTGTGCGGCAGCAAAGCCGAACACATGGGTCTTGCCCATGAAGCCGGTGCCGATCAGGCCGATTCTGAGTTGAGGTTTTTCACCGGCCATTCAACGCGGCTCCGTTTACCACCAGCGCCGAGTCAATCCGCCCGGCGAAAAAATCGAGCACGTTCCGCACGGACGAGATCGCCATGCGTTCTCCGCATTCGGCGGTGAGCCCGGCTATATGCGGCGTCAGAATCACTTGGTCGAAGCCGAAGAGCGGATGGTTCGCGGCAGGCGGTTCATCGTCGAAGACGTCGATACCGGCTGCGGCGATGCGCCCCTCTCGCAGCGCCGCGATCAGCGCCGCCTCGTCGACCACGCCGCCCCGCGCAGTGTTGATGAGTACGGCAGTCGGCTTCATCGCCGAGAGTTCCATTGGCCCGATCACCGGGCGCTCGGCCTTGGGTACGTTGACGGAGATCGCATCGGCCCAGGCGAGTCCCGTTTGCAAGTCGCTCACCGACGCGACCGGCCCCTCCGGCCAGCCTTGCCTTGCAAGGAATGGATCATATGCGCGCACGTTCATGCCGAATGTCGCCGCCATGCGCGCCAAGTGGCGGCCGATCCGGCCGAACCCGAGGATCAGCAGTCGCTTGCCCGCGAGTTCGTTTGGCTCCAGCCGGTTGCGCCAACCCCATTCGTTGTCGCGGACCGAACGATCCGCGCGGATGAGCCGCTTGGTTGCCGCCAGCAACAGCATCATAGCGTGCTCGGCCACCGACACCGAATTCACGTCGCCGACTATCGCCAGCGCGATACCACGTTCGTTGAGAGAAGGCAGATCCACGGCGTCGTAGCCGACGCCATGGCGCGAGACGATCTTCAGTCTCTCGGCGCGTGCGACGGTCGGAGCCGACAAGGGCTGGGTGCGGATGACGAGACCATCGGCCTTGCCGATCAGAGGTGCATAGCTTGGCTCGGAGACATCTTCGACATAGTCGTAGGTGACGCCGGGCGACCCATCGAGAAGTTCGATGCCGCTCGGATGAAGCTTTCCGGCGACCAGGACGTGGGGCATCAATAGCCTCCCTTGCCGGCTTCGGCCGGGACGGCTTTCGCACCCGTCAATTCGCGGAAGCGAGCGACACTTGCCTGCGCGGCGGAGGCAAGCAGTCGGGAGTCACCCGAGATGGTTGTCATCTCGAAACCCCATTCGACGGCACGTGCGGCGTAGTCGGCCGTGCCGCAATGGAGCGCGGCGCGTTTGCCGTTCCTCTTGCAGGCCGTAACGATCGTCCGCAGAGCGGCGATCATGTCAGGCTCCTCGCGATCGAAGGACGGCGCGAGACGCCCCTGGTGCAGGCTGAAGGTCAGGTCTGCGGGACCGACATAGATGCCGTCGAGCCCTGGCGTTGCGGCGATCGCATCGAGATTGCGCATTGCCTCGGCGGTCTCGACCATGGCGAAAGCCAGGATCTCGTCATTGGCCTCGGCCGCGTAGTTGGCACCCGCCGAGAAGTTGGCACGCGTCGGCCCAAAACTGCGCTGGCCGGCCGGCGGATAGCGCAGGTAGCTGACGAGCTGAGCCGCCTGTTCCGGCGTGTTGATCATGGGACAGATCACGCCATAGGCGCCGGCATCCAGCACCTTCATGATGATGCCCGGCTCCAGCCACGGCACGCGCGCCATGGGCACCACCCTGGATGCACGCATCGCCTGGAACATCGGAAGCAGCATCGAATAGTCGAGCGCGCCGTGCTGGACATCGATGCTCACGCTGTCATAGCCCTGCGCGGCCATGATCTCGGCGGTGAATGGATTGCCGATCGAAAGCCAGCCATTGATCGTGGGCCGCCCTTCGGCCCAGATCTGCTTGAGCTCGTTCTTGATCAAGGCGGCCTCCTCAGAACACGATCTGCGCAAGCTTGGTGTCGAGGTAGTCACCGATACCTTCGCTGCCGCCTTCGCGACCCATTCCGGAATATTTCGTGCCGCCGAACGGAGCCTCGGACGCGGCAAGAGCGAAGCTGTTGATGCCCACCATGCCCGCCTTGAGCTCCGCGACAACTCGCCTGGCCCTGTCTGGACTGCGGGTGAACGCATAGGCCGAAAGCCCCACCGGCGAAGCATTTGCTCGCGCGAGCACCTCGTCGTCGGAGCTGAATCTGGCGATCGCCGCGATGGGTCCGAAGTTCTCTTGGGCAAAGACCGTCATGTTGTCGGTAACGTCACTGAGAGCGGTAGGCTCATAGAAATGGCCCGCATTGAACGAGGCGGCGCGACCAGCTCCGGTCGCTACTTTTGCTCCGGCCCCCACCGCGTCGTCGACGATGGCTTCGATCTCCGCAAGCCGGCGGTCGCTGATTAGCGGTCCCATCTGAACCGAGGGGTCGAGGCCGTCGCCCAGCTTCAATGCTCTTGCGCGTTCGACGAAGCCTTCGACGAAAGAGTCGTGGAGGCTTTCGTGGACGAAGAAGCGATCAGGCGTCACGCAGACCTGCCCGGCATTAGCGTATTTGGTTGGCACCGACAGGTTGAGCGCAGTGTCTAGATCTGCATCGTCGAAGACGATCAGCGGCGCGTTGCCGCCAAGCTCCATCGACACCTTCTTCACCGTGTCGGCGGCATCGCGGATCATTTGCTGGCCGACTCGAGTGGAGCCGGTCAGCGATACCTTGCGGACAGCAGGCGAAGCCATGATGGGCGCATAAGTCGTGTCCGTCAGGCCGATGACGAGGTTCACCGTGCCGGCAGGAAGCCTGCCGGCGCGCATGCAGTCGACCATCACCATCGCCACGCCGGGAGTCTGGCTCGACGGACGGATGATAGTCGAACAGCCGGCAGCTAGCGCCGGCGCCACCTTGCGGGCAACCAGAGCAGCCGGAAAATTCCAGGCCGTGAACGCTGCCGCAACCCCGACCGGTTCGCGCAGGACCTCAAACCGGCCGCCCGGTACGCGGCTTTCGATGACTCGACCATAGATGCGCCGCGCCTCTTCGGCATACCAGCGGAACTGGTCGATCGAGAGTCCCCATTCCCGCTCAGACTGGGCGATTGGCTTGCCGGTCTCGGTCGAGATCATCCGCGTCGCTTCGTCCTTGCGGCGGATCATCTCGTCGGCGATGGCGTGAAGCGCGTCAGCCCGCTCGAAGGCGCTTTTGACTTTCCAGGCGGCGAAGCCGCGGACCGCACTTTCCAGAGCCTCCTCGGTATCGACGAAGGCGGCAGATGGCGCATTCCCAAGTGACTCTTCTGTGACCGGGCTCAGGACCGTGGAGGTGGCATTTCCGAACGCCGGTCGCCAACGACCATCGATAAACAATCCGTATTTCGCGTACATGGCTTATCCGATCTCGCTGACCTTCACGGAGCGGCCTTCGACCGCCGATTTCATCGCCGCTTCGGCCAAGACCAGAGCGCGGCGCCCGTCCTCGAAACCGACCAGCGGCCGCTCGGCCTTCTCGACGCAGGTAACGAAGGCGTCGATCTCGGCATCGAACGCTTCGCGGTATCGCTCGATGAAAAAGTCGAGGTAGGGCGTGGTGGCTTCGGCCCGCGCGGCCGAGTAACGGCGCAACTCATGAGGCTTCCGGTTGCCGCTGATCACCATGCCGGTGCTGCCCAGAAGCTCGACGCGCTGGTCGTATCCATAGGTTGAGGTGCGGGAATTGTTGATGTGGCACTGCTTGCCGCTTTTGGTTCGCATCACGACCATGACGCTGTCGTAGTCGTTTAGTTCCTCCATCATCGCCGGGTCGATCAGCCGGCCTCCTATGGCGAACACCTCCTCCGGCTCCTCTCCCAGCATGAAGCGGGCGAGGTCGAAATCGTGGATCGTCATGTCGCGAAAAAGCCCGCCCGCGACCTCGTAGTAGGAACGGGGCGGCATGCCAGGATCACGCGAGGTGATGATGACCTGGTGCAGGTCGCCGATCTCGCCGGATCGTACGGCGTTCCACGCCGCACGATGACCGGGGTCGAAACGTCGGTTGAAGCCGATCTGGACCGGCACGCCCTTGGACAAAATTGCTTCGGCGCAACGGTTCACCCTTTCCAGACTAAGATCGATCGGCTTCTCGCAGAGCACGGGTTTGCCAGCGGCCACCGCCTTTTCGATGTAGTCGGCATGCGTGTCAGTCACCGTCGCGACAAGGACCGCATCTACATCTGCCGAGGCAAATACCTCGTCGGCGGATCCCGAAGCGCGAACGCCGTGCCGCGCCGCGACAGCCTCCGCGGACGATTCGTCGATGTCATAGACGGTGGCCAGTTCCGCACGGGGATGCGCGGCGATGTTTGCCGCATGCATCCTACCTATCCGACCACAGCCGAGCACAGCAATCCTGAGCAAGAAATCCTCCCGGTTTGAATTTTTGCAATGATCGTTGCAAACATATTGATTTGTCAATGGGCATTCCGTATAGATTTGGAAAGACCGTCGTTAGGGAGGAGACAAAGATGACCAGGGCCACCGTCCGTCTGACCATGGCACAGGCGCTCGTGCGCTATCTGTGCAACCAGTTCACGGTCGTCGACGGCGAGAAAGTTCCGCTTTTTCCGGGAGTCTTCGCCATCTTCGGGCACGGCAACGTGACGTGCCTTTCTGAAGCACTCGAGGCGGTGAAGCACGTGCTGCCGACCTGGCGCGGCCAGAATGAGCAGTCGATGGCGCTTGCAGCGATCGGCTTTGCAAAGGCGAAGCGCCGGCGCCAGATCATGGTTGCGGCGACCTCGATCGGTCCGGGTGCGCTGAACATGGTGACGGCGGCGGGTGTCGCCCATTCGAACCGGCTGCCGGTGCTGATGCTCTCAGGCGACACCTTCGTCAGTCGCCGGCCCGATCCGGTCATGCAGCAGGTCGAGCACTTCGGCGACCCAACCATCAACGTCAATGACGCCTTTAAGGCGGTCACGCGCTACTGGGACCGCATCGTCCATCCCGAGCAGATCATCTCGTCGTTGCCGCAGGCGGTTGCGGTGCTGCTTGATCCGGCCGATTGCGGGCCTGCCTTCATCGCTTTGCCGCAGGATGTGCAGGAGATCGCCTGGGATTATCCCGAAGCCTTCTTCGAACAGACGGTGAATGAGGTGCCGCGCCCCCGGCCCGATCGCAGCCGGCTCGCCGAAGCGACCCGCCTCCTCAAAGGCGCAAAGCGGCCGCTGATCATCTCGGGTGGTGGCGTGCGTTATTCGGGTGCCGAGAAGGTTCTTGGCGATTTCGCCAAAAGGCATGGGATCCCGCTCGCGGAGACGATTGCCGGCAAAGGCACGGTTACGCACGACCACCCCGCGCATGTCGGACCGATCGGCATCGTCGGCTCAACCTCCGCCAACGCGCTGGCGGCGGAAGCCGACGTGATCATCGCCGTCGGCACACGGCTCATGGACTTCACCACCGGATCCTGGAGCGCCTTCTCGGCCGACGCAAAGTTCGTCTCGATCAATGCCGCACGCTGGGATGCCACCAAGCACCGGGCGCTCGCCGTCGTCGGCGACGCGCTGGAGACGGTGAGCGAACTCGAAGGTGCCCTCGGCGACTGGAAAGCGGAGAGGGCCTGGACAGACAAGGGTCGCATCGAGTTCGCCAAGTGGAACACGATGCTTGACGGCTTCCAGAAGCCGACCAACGAGCCGGTCCCGACCTATGCGCAGGTCGTAGGCGTGGTGAACGCCAAGGCGGGCGAGCGTGACCTGCTGATCACCGCGGCCGGCGGACTGCCCGGCGAGGTGATGAAGAACTGGCGGGTGAAGGAACCCAACACTTTCGACTGCGAGTTCGGCTTCTCCTGCATGGGTTATGAAATCTCTGCCGGCTGGGGCGCGGCCATGGCCGACCCTACCCGCACGCCGATCGTCATGATCGGCGACGGCACCTACATGATGATGAACTCCGACATCTATTCGTCGGTGCTCGCCGGCCACAAGATGATTCTCGTGGTATGCGACAATGGCGGCTATGCGGTGATCAATCGGCTGCAGAACGCCAAGGGCGGCGCCTCCTTCAATAACCTTATCAAGGACTGCCGGGTCAAGGAGCCGTTCTCGGTCGACTTCGCCAAGCACGCGGAAGCCATGGGCGCGCTGGCGCGGCGTGTCGAAAGCCTTGCCGATCTCGGCCAAGCGATCGAATGGGCGAAGACCACCGACCGAACCACCGTCATTGCCATCGTCTCCGACGCCTTCAGCTGGACGCCCGGGGATGCATGGTGGGACGTCGGCGTGCCCGAGATCAGCGGGCGCCAGCAGGTCCGCGACGCGCATGCCGCGCAAACCGAAGGTCGCAAGAAGCAGCGCGTGGGTGTCTGAACCGTTCGGGCGCGCGGGGGCGTCCCCTGCCGGAACGATGCAAAACTCCCTGAGCATTGTTCCGGCAGTTTTTTGTCGCTGCGCAGGCAGCCAGCAGCATTCGAAAATCATGATTGGAGATGACGATGAGAGCCAAGCTTGGCATCGCGCCGATCGCCTGGTGGAACGACGACCTTCCCGAACTGAGCGACGACGTCTCGCTGGAGGAGTGCCTGCGGCAGGCCCGTGAGGCCGGCTTCACCGGCATGGAGACTGGCCGCCGCTTCCCGATGGACGCGGCCGTGCTTGAGCCCATCCTGAGGCAGCATGCCATGAGCGTCTGTGGCGGCTGGTTCTCCGGCCGCTTGCTGGTCGGCAATATCGATGAAGAGAAGGACCGCATCGCCGGGCAGATGGAGTTGTTCAAGGCGACCAACGCGCCCTGCATCGTCTATGGCGAGACGGGTCGCACCATTCAGGGCGACCGCGGAACGCCGCTGGCTATGCGCCCGCGTCTCGACGACGATCAGATCAAGGCCTACGGCCGTAAGCTCACCACTTTCGGCGAATGGTGCGCGGGTCAGGGCATGCCGATTTGCTACCACCACCACATGGCCGCGCCGATCGAAAGCGAGCAGGACGTCGATCTGCTGATGAAGCATTCCGGCGAGGGTCTGCCCCTGCTCTACGATGCCGGCCATATGGCCTTTGCCGGCGGCGACGTGCTGCGGGTGGTGGACAAGCACCACGCCCGCATTTCGCATGTACACACCAAGGACATCCGCCAAGCGGTCGTGGACGGGCTCGACCGCAGCCGGGAAAGTTTTCTCGACGCAGTGGTAAAGGGGGCCTTCACCGTACCCGGTGACGGCTCGCTCGACTTCGAGGCGATCGTGAAGCGGCTGGCCTCCTACGGTTACGAAGGCTGGTTCGTCGTTGAAGCCGAGCAGGATCCCGTCAAAAGTCCGCCACTCGAAATGGCGAAGATCGGGCATAAGGAATTGCGGCGCGTCATGGCCGCGGCTGGCTACACTGTGGAGAGCTGAAGTATGAATCGCATGGATGGAAAGGTCTGCGTTGTCACGGGTTCAACGCAGGGGTTGGGAGCGGCCATTGCGCGCCGGCTGGCGGAAGCCGGCGCTGCCGGTCTTGTCACTCTCGGCCGCAACGAGGCGAAGGGCCGTGCCGCGGCCGAGGCGATCACGCACGACACCGGCGTGCCTGTCCACTTTGTCAAGGCCGATCTCGGCAAAGTCGAAGATTGCCGAAGCGTGATGGCGGAGGCCGAGCGCGTTTATGGCAAGATACATGTGCTGGTGAACGCCGGTGCCTGCACGGACCGTGGCACCATCCTCGATACCTCGCCCGAACTTTTCGACGCCCTGTTCGCCGTCAACGTGCGCGGACCCTACTTCCTGATGCAGGAGGCCATCCGCCGCATGATCCGCGACGGCATTGAAGGCGCCATCTGCAACATCGGCTCGATCTCGGAACATGCCGGCCAGCCTTTCATCAACGTTTACTGTGCCACTAAGGCGGCGCTGGCGACGCTGACCCGCAACACGGCGTTTTCCGTGATGAAGAACCGCATCCGCGTCAACCAGCTTGATGTCGGCTGGATGGCCTCCGACCATGAGCGGGAGTTACAGGCGAGTGAGACGGGCGATTCCAATTGGGAAGCGAAAGCGGTCGCAAACCTGCCCTTCGGGCGCCTGATCGACCCCCGCGAGGTCGCGCGGGCGGTAAACTTCCTTGTTTCGGACGATGCCGGGCTCATGACAGGTTCGGTGGTGGATTACGACCAGACAGTCCTTGGTGCCGCATCCGGCCCCATGGCCGTGCCTGAAAAGGCGATGGCGTTTTAACCTTCCGACACCGATTGAGAATCGACGGCCGGAGGATCGCCGGTGCTGCGACAGGTTTCGCGGTTTGGAGTCCCTACCGCTCGGTAACCGTTGGAATGCGGGGATTGACTGCGTTGTTCTGAAGCCTGGCCGCCAAGGCCACGGTCAAAGCCTGGGCAAGACACATAGGAGCCGCCAGCGAGCGCGAGAAAGTGTATTCGTGCTCCGGAACGGCGAAGAGAACGCGCGCGCTCTTGGCCAATGGAGACAGCGTGCTGTCCGAGATCGCCACGATGGGTATACCTCTCCCCGCGGCTTCTTCCACAACATTGACGACCTCGTTCGCATAGAAGCGGAACGACACCGCAAACAGCAGGTCCGTCTTCCGCATCGCGCGGGCCATATGCGTGGCCAGTCCGCCGCCCGGATCCAGGAGCACGCAGCGCTTACCCAGCATGGTCAGTATATAGCGAAGGAGTTCGACGACCGGTGCCGAGCGAAGTTGTCCCATCAGATAGACGACGTCGGCCTTCTCGAGCAGGCTAACGGCTTCCGCCAGATCCTCGGGCTGAATACCGGTGAGCATCTCTTTCAGGGACGCGATGTCACGGACGACCAGATCGTGCATGAATCCCATCTCGCTGCGATCCGTCCGCTCCCCCAGTTCCTTCTCCAACGCCTTGACGCGGGCTTCGAAGCCGGGAGCCGCGGTGGACAATCGTTTCTGGAAGAGGCTCTGCAGGTCCTTGAACCCCTCATACCCCAATGCTTGGGCAAATCGGACGAAGCTGGACGCGTGAACGCCGCTGCCTTCCCCGATCGAGTTCACCGATCGCACCGCGACGTCATTCGGATTTTGGGTGAGATACAACGCAATCTTCTGGTACGACTTGCTCATCCCATCATACCGGTCGTGTATCACGCGGATGAGATCCTCATAGTCCTTGGGAGCCTCGACCTTCTCGTCCACGATGCACATCCTTGCAATTTTTGTTGCATGATGGCGTCTTTGAAGGTTTTTGACCAGCAGAGAGTTGTCAACTCTGTCATGGGGCCACAAGTTGTGACTTCCGGTCGTACTGCGCAGGTCAGCTTCGCGCTAGAAAAACGGATCGGAGCGCCGAAGAGTGCGCATCGCGCGTCCGCGCACCAAGAGGGCTGCGACGGGTCCGTGCGAAGGAGACGCGTCAGAGGAGCAGCGGTTTCGGACAGGCTTAGGAATAGAAGGCCGGAAAGTCGACCGCTCCACCGCCCTACCAAAAGGCTTCGCGGCGGCGAAGATCTTTGCCGACGCCGCCCACTACGACTTGGAGAATACCTGCTGCCTTATGCGATCCGCAGAGTTACCGATCCGGAAGCAAGCCTCATAGTCTTCTTGGAGAGCACATATCGCGCCGCCGCAGACCTCGCGGACTGGGATTCAGCCGGTCTCGAATGTGCATTCGGGCAACCTCTGCGACCACGGGCTCCGCAAGTGCTCTGTCGCGCCGACGTTCGCAACGGCAAGTCCGTCCTACGACCCTGAAAACATCATCGGCTGCGCTTCAGCGGTACTGCATTTGGTACTGCATCGCCAACTTAAATCCCATTAAGCTTTGATTTTTATTATCTTTTCCGGATCAGTCCGTCCAGTCCATCATCGTCCCGACTCGCAATTTCGAGTTCGTGGTTGCTCGATCTCGATTTGTTGTCAGGCCGCTTGCCGACGATAGCAAAAGAACGCCTCCTCGATAGGGGGTCTTGCGATGTAGCGGTCTAGCGACTCGGCCCCCCACATTTGCAGCGGAATATTCTGTGAGTATCATTTGTCCGATTTACACGTCGCTGTTCGCTTTTGCCGAACGAACTATTGAGGCAGCTTCCGCACAAAGCCACATCCTATTATGGCAGGATGATCTCGCCCTGTTGGGATGATATGGATATGCGGATCTGGTTGCACTCATGGCAACATAGCCCTGTTTCTTTGCCACGAAGCTGCCGAAGCAACTGCCTATTTTGGCTTCGCGCGGCTGCGGCTTTTGCGCGCCGATATCTCCGAGGCAGCGTCTATGAAGAGTGACGCGATTTCCTATCCGCCGAGAGGACTCTCTCGCGACGAAGCCGCATGCTACGTCGGTGTCGGATCGACGCTTTTTGAAGAGATGGTTGCTGATGGGCGCATGCCGAGACCTAAACACATCAACAGTCGGGCCGTCTGGGACCGTGTAGCGCTCGACATCGCGTTCACCTCGTTACCCGACAAAAACAACGGTCTGCAACAGCTTTTGGAGCGGAGCAAAAAGGAAGCAAGGAGATAGAATAGGCAGCTTGCGCATACGCTGCTGGCGTAATAAAGTCGCGGGCTCGTACGGAACACGCGACGTGAACGATCGTGAAAAGCTTGCGCAAGAAGTTAAAATTTGGCGCGCCAAGGCAGGATTCACGGCCGAAGCCGCAGCCAAGGTGCTTGGGATACCCAAGCGCACATTTGAAGGCATTGAGCAAGGCAGGGGCTTCCCTTACCCGTTGCTCCTTCGGGTCGCCATGGAGAGCAAAGGCCCTTCGCCTCCGGCGACGATCGAGGTGCCCCGGCGCTTGGAACAGCAGAAGGCTGGAAGGAGGGCTTAATGGGCCGGCCATTCAAGGATGACAAATATCCCGGAGTCTCGTCGCGCCTAAAAGGCGGTAAACTCGTCTATCGTTACCGCGGCAAGGGAAAGCCCGAAATTCGGCTTCCAGGCCGGCCGGGTGATCCAGAGTTCGAAGCCGCCTATGGACGGGCAACTCAAGGCCAGAGTCAGAAGGCCGTGATCATCGACTTGCCTGGACGGGCGTTGCCAAAGACTTTCGGTCATGCTGCCCGCCGACTTGAAACGACGATGGAATGGCTGGACTTCGACCAAGCGACCCAGCAGAAGAATGCTCGGCTTATTGAACGCTTCCTTGAGATGAAGGTCGATCCCGCCTATCCGCTGACCTGGCGCGACACGCCGATCGAGCATCTCGATGCCGACCGTCTGCGTGCGATTATCGAAGGCGTCTTTGGCACCAGACGGACAGTCGCAAAGCACCTGCTGGTAGCGATCAAAAAGCTCCTTTGGGTGGCGATTGACGTTGAGAAGTGGATCAAGCCGCAGGACGATCCTTCGCTGTCAATTCGCGTTCGCATTCCCAAATCGACGGCCAATCCCGGGTGGCCGATGGCCATTCGTGAAAAGTTCGAGGCGCGCCATGCGGTCGGCTCGGCGGCGCGCACCTGCTATGCCCTCGGCTTCTGGCTCGGGAATAGACGCGGCGATATCGCCACACTGGAATGGGAAGATCTGGTCAGCGAGGAAATCGAACTGTTCGATGGCTCGCTGGTTTTGATCGAGGCCTTCGAGTTCCGGCAGAAAAAGAACCGAAACCGCCACGGCGGCAGGGAAGTGTTTATCCCCGTCGTGGACAAGCTGGCGCAGGCTCTGGAGCCGCTAGACCGTTCGAAAGGTGGACCGGTATTGAGGAATGGCTATGGGCGTCCGTTTGCGGAAAAAAGCCTCACCGGCATGATGGCACATTGGAACAAGCAGGCCGGCATTCCGGAGGGCTACACCCTGCACGGGCTCCGGCGTACCTTCGGCACGTATCTCGCCGAATGCAACATCCAGGCACGCGCCATTATGGAAGCGATGGGACATTCCTCCATGACGGTGACGGACGCGTACGTACGGGAAGCCAACAAGAAGCGGATGGCCGTCGATATCGCCCGCGCGATCAACGAGCGGGAGGCGAAACGCGACGCCATAAAGCAGCGGACACCGCTTCGCGTCATCAAGTGAATGGTTTCAATTCGGACCGGTGCAGGGCGGCTTATCGGCCGCCCTTTTTTGTTGGGCCCATAATCGGCCCAAAACGTTTTGGGCCGAGGCCACTTTTTCGCACTAAAATCAAAGGTCTTGGTGGGCCCGGAGGGTGTTCAGAAAGCGATAAAAATCAATTTCTTAGAGATCAGTGGGACTTCAGAGTATTCAAATCTTTTCCA
>NZ_JAMYQK010000067.1:0-18788 GCF_040320845.1 Mesorhizobium sp. M0601
ACAACAGCAACGCTTTCAACTCGCCTCTGCTCAGTCTAACGTCTCGATTGGTCATGGCACTTCCCCTTCCACGGGAATCGGTGATTGCAACGTCACCACCGTGCCATGGCCGCTCGCCCTTCAGAGCAAGCGGCGTTCTCTCTCCAAAACTTTTTGCAGAACCTTCAGGACACTATCAGCGGATGCTTCCATGGTTGGGTTCTCGTCCCTGTTGTTGCCATCGTCTCCTCCCTGGCAGGTTGCGACTCATGCGAGTCTTGCCGTGAATATAGAAGATTCGCGGTTGTAAACGGAGTCCGAAAACACGTTTTCTGTCAGTAGACGGTGGAACTTGGGGATTAATGGCAATGGATGGGAAGCCGCCGTCAATCATCGTAGATTGGGAACAAACACGTCCTTGATTGAAAAAGGCAGCTGGCCTGTCTAACGATTCATCACCCTCCACCCCTCGCCTGTCGTTCCAACGCCGCGCCGAGGTCCCGGCCTGGGACATAAAGCTCTGTCCTGGTGCGAACCTTGCCCGACCCGTCGCGAGCATAGAGCTACTTGGTCGCATATCGAGTAATGCTCGTATTCAGTGCGGCGACGTGGTCGCGGCGATGATCTCGCTGGGGGGCTGTTTGACGAAAAGCCCGACCAAAGCGAGCTCGGGCGAGATCGTGAACATAACGATCGTATTTTGGAGGCCGGACCCCGGCGAGTAAGGTCTCGGCTTTCCGTCAACCCAATCTAGGATTACCGGATCGTCGGATGCCGCATAGGTGCAGCCAGGCGCGGCCGAGACGAAGGACCAGCTCCTGCGAGCCAGTTGCTCAACAGCCGTCGGGACCGATTCGAGCTCCAATCCAAACAGGTAAGTCTGATCGATCGCAACCTTACGTTCGCCTCGATCGATGAGGTCCTTCATATCCTCGTAGTTGATGTCATCGCGGACTAAGGGCGCCATTCGCTCGCGCCTGCTTCACCGAATCGTCGAAGCGATCCTTATCCTGCAGCATCATTTTCATAATGCCGTTGACGACTTTCAGATCAAAATTTTCGGTCATTGACCTGAACCGTGGATTACGCACGGCCACGTTCCCCATCAGAAGCATAACAGAAGAAAAATGCGCCTCCGATGGGAAGCTGATCGCCTCTATCATCTCGGCCAGATGCACTGAGATTTCACCCTCGATCTCGGCCATCCCGTCCTCGACGTGGTTAGGGTCATAGCCCTCGACATCGATCCGGAAGAAGTGGCGCCGACTGCCGACTTCCGGACCAAGGTCTCGAACGATTTTCTCGTCGACTGATCGTAGCAGAAGACCTTGGCTTTCCGCTTGTCACAGCCGACGCTGAAATTCCGCAGATAGAACTGAGGGGTGAAGTGGTGGTTTGCCTTCTCTGCCATTATTGCCCGCAATGCTTGCAGACCCGTGGAGGCCTGCTCCAGGGATCTGGCGATCCGGAACCGGCTCAAAACAGTCCGCGTTTGCCCGCGTTGCCGTGCTCGCCTGCGAACACATGCTCAAGCACCCCGTCCGGAAGTGGGAACGGCGGATCCTGGTTTTCGATGATTATGAACTGCGCCTCGTCGCAGCGTTCTATCAGATAGTTGTAGAAGTGCACGTTTAGACCTGCCGCGGCTACGGTAGCTTCGTCAGAGCTGAGTTCCTTGTGCTTTGACTTCAGCGGGTCGCGGTAGCTGAGAAGCGGGCTGTCGAGGACGAGAATACCCGGATGCGGCAACTCGCGTTTCCGGCAGACATCCATGACCCCAATCTTGAACGCTGCGTTGAGCAGCGCCCTTACACCCTTGCCGTTGGCGTTACGCTGCTTTCCGTTTAGGAGGATATCATGCGTCTGCTCGTGGAAAGTGATACGCGGATCCCCCGGATACTTCCACTTCCTGAAGATGTCCTCCACCGCAGCTGCGAGTTCATCTCCAACGACCGTCCCGACACCGACCGCGACGCTTCCCTTGGCGACCCGTTTCGTCTTGAACTTCAACAGCTCGGCCTGGCGGACCCGAAGTCCGCTGATGCGCCTCTCAACGGACGTTGCGTCATGGAGCTTCTTTCGGGCCACATCGATCCCCTCATACTGGTCGCGTGTCTTGACGGCGGCTTCCCGTGCGGTCTCGATCTGCTCATCTTTCACTTCGATGTCGCCGGAAAGGGAGGCGATCCGCCTCCGCATTCCGATCGCTTCGGCCTGAAGTGAAGTGATCGCCTTCGTCAGCCCGGCGCTTTCGGCTCGGACTTTGCGCAATTCTGCCGAAACGGCCTTCTGGGAAGTTTCGACAGCCTCGAAGCCGTGTTCGACATGCTGATGCTCGGGATCAGCACCACACAGGACGCAAGGACGCTTCGCTCCGGCCACAAGGGCCGCGGCCCCCTCCTCCAGCATCATAAGCCTGCGGATATCGCTGGCAAAGCTTGTTGCGAGCAGTTCGAACCGTTCAATGGTCAGGACCGCCTCGTCCGCCCTCTCCGTCAGTTCATCGCGCTCGGACACCAGTCGTCGACGTTCCATGGAGAGCGCGTCGAGAGCGGAATGTCCTGCAGCCAGGTTCGATCTGAAGGTTTTCAACGTCGCATCTAGCCGCTCGGCCTGTTCGTCGAGGTTCAAGATCGTCAAGTCTTCGACATCGGGATACATGGCGGCGAGTTCTGCGACCGCCGTGTTCAGCATCTCCTCAACGATTTCAATACGACCAGCGTTCGTCTGTCTCTGCTGCTTGGTATCCGGCACTTTCACCATCGACTTGTCGTCGACACCTGTGAGGATGAACTTCAGGACGTTCTTGTTGAAGGTGTCGCTACTCTGGCGGTCGACGACGATTGGGCTTTCCTCCGCGATCATCGGGGTCTCTTCCGTGAACAGGTAGCTGGCGAAATGCCGGATCGTGAACGTCGCCTTGTCGCCGGTCTGAGTCCTGGCAATTTCCGTGTCGCCGACGCCGAGTTCTCCAAGCAGGAAAGTCGAGAGGCTCTCCTTCTTGGTCGTGTGGTTTTCGGCCAGCGTGCGGTCACTTTTCCGGCCGAGTGCCTGCTCGAACTCACCCTCGAAAAGGTCGTACCCGCCTTTTGACAGCGAACGGGCGAGAGTGATCCGCCCGCTTTTTGGCACATCAATTTCTAACCAGCATCTGTCGTATGCGACGGCCTCGGCCAGGCCCGGCAGGGCGGACCCTCCTCCGAACATGTAGTCGAGCGCCTTGACGGCGAAGGATTTGCCAGCCTGCGAACCGCCCCAGACCACCGTTAGTCCCGGCGCGAAGTCGAGGTAGACGGCCAGTCTATCCGGCCCGGTGAAGGCGAGGCGCCGCAAGATGAACCGGGACGGTGACATGTCAGACGCCAGCCTGGGAGGTGCCATGCCCGAAACTATCGGTCCATTCCCCGATGTTACCGACGACCATGGACCTGAATCCGGCCTTTGACAGTTCGCGCACCTGTCCGGCCACCCAGCTGGCGCAGATCTTCAGGTCTTCAGAGTAGGGGGATTCGAGCAACTCGACATACGAAGCGGCTTCCTCGGAGGCTCGCCACGCGAATCCCTCATCGTCGGCGACCTTCTCCAAGAGATGGCATTTGCGCATAAGGTCGAGCCCTGCCTCCACAATGCCGCGCCGGACGAGCAGCTCGCCCTTCCGGCTGCTGACCGCGGCGTGAAGCGACATCGGTCCGCCGACGTCGGAGGCGTGGACGACGACGTGATCGTAAAGGACAACCTCGCTGAGGTCGGCGGTCATCGGCCGCAGATGCTCGAGCACGACCACGGCACGAATCCCGGCCTCGAGCGGCGTATGATACAGGTCTGAAATGCTCGCGCTCATGGGCTCCATCTGATCCTTCCGTCCGAAACGAGGTGATGGCACGTACCCTGCTTCACGGGAGGCCGGGCCAAGGTACCCAGAATTCCTGCAGGCGCCGCCCCCGTGTGTTTCATCACCGCGTCGATCCTCGCCAAAGGCGATGGGTGCGCCTCGTTATAGACCTCGATCAGTAAATGGTAGATGTCGTTCTTGAATACGTCGACCGATCTGGCCGCCGTATTGTCGCGGTGGAAGTCGCGGAACGCGCACGCCTGATAATAGCGCTGTCTCTGGATCCTAAGGTGCTCCCCGAATTTAGGGTCCGTAAAGACGTCCTCCAGCGTCGCGAAGTCCAATCCGGCCGATCCCGCATAGACTTCCTGAAGCTGCGTCAGATACGTCAGCTCTATGTCGCTGATTTCATCGGGCGTTTCGCCTTCGGGCGCTTCGCCAGGCGGCAGGCCCAGCACCTGGACAAGAGCCGGAAGCGCGGCGGGATCCTTGACCAGTTTCGGCGCCGTCAGGCACTCGACCGCCGTGAAGTCGTAGCGCTCGATTGAGGCCCGGATTTCGGACGTGAGTTCGACGGGATTTCTGGCGGTTATCCTCATCCGGCAATGCTTGTCCCAAGCCTCCAGCAGCGCCTTCCCTATTCGGGACGGGTTCTGCAGCAGCGTAGTCAACGAGCCGTCGATGCCTCGCGGCGAAACGAAGATGTACCGTCGCGGCAGCGTCGCGTAGGCGCCGGCCGCATGATGGTGGAAGACCTTGCCCAGCTCCGTCATAGCCTCGCCGATCCGAAGCTTCGAGCCGCGTGTCTTCCGCTTGCACTGGTAAAGGTCCCACGCGCCATCATGGCGGGCGCGCGAGAGAAATCCTATCACGTCCCGGCCCTTGTCATTGGCCGCACCAACGCGCTCGACTTCGACGTAGTCTTTCGATTTCCGTTCGGCGTATATCTCGACGAACTCTTCGAGTTCGTTGTCCTCGAGTTCGAAGATGCGCGTTGCTGGCTTCGTCACGTCCGCCCCTGAATCGATCCCTTTGCCTGAGTATCGCATCGGCGCGCCGCGTCGACAACGCTCAAACCGGCATCGATCTGAAGACATTGTTGGATGGTTTCGCCGACGACATCATTCGCGCGACGTCAAATTTCCGTGCTCTTTCCGGATAGTGGGATAGCCGCTTCCCACCCTGTCATGGACAGTTCATCAACCTGAACGGACCGGCAGCTTTGAAAAGATTGCCTAGACGGCCTGAACGACTGAAATGAGGCGCAGAGCCGGCATTGGTTCGGGGCAGATCAGCTCGTCTATTGTGCCCGATGTTTCGGCTTGCCGCCGGCAAATTGCTTCAATGCATTTGCCCGCCTAGAAAGGTGCCCCCTCGGACTCACTGATCGCTGTCACTTATTCGGACCCTGAAATTGCCTGCCGCCGCGATTTCTCTGACTTGTCGACGACAGGGAGCCCTTCCTTTCTGGCCTTGGCAAACGCTCGATCGCTCTCCAGGAACTCCGCCAGCATGAACGGGATCAGTTCCGCTACCGATTCGGACTCGCCATAGGTCTGACGATAAAGGGCCGCATAGTCCTTCAGTGCTTGGTTCAGGTCTGCACTTACGCTTATGGTGATCTTCGAAGGTGTCCGATCCGGAAGTTTGCCGAGTTTCAGATTGGTCATGATGACTCCAGTCAATTCGGGTACGGCCGTAGCACAAGATCCTTGTGCACGATGACGCGCAGTGGCCAACCAGGGCGGACGGTGATCGTGGGCTGAATATTGAGGTTCTTCTCGGTGATGCGCTGGCCAGCTTGACTAACGTTCTGCTGAGCGGATTCGCGGATTGCTTTGACCAGGTCGCTTTCGTCTTGCCCGAGGCTCAGCTCCGTGCCGACCCCCAGCAACGTGGCCAGCGCAACGCCTTTCATCAGCTGCCAGGTGTGGAAATCCACCTTGTCCTCAAGCCCGGCATAGCCGGCGGTGTCCGTCGCCGGCAGATTGTCGATTTCGATCGAAGAGCCGTCGGGCAGCAGTATCCGTTGCCAGACCAGCAGCGCGCGCCTTTGTCCAAAGGCAACAACGCTGTCATAGGTGCCAATCAGGCGAGAGCCTTGCGGAATGAGCAAGGTGCTGCCGGTGACTGTGTCGTGCACATTCTCGGTGACCTGTGCGACGACGAGGCCGGGCAAGTCGGAATTGATGCCAGTGATCAGGCTCGCTGCGATGACGCTGCCGGCCATCAGCTGATACGGCGAAGCCGGCGTCTGCAGTGCATGCAGATTGTAGATTCCACTTGTGTTCCGCTGGCTGACAAAATCGAGCTTGCGCTGTTGATTGTTTTGGTCGTCCTCGGCCGGTGCAACGGAACCTGAATCGCGTGCGGCATCGGATTGTGGAGCCGTTCCATCAAAGGGTGGACGCCCGCCCTGCCCGTTGCCGGCGGCATCCGCTTGCCGGGGTCGATTTTCGATCCGGAAGAAGACTTGCGATTCGCGCGCCTCGATCGCCTGCTGTGCAAGGCGCTGCTCCTCCGCCGAAACCTCCTGGCCCGGCGCGATGCCCAGCTGGCGTTGGTGCTCAAGGATGGGGCGGCCGAGGTCGCCGGGCAGCGGTGGTCCAAGCACCGGAGGCTTGGGCTTGATCCCGGAATAGTCCTTAGGCAGCCTTTCAATTGCCTCCGCGGTTGGCTTCCGCTCAGTGTTGTAAAGCTCTTCAGCCTGCTCTTTGATGCGCAGCGCCGGTCCCTGCAGCGCCATCATGGTGACGCCTAGAACGGTCCCGGAACCAACAGCAGCAATGGCGACAATAATGCCGCGCTTGAAGCGCACAGCGCGGCGAGGCGAGGCCCGCAGCTGCAGCTGTTCTGGATCGAGTTTCGGTGAAGCATCGGAGCGGGAAGTATCCGTCATGGGCCGTCCCTCACCTGCTGGAACGCGAAAAGAGCAATTTCCGCAGCGGCGCTTGCCTGCCGTCGGTCCTCGTGATGCGCACCACCTGTTGCTGCTTGGCGCCGAGGCGCAGTTCGGCCGCGGCGAAGAGGCGATCGACAATGTAATAGTTGCCGCGTATGCGGTAGTTGACGAGCTGGTTGTCCCCGTCAGCACCGACGATGAAGAGCGGCGGGGCCTCGCCCTGATCGATGCGGCGCGGAAACTCGATGTAGACCTTGCTGCCATCATCGAACGCGCGCGTCGGCCTCCAGGGCGGCATGTCGCCGGTAATCGAATAGCGGAAGCGAATATTTTCGAGAGCCACATTCGACGCCACTGGCATAGCAGCCTCGGCCTGCGCATCGCGCCGGCGTAGCGCGATAATCTGGTCCTCGCTGTAGGTCCAGGAGATTGCCGCCATGGCGGTCTTATCCGTGCTTTGAAGCTGCAAGTGATAGCTTCGCCGGTCCGTGGTGATCACCAGATTGGTGGCAAGTCCTGGCGCGAAGGGCTTCACCAGCACATGGGTGCGCTGGTCATCGCCGGAGCCACTGACGGTGTCGCCAATTACCCAGCGCACTGTATCGCCGGCCGACACGGATTGGAGTTTCTCGCCTGACTGCAGAGCGATATCGCTGACGCGCTCCGGTGCGGCATAGAGCTGGTAGAGCAAG
This sequence comes from Mesorhizobium sp. M0601, assembly GCF_040320845.1. Taxonomy (NCBI): domain Bacteria; kingdom Pseudomonadati; phylum Pseudomonadota; class Alphaproteobacteria; order Hyphomicrobiales; family Phyllobacteriaceae; genus Mesorhizobium; species Mesorhizobium sp. M0601. Next base: position 7,406 of record NZ_JAMYQK010000067.1, read on the forward strand.
CCTTCGGCAAAGGGGTAAACCTGCACCGCATTCACATAGCCATATTTGGTGGGTTGCTGCGTCGCCGCCTTGTTGGCATCGGCGACACGTTCTTCAGGCGAGCGCCTGTCTTCAGCAGCCTTGCCCGGCTCGGGCTGCAACTGGCCGGGCAGCGGTAGCGGTTTCGGCACTTCCACGACTTTGATGGGCTTCTCCGGCGCCTTCTCGATTGCCGCCGGTTGGAACTTGGCAGCATCATAGGAAATCTGAGGTGGCGGCACCGGCTTCGAGGCACAGGCGGAGATGACCGCAGCCGACGTCGACAGGACCAGCGCAGTGCGGAGCGACGAGAGTCTATTTATCATTGGCGGGCTCCTTTGGGGGAACGGAAGTCTGCGCGGCACTGTCGAGCTCGCGCGACCAGTCGATGGCATTGATGAAGACGCCGAGCGGGTTTTTGCGCAGCTGATCGGTATTGTTCGGCGGCCGGATCACAATGGTGAGGATCCCGGTCCAACGCGTTGTGCTGGCGAGGCTGCCGCGCTCAAAGACCTGCTCGGTCCATTTGACTTGATAGGAGCTGTCGGACGCTCGAACCACGCTCGTCACCTGCACCGAGACGCTGCGCGTCCCGATCTTGCCGAACGGGTCGTTGGCCTTAGCGTACTCGTTGAGAAAGAGGGCTCCACGGTCGGTGGCAAAGTCGTAGGCCGACAGCCAATTCTGCCGCACTAGCACCGCATCGGTGGAAACAGAGCGGACATTCTGGATGAAGCGGCCGAGATGCCAGGCGATCTGGGCATCGGTGGGCTCGTAGTCCCGGATTGCTGGAGCGACGGCGCGCGCCTCGCCGAAACGATCAACCTCGACGACATAGGGCACGACGCGGCCCTGCATCGACTGCCACAAGAGTCCACCAGAGAGCCCGGTGGCCAGAGCGAGGCAGCCAAAGGCCATCAGGCGCCAGTTCCTTGCCTGCACGCGCGCAGTGCCGATGCGCTCGTCCCAAAGTTGGGCGGCCTTCTGGTATGGTGTGACGGGGTGGGGCGTCTTCCCGTAACGTTGAACTGGTCGCTTGAAGAGCATCTAGTCTTCCTTATCGTTGAGAGAGGGGTTGGCGCCGCTTCCACCCCGATCGCCATCGCGGACGGCCTGCGTGGCGGCGTGGCGATGGGCGCGCGCGGTCTGTTCGGAACGCAAGCGCCTCGCCCACGCCGGCGCGGCATTGGCACCTGACGCGGCAGGGTTTCCGGTCATTGATGCGGTCGGCGTGCCGCCCGTCGCGGTCCAGGCGGCATCGCGGCCGGCATCGGCGCTGCGCCGGAATGGTTCTGTTGCAGATCGCATTCCCCGCATCGCGGCGCCGCCAGCTGCGCCGGCAACGCCCTGCAGTCCAGCCGCTACGCCGGAGAGGCCGGACTCGGGCGATGTTGCACGCCCCATCTGCCAAGCTGTGGAAGCAGCCGATCCCATGGCCGTGCCGGCTCGAACGGCGGCGAGACCGCCGCCGGTTGCCATGCGCGCGCCGGCAAGCGCCGCACCTCCGGCAACGAGAGTTGATCCGGCGGCCGCCGCGGTGGTTCCGAGTGCGGCTCCCGCGCCAAGCTGCGGCGCGCCCGAGACAAGACCCGAGGCAATTCCCGGCCCGAAAATGCCGAGCCCAAGCAGCGCCAACGCGCCCAGTACCTGTGACATGGCCGCGGCCAAGTCCGGCTCCTTGCCTTGCAGGGCGGAAGCGAACTCGCCGAAGAGCGTGGAGCCGATGCCGACGATGACGGCAAGCACCATCACCTTAATGCCCGACGAGATCACATTGCCGAGCACGCGCTCGGCCAGAAACGCCGAGCGGTTCCAGAGCGCGAAGGGCACCAGAACAAAGCCGGCCAATGTGGTGAGTTTGAACTCCAGGATGGTGATGAAAAGCTGGATGGAAAGGATGAAGAAGGCGATGAGGACCAGGAACCAGGCGAGAAGCAGCACGAAGATGGTCAGCGCGTTGCCAAAAATCTCGGGAAAGCCGACTAGCTGGCTCGCTTGATTGAGCAGCGGCCAGGCGCCCTCGAAGCCGGCCGCGGCAATGCGGCCTGGCCGCAGGAGACTGTCGGCGGACAAATTGCCGGACGAAGCGTTGATGCCGAGCCCGGCAAAGGAGCGGTAGATAATGTCGGCAAGGCTTCTGAAATTGTTCAGGATGAACGCGAAGGCGCCGACATAGAGCACCTTTCGGACGAGCCGACCGAGAATATTGGGTTCGCCGCCGAACGCCCAGACCAGGCCCGCCAGCGTGATGTCAATGCCGATCAGGATGGTGGTGAGAAAGGCGACGTCGCCCGAAAGCAGACCGAACCCGCTATCAATATAGCGGGTAAAAGTCTCCATGAAGCGATCAATGACGCCGAGGTCATTCATGTCGCCGCCTTCCTCGTTGTCTTGAAGAACTGCTGATCAGTTGCCGGGATAGGCCGTACCGGTGCCCAGGAAACGCTTCGTCGTCTCGCGGGCGGCTTCCTCAGACTGCGCCTTGCGGGCAGCATCTTCGGCTTCAGCCCGGAACTGGGTCGCGAGCAGCGTCTGGATCTGCATCTGCTGCTTGGTCGAAAGCGCGATCAGCTGATTGGTGGCCTGGCTTGCCTCAAGGGCACCTGCCGCGCCCTGACTGCGGTTGACGAGATCGGTAAGCAGGTCGCCGTCGGCCCGCACGTTCTCCACGATCTGCGACTGCGCGCTCATGGTTTGGCGGAACGCCTGCATGGCGTTTTGCCAGCGCTCGCGCGCGGCGCTCGCCACATCGTTGACCTCGATTGTGGCGTCGTAGCTTTCCGGATATTGCACACGCCACTGGTTCTGAAGCTTGTCGAGATCGAAGCTCAGGCCGCTGGCCTGGGTCATCAGGCCGTCGATCCGTTGGAGCGAACCTGTGAGCTGGCCCACGGAAGAAAAATCCAGGCGCTGAAGGTGCCGCGCCATGTTCTGCAGCATCGTCGCCTGGTTCTGAAGCGACTGGATCTGGTTGTTTATCTGCTCCAGGGAACGTGCCGCTGTCAGCACGTTCTGCGCATAATTCGACGGATCGAACACGATCAGGGCGTGGGCCGGCTGAACGTAGTCGGCCATTGGTTTTGCGATCAGGGAAACGGTGATCAGGCTGGTGAGAAGGCGGCGCCGCATCATGACGATTGCTCCTTGTCTGGTTGAGGGAATTGCTGGAGAAGCTCGGCAGCCCAATCGAGGCCGCGCGCACTCAGGAACCGGGAGGCAAAGCTGTCCTGCCCGTGCTCTGACAGGACGCTGTCGATCAAAGCTTGCGTGGCCGGATCAGAGGCGCCGCAGAGCGCAAGAGCGATCGGGCCGAGCCCGAGCTCGAAGAGGCGGTTGCCGCGGCGTGACTGCAGATAATACTGGCGCTTCGGTGTGGCACGGGCGACCAATTCGATTTGCCGCTCGTTCAGGCCGAAGCACTCATAGGCTGCCCGCACCTGCGGTTCCACGGCACGGTCATTGGGAAGAAAAATGCGCTGTGGGCAGCTCTCGATGATTGCCGGCGCGATCGACGAGGCAGCGATGTCTGCAAGTGACTGCGTGGCGAAAATCACGGAGACGTTCTTCTTTCGCAGCACCTTCAGCCATTCGCGGATGCGGGCGGCAAAGAGAGGGTTGTCGAGATAGACCCACGCCTCGTCGAGCATCAGCAGCGTCGGCCGTCCGTCGAACCGCTCCTCGAGACGATGGAACAGATAGGTGAGCACCGGGAGCACAGCGCCTTGGCTGTGCATCAGCTCTTCGGTCTCGAAACACTGCACATCCGACAAAGCCAGCCGATCTTCATCGGCATCGAGCAGCCGGCCGAAGGGACCGTCGAGCGTGTAGGGCATCAACGCGGCCTTGAGCCCATTGGACTGAAGCAGAACCGACAGGCCCGTCAGCGTGCGTTCCTGCACCGGCGCAGTCGCAAGGCTGATGAGTGCCGACCAGATCGCCTCCTTTACCTCCGGCGTAACGCTGACATTCTCATGGGCAACGAGGCCGGCTATCCATTCCGCCGCCCAGCTGCGAGTAGTCTGGTCGCCGATATTGCTCAGTGGCTGGAAGGCAAGCGCACCATCCGCGCCCAGCGCGTGGTGTTCTCCGCCCATGGCCAGTGTTGCCGCACGAGCCGAATTGCCCTTGTCGAAGACATAGACCTGCGCCCCGGCATAGCGTCGAAACTGCAGAGCGACTAGCGCGAGCAGAACCGACTTGCCGGCACCGGTCGGACCAACGATCAGCATGTGACCGACATCGTCGACATGGGTGGAAAGCCGAAACGGGGTGGACCCGCTGGTCTCGGCAACAAGAAGCGACGGTGCTTCGATCCGGGTGACTTTCGCGAGATGCTCGTTTGTCGCCGGACCGGCCCAAACCGACGATAGCGGCATGAGATGGGCAAGGTTCAATGTATGAATGAGCGGCTGGCGAACGTTGGCATAGACATGGCCGGGCAATGAGCCGAGCCACGCCTCGACCGCATTGATGCTTTCACGGATCGTGGTGAAGCCGAGCCCATTGACTATGCGCTCAACCGCTCGGAGCTTTTCCGCGGCGGCCTGCCGGTCCTGGTCCCATACCGTCACCGTTGTGGTGAGATAGCCGAAGCCGACGTGATCGCCGCCCAATGCCTGAAGGGCGGCATCCGCATCGAGCGCCTTGTTGTCGGCGTCACTATCGACGAGAGGGACGGGTTCGTTGGTCACGACCTCGCGCAGGATGGCTGCGACCGATTTGCGCTTGGCAAACCACTGACGGCGCAACCGGGTCAGTGTCTTTGTGGCTTCCGTCTTGTCGAGCGGGATGAAGCGCGTCATCCAGCGGTAGGCGAAATCCTGATGGTTGAGCGCGTCGAGGATCCCTGGCCGGGTGCCGTTCGGGAAACCAAGGATGGTGAGGGTGCACAGATGCTGCTCACCCAGCATCGGCTCCAGGCCGCCGGTAAGCGGCGCGTCAACCAGAACACCGTCGAGATACATTGGCGTTTCCGGCATGGCGACCGGATGTTGGTAGGTCGAGATTGTGCCGTGCAGATAGGTTAGCGTCTCGGCATCATCGAGGGCGCGCACTTCCGGCATGAAGCCGGACAGCAAATCCAGGACGCGGTCGGTCTCGTCGCGAAACCACGCCAGCTCCTGGCGCCAGTCTCTAGCCCCTCCCGAGTGATGCGAGTCGACCAGTGCGCTTTCCGCCCGCGCCTGGCCATCTGGCGCCGGCATGAAGATCAAGGTCAGATGATAGCGACTCTCGAAGTGCGCGACCTTGCCCTCGAAGGCCGCGCGCCGTTCCTCATCGACCAGCCATGAGGCAGCATCGGGAAAAGCCGAGCTCGGATAGCCCAGCGCTTCAACGCGCTCGGCCTCGAAAAACAACCCCCATCCGGAGCCCAACCTTCGTAGCGCATTGTTGGCTCGTGCGCAGATGCCGACCAATTCGGCTTCGGTCGCGCTTTCAAGGTCGGGGCCACGGAACCGGAAGGTTCGCTGGAAGCTACCGTCTTTATTGAGCACGATGCCGGGCGCGACCAATGCGGCCCAGGGCAGATGATCGGCCAGCCGATCGGCTTTGCCGCGATACTCCGAAAGGTTCAGCATGCAAGCCACCCCTTCAGGCGAAGATGACGGACAAGCACGCTGGCGAAGTCCGGATCGCGGCGAGCGGCAAAGACCGCGAACGTGTGGCCGGCGATCCAGAGCGCCAGTCCGGCGATCCACTGCTGCAGGCCAAGGCCTATTGCCGCGGCCACCGTGCCGTTGAGGATCGCCACCGCTCGCGGCGCGCCGCCCAGCAGGATCGGCTCAGTCAATGCCCTGTGAACGGGGACTTCGAAACCCTCGATATGCTGCTCTCCGGTGGCCATCAGACGAGTGCCCCGCCGCCGAAGGAGAAGAAGGAGAGAAAGAAGCTCGATGCCGCGAAGGCGATCGACAGGCCGAAGACAATCTGGATCAGCCGGCGAAAACCGCCTGCCGTGTCGCCGAAAGCAAGGGTCAGGCCGGTGGTGATGATGATGATCACCGCGACGATCTTGGCGACCGGTCCCTGGACCGACTCAAGGATCTGCTGCAGCGGCTGTTCCCAAGGCATGCCGGAGCCCGCTGCGTGGGCCGGGACGGTGAGAAGAAACGCGAGCCCGGTGGACGAAAGGAAGCGAAGCTTCTTGAGCATGAGGTGACCTTTCAAAACTGCTGGAGTTGCGGAAGCGTGAGCGGGGTGACGGCGTAATCACCGCTGCTGTCGAGACCGGTGACCTCAGCGATCGCGTCAATGCGGCGCGAGGATCCGCGCCCAGCGATGAAGACGATCAGATCTACCGCATCAGCGATGAGGCGGCGGGGAACGGTGACGACGGCTTCCTGGGCGAGCTGCTCGATACGGTAGAGAGCGGAGCGCGCCGAATTGGCGTGAACCGTCGCGATGCCGCCGGGATGCCCGGTGTTCCATGCCTTCAGCATGTCCAGGGCTTCCGCGCCCCTGACTTCGCCCACGATGATGCGGTCGGGTCTGAGCCGCAGGGTCGAGCGCACGAGATCGGCGAGCGTGATCGACCCCCGCCTCGTCCTCAAGGCAACGCAATCCTTCGCCGCGCATTGCAGTTCGCGCGTGTCCTCGATCAGGATCACCCGCTCGTCGCAATCGGCGGCTTGTGCCAGCAGCGCATTGGCAAGTGTTGTCTTGCCCGACGACGTGCCGCCGGCGACCAGGATGTTGCGCCGCTCGCGGACCGCCTTCTTCAGCGCATCGGCCTGCAGCGGCAGCATGACCCCGTCGGCGACATAGTCGGCCAACGTGTAGAGTTTCGCCGCAGGCTTTCGGATGGCGAAGCATGGCCCCAGCACGACAGGCGGCAGCAGACCCTCGAAGCGCTCGCCCGATGGCAATTCGGCGCTGACAATCGGATTGTCCGCATGCGCCTCGGCGCGCACGTGGGAGGCGACCAGGCGGATGATGCGTTCGGCCTCAGAAGGATGCATGTGCACGCCGGTGTCGACCCGGCCTTCACCCAACCGGTCGAGCCGCAGCGCACCGTCGGGATTGACCATCACCTCAATGACGGTCGCATCGGCAAGGGCTTCGGTGATCGCCGGACCCATGGCGGTGCGCAGCATGGCGCGGCGGCGATGGTCGGCTTCCGGATGAGAACTCATCCTTCCCCTCCCCTGCGATCGTCGGTGCCAAGTGACCGTTTCCCGGAAGCGATTTGGCGGCCGACTTGTTCGACGAACTTCTCGAAGCGCTCCTGGGCAATCGCTTGCGTCGCCTTGTCCGGCACCGGCGTGTGAGCATGAAGCGTGATCGAAAAGCGGATGAAGCGCGCCAGGCTCTCCAGGATCATCTCGACATCGCGCCTGACATGTCCGAGGTCACGGGAAAGACGGTCGAGCCTCTTGCCGTAGCGGTGGTCGAGTTCATTCTCCCCACGCCGCTCGATAAAGGCCTCGACCGCGTGCGCCACAATGGCCGATTTGGTGGTCGATGGATTGCGGCTGAGGTTCTCCAGCTTCTCGCTCAACTCGGGTCCAAGCAAAAACTGGTGACGAATGCGGTGGGGCTTCATGCTGCTTGTTCCCTCTGACCGGCGCTGATGCACCGGCGACGGGAACGAGCATCGTCGAGATCCTCGAAATCGCTTACGGCCGTTATCTACGCTGAGATGCGCCCGCGTATGGCGCGCCGTTCAGAAGCCGGGCACGATGTCCTTGTCGTCGCCCATTCCCTCATTGAGGCCGTACGCACGTGCTGCGGTGGAAATCCGATCCATGACGCGCTTGTCGGCGAGCGTCTCGCAGTCATCGTCTGCGGGCGTGAACAGATCGCCATGATCAGGCTCCTGGGCGACGAGGGTCCGTTCTTCGGGCAGGCCCGGATGGCGCTGCTGCTGGACACCTCCGTCTTCGATTGCCGCGCCGGCACTGTCGTCGTCGCCAGCAAGACGCCGATCCACGCCGCGCACCTGTCCGCTCCAATCGTCCGGGCGCGACGTGGGCCGATCCGCGTAGGCACCGTCGCGCAGCACCGGCGAAGGCAGCACTCGCTCCGTGAAATTCGGATCCTGGTAATAACGCAACTTCTTGGCGCGAATCGGCGGCAATCCCGAAACCAGGATTAGTTCGTCAGCCTGCGGCAACTGCATCACCTCACCCGGCGTCAGCAGGGGGCGAGCGGTCTCTTGGCGGCTTACCATGACGTGGGACAACCAGGGCGCCAACCGATGGCCGGCATAGTTACGCATCGATCTGAGTTCCGTCGCGGTACCGAGCGCGTCCGAGATGCGTTTGGCCGTGCGCTCGTCATTTGAGGAAAAGGCAATCCGCACATGGCAATTGTCGAGAATGGCGTTGTTCTCGCCATAGGCCTTGGAGATTTGGTTCAACGATTGCGCTATCAGATAAGCGCGGATGCCGTAGCCTGCCATGAAGGCGAGCGCAGTCTCGAAGAAGTCGAGCCGACCGAGCGCCGGAAATTCATCCAGCATCATCAGGAGCTGATGCTTGCGGCTCTTCTTTGGATCGCCCTCCAGGCGCTCGGTCAGCCGCCGGCCGATTTGATTGAGCACCAATCGCACCAGGGGCTTAGTGCGGGAGATATCCGACGGCGGCACGACCAGATACAGCGACATCGGTCGCTCGGCATCCACAAGGTCGGCAATGCGCCAGTCGCAGGCCGATGTTGCCGCGGCCACCGTTGGATCACGATAGAGCCCGAGAAACGACATGGCGGTCGAGAGAACGCCTGAGCGCTCGTTCTCTGACTTGTTCAGCACCTCACGAGCCGCCGAGGCCACGACCGGATGGACCTGGGGCTTGTCCACCGTGCCGAGGTGGTTGGTGGTCATCATCCGCTGCAGTGTCGCAGCGAATGAGCGTTGCGGGTCCGACAGGAAGGTGGCGACACGGGCGAGTGTCTTTTCCTCTTCGGCGTAGAGCACGTGCAAGATGGCGCCAACTAGAAGTGAATGACTGGTCTTCTCCCAATGGCTCCGCCGCTCCAGCGCGCCTTCCGGATCGACGAGAATGTCGGCGATGTTCTGAACGTCGCGGACCTCATCTGGACCTTTGCGCACTTCCAGCAGCGGGTTGTACCGCGCCGATCTCGGATCGGTCGGATTGAACAAGAGACAGTGCGAGAACTTCGACCTCCAGCCAGAGGTCAGCTGCCAGTTCTCGCCTTTGATGTCGTGAATGACGGCCGAGCCGGTCCAGGAAAGAAGGGTTGGAACAACGAGTCCGACGCCCTTGCCCGAACGTGTCGGCGCAAAGGCCATGACGTGTTCCGGTCCGTCATGGCGCAGATAGCGATAATTCAGTCCGCCAAGGAAAACGCCGGCCGGCTGAAACAGCCCCGCCTTCTCGATTTCCAGCTTCATGGCCCATCGTGAGGACCCATAGGTGGTGACCAACCCCCGCTGCCGTGCGCGCCAGAGGGACCCAGCTATCGCGGCGGCACAGCCCAGGAACCCACTGGCTCCGGCAAGTATGCCAGCCTTGTCAAAGACCTCAGGCGCATAGGCGTCAAATTGGAACCACCATTCGAACAGCTTCCACGGCTGGTAGATCGGCCAGCCGACTGTCACAAACCATGGTGCGCCGAGTGACGGCTGATAGGAGAGCATGTGGGCGCACCATTGGGTTGCAGTCCACACGCCAAGAATGACAATTGCGAATACGACAGCGATCTGCCCAATCAGCAACTTCGTGGGTGTCAATGGCTTGCTCCGCTCTTCTGGCCAGACGGACCAAACATCGCGCCGAGCGATGAGAATTCGAACGGCCGCTACGTGCGACTAGGTGCGATGACAAGGTTGATAGGCATTATTCAGCTGCGAACAGCGAAAATCCGCCGCAGCAACCGATCGGCGGTGCCAGGTACGCGGTTAGGTCGCAGAAGATGTTGGGGCTTCAGGCGCGGGCACATTGAAGATGTGCTGACAGACAAACCTTTGGAGCCGACGCGTTTGTGCGAGTAGCGAGCTGAAGGGCTCGGCGAGAAATCGTCGTTCTCAATCGGGCGACGGGGGATACATCGGCGAAGACAGGGAGGATGGGCCAGACCGAGCCGACGGAAAGGTCGTAGCCAAGGCGGCCTTGGAGCGCATAGCGCCTGGCCGGGAGGCCGCCGCCAGTCAGACTTACGCGGCGCGTCGTTGAGCGAGGTGGAGACCCGAACGGGCTCGACGAGGGTCCACGGCGGTCACAATGTGGTGGTGGTGATCGCAGTAGACGCGATCCGGCGAAGTTGGCCCAGCACAAAAACGATAACCGCCGGGTACAGAAGCGTCTTCGCTCACCGGGAAGCGGCACTGATAGAGGCCTAGCTGAATGAGGGGGACATCTCTCGAAGTTGGTCTGATATTTTCAGGCATGATGGTTTCCTAGTTCGTAGCAGTTACCAGCTGACGGCCGCAGTGCGACCCGTCGGGACGAGCTTCTCTCGTTTTGGAGGGCTATGGGTCACCATATGGTGTTGGTAGCACCATCAATGAAGCCCTACGCCCTGCTTCTGAAGCCAATAGTTTGCGACTTAAGGCCACACGCGCGAACGCATTAGCAATCTACCATCGTGTCCCCGAGGCACTCGCCCGCCGCGGTTTGCCGGCGGCGGGGTGGCACTGGCTTGTGGGGCCCTAGGCCCACTCGCGGCGCTCGCACTGGATCTCGGTGCGGGTTTCCCTTGTCTCATCGCCCTGTCAGCGCCTTGCAAATGAGCGAAACCAAGCTGTCGCGCGCTCGCTCGTGGAGTGCGCCTTTCGGCCGCCATGCAAGGAAATCATCAACGCTCATCCAATCAGCCGGGTTTGTGTCGGCGTCTGGCTGGCTGAATTCCACATACAGATGCAGTTCGTCCGGCACGAAGACGACCCTCCACAATCCTTCGATGTCATTGGCAAGGTTGTAGGCGAGGACGGTCATGGCGGGGCACTCCTTTCGCCGTGGAGCGTGCCTGTCTCACGGGAAAATTCCATCGCCAGAAGTTGGTATTGACGCTCCCGCTTTCTCACAAATCCAACGTCCGCATGATGCCGAAAGGTGCAGCTAGCTTTTTTGTATCCTGGTTGGAACACGGGACCGCCGCGCAAGTTCGGTGCACGCAGCCATTCCTCCCCTCCAGGTATTGCTGCAGATCGGTATCCCGATCGGCCCGCGCTCCCCGCAAGGCGCGGGCCCTGGGGCTGTGGTGCTCATGCCATCTACTTCGATCCGCAAGATGGAATATGATCGGGATAGAAGAACCCTCTCGGTGTGGTTCGTCGCCAGCCGTAAACGGTACGAGTTTGAGGGGGTACCGCCGGAAACCTTTGCCGCGTTCCGGGCCGCGTTCGCCAAGGGCCGCTATTTCAACGACCACATCCGCAACAATTTCCGCTACCGTCTGGTTGCGA
>NZ_JAMYQK010000068.1:0-16766 GCF_040320845.1 Mesorhizobium sp. M0601
TGCCATGTCCTCGATCGTCATTAAGCAGCCCGTGGCCGCGGGCGTCCAATTCAGTTTGCAGATTGGTGTCTTCTGGCGACGAGATGAGGGCATGCGCGGTGGTGGGCGGAGCCGCGCGAGCAGGGTCAGGCGCGGCGCGGGTCGGCCGCGATGCGCGGGCGCCACCTCGGACAGACCTCGGCGAGATAGCCTGTATTGCCGATGCTGAGGTCGAGCGCAGCGATGGTGCTGGTCGTGCGTACATTCTCGAAACGCAGATCCTCGCTGAAACGCGCAACCTTCTCAGCCTGCATCCTCGACAGGGGATGCTATTCGATCCGGCCACTGACTCATCGTTCCAGATGCCGACATCGGCGAGTGCTGCTGCGCAAGCGATCGGATTCGCTGTGTAGGAACTCGAATGGAAGAAGGGTCTGGTCCGGTCGCTGGAGTAATGGGCGCGGAAGATCGCATCGGTTGCGCGCCTTGTGCCGGGGCTCTCCGGCGGCGCCTGTCTCACCGCCCGCGATCTCGCTCGCTATGGACTGCTCTTTGCGCGCAAGGGCGAGGGTATCGACGGCCGCCGCGTCGGCGATGCCGCCTTCATCGAAGAGACCCGCCGCAATCCCGGCCCTTCCATGCCGAAGCCGCGTGAATGGATGCGCTATAGCCGCCAGATGTACGCCGACGGCAGGTGTATCGGACACAGTGGCTATGCCGGGCAGTATTTGGTGGCCAACCCTGACATCGGCACCGTCGTTGTTTACTTTAGCGTGCTCGAGAACAAGAGCGCCTCCGACTCCGAATTTTTCGCTACTTTAATGAAGATGGCAGCCGATCTTACTGCGGAAAAATGAGCTGGTCGCCGGGAGCCGGAAATTTACGTTGCTCTAGTTGCGCTAGATGCTGCCGTCGCAGCGTTGCCGTCACGGTGTCAGAACGTGCTCCCATCGTGAGGGAACCTTCTCCTCACGAAAACGTGATGTTACCCCGGTCCCCCACGCTCCCATGGCAGGTTGGCGAGGGGCAAAAGCTATGATCCAGCAGGGTCTCCTCGATCGCTTTATGATCGACGAGATCTATAAGAATGCACGTCAATGGCGCCGAAGTGGCTGCATGGCATCGAGCGCGCCGTCGACGCCCAGTTGTTGGAGCCTTCCTCAAGGGCCGAACGGACGATTTCACCCGTCGATGCAACCACGGTCCAGAGGCTAGCTGTTTGATCCCGGACTTTAATGGCGCATCATTGCCGTCCGAATCAAAGGATGCGCTATGGGACAGGTTCTACACCGCCGCGCCACGACGACAGAGGCAGTCCGTCGAGCGATACAGCATAGTCAAGAGAGCCTGAGAGCGCTGGCCAAGCGCTACGGCATCGATCAGAAGACCGTTAGAAAGTGGAGGAACCGGACCTCGACCGCCGATCTTCCCACCGGCCCGAAGAAACCAAGATCGACAGTGCTGTCGCTCGAAGAGGAAGCGGTGATCGTCGCCTTTCGCAAGCACACGTTGCTGGCGCTGGATGATTGCCTCTATGCCCTACAGCCCTCGATCCCGCATCTGACGCGCTCGTCGTTGCATCGCTGCCTTCAGCGCCATGGCATTTCGCGGCTGCCGCAGGACGCCGATGGGCTCCAGCAGCCGGCGATTGTTGAACCAGTCGACCCATTCCAGCGTCGCGAACTCGACGGCCTCGAACGAGCACCATGGTCCCCGTCGATGATCACCTCGGCCGTGTAAAGACCGTTGACCGTTTCGGCGAGAGCGTTGCGGTAGAAGTCGCCGACGCCACTGCTGCTTTTGCAAAGCGCTCAGGAAGCGTGGTGGAGCGTAAAATCGGCGTTTTCCCAAGTACTGACTGAGCGATTCCCGGCGCTCGAGCGATGTTGATCGACATTGCGGTAGGCGACAGCATCACCGTAACGAATGATGAAGGCGCCCAAATCTGCGAGGTCGTCGTGGCCGACGCGTCGGGCAGCATTGACGCTGGCGTCGTCGGGCATCGTCCGAACTCGGATGCTGCGGGTTTGAAGGCGCTGCTAACCGGTCAGGACGGCAGCCTGCAGCGGCTGCGCAAGGCACTAGAGATCCGTCGTATCGACCTCGCCGCGGCGGGCGGGCTTCGCTTGTTCGACCCGACAACGCCGCCGAAGACCAATGTCGAGCTTACGGTCCGACCTCGTCTGCGTCAGCTCCGCCTGCCCTGACGACACGACGGCGGCCAGTGGCTGGAAACCGACCGACATCCATGTACGCACCTACTCAGGGGCCGAGAAATTCCAACGCGCCGTGGCGATCCGCCCCACTCCCGATTCGGAGCCAAAGATGACCAAGCAAACTGGGTTTCACGAGCGCCTTTCTAAGCTGACCCGCAACTTCGTGGAGTATCGGGGCTACTGGCTGGCTAATAGCTACGCAGAAGCCGGGCTGATCGAGGAATACTGGGCTTGCCGGCAGAAGTCGGTGCTGATGGACCTTTCGGCCCTGCGCAAGTTCGAGGTGACGGGACCCGATTCGGAAGCGCTGCTTCAGTATACGCCGACGCGGGACGTGAAGAAGTTGGCGGTCGGCCAGATCGTTAATACTGCCGTCTTAATCGGTCGTACTTTGTGATCTTGTTTTCCATGGTCGTTCCTCTTCAAGAGTGCGATAATACACTATTCTATGCTCTAGACCACGATCTCGCGTTCTGGCGTCGAGTTCCGATGCGCCGTGCAGTCTTCCGCGCTCTGCGACGGGGTAGTTGCGCTGCTTATTTGCAGCGATCGAACCGTCGTGGCGCACTTTTCCATCGGACTGACGGAGCATCGTCACAGGCAATCCGGCGCGGTCCGGCCGTCTCGCGATCGGCGCGGCCGCAGGCAAGGTAACGTGCGTTCCGTCGTTCCTGGTCTGCATCGGTCCTCATCCGCCGGAGCGGATCCCTTGTGTCAGATGGCGCCCATCAACGTGCCGGCGCCATGCGCTTCAACTTCCGTTGCACCGGTCATCGATGCGCTCCCAGCAGCTTGCGATCCTTGATATGAGCGCGCCGGGCTGCATCGCTTCGGTTCGCTGCGGCATCGCCGACATAGAACGTTCCGTCGCTCCACATGGCGTGCATGATCACCGCCAGCTTGCGCGCCACGGCGACACAGGCCTTGCGGTGGCAGGAGCGTTTGGCGATCGCCTGGCCCCAGCTCTTGCCCTTGTCCTTGCCCTTGAAGCGCGTCATCAGCCCCGACGCTGCCTCGTAAAGCGAGCGTCGCACATCAGCATCGCCGGCCTTTGATATGCGACCCTGAACGTCGATCGAGGTACCTGACTGCCAGCGCCGCGAGGTCAGCCCGAAGTAGGCCGCGACGTCGCGTGAGCGGCGGAAGCGCGACGGATCATCGATGGCCGTCATGAACGAAAGTGCTGTGACGGGGCCGACGCCGGGGATTGCCATGAAGCGTCGGCACAGTTCGCTGCGGGCCACCATTTTGACGACGAGATCGTGCAGCCGGCTATTGCCTCCACAGCGCTGCGCGCGCCGACAGCATGGCGTCCATCAGTTCGGCCGACAGCGGATCGTCCACCACAGCTTGGCGCACCGCCTGCTCGAATGCTCCGCGTCCGACCTTGCTCAAGCGGATGCCGAACGACTTCAGCGAGTGTCGAATGGCATTCTCCAGGTCGAGGAACTTGGCCTTCAGATTGCGCCGGTGTGTCAGCAGAAGCTTCGTCCGGTAGCAGCTTTCCGACTTGATATGAGCCTGTCGGAACCAGCCGGTGCGTATGATATGGGCGATGCCGAGCGCATCGGCCTTGTCGGTCTTGTTGCGCTGCGCCGACATCGCGGCGCGCACGTGCTGCGTCTCCAGACAGACGGCCGGCAGGCCAAGTTTCTTGAGTTCGGGATGCAGCCAGGGCGACAACGCGCCAGCCTCGTGGCCCACACGCCGCAGGCGCGGCAGAAACGGCTTCAACGTCGCAAACAGCGCGTCGGGATCAGTCACGGCTGTCGTCTCAAGATGCACCGTGCCATGATCATCGACCACGCACACCGCCGTCTCGTCCATCGCCACGTCCAGCCCACAAAAGAATTCCATCGTTCGCCTCCTGCGTTGCTTCACAGGAGCAGATTTTGCCGCCGAGTCGCCGGCGATCGCCAGTTGACCCGCGGTCGACGCACAGTTTTGCTGCTCGGCAAGGCGCTCGCCCCGATTACGGGCGGCAATGTGCTACGAGCATGGCGGCATGATTGACGACGGCACGTTGTTCCGGCTCGGCCAGGACAATTTCCGGTGGGTCGGCGGCGACGAGTATTCAGGCGTATGGCTGCGCGAACAAGCGGAGAAGCTCGGTCTCAACGTCCTGGTCCGCAGTTCAACCGACCAATTGCACAACATTGCCGTGCAGGGGCCGGAGAGCCGCGAGCTGCTGAAGAAGGTAATCTGGACGCCGCCGCATCAGCCATCGATCGCCGAACTCGGCTGGTTCCGTTTCACCGTTGGCCGCATCGGGGATGACCAGGGCCTACTGTCGCGTACCGGCTACACGGGGCTGGGCTACGAGGTCTGGTGTCACCCCAAGCACGCGGGCGAGGTCTTCGATGCGATCTGGGCCGAGGGGGCCGGCGCACGGATTGACGCCGATGGGCCTGGCCGCTCTCGATATGGTTCGGATCGAGGCGGGATTGATCTTCGCCGGCTATGACTTCTCTGATCAGACCGACCCGTTCGAGGCGGGCATCGGCTTCACCGTGCCGCTCAAGTCCAAGAGCGACGACTTCATCGGGCGGGGCGCGCTGATCAGGCGCAAGGAGCATCCGTCGCGCAAGATGGTCGGGCTGGACATCGAAGGGGCCGTCGCGGTCGGCCATGGCGACTGCATCCATCTCGGGCGCGCGCAGATCGGCGAGGTCACATCGTCAACGCGTTCGCCGATCCTCGGCAAGAACATCGCTTTGGCGCGCATCGACGTGGCCCATGCCGATGTCGGCACCAAGGTCGAGATCGGCAAGCTCGACAGCCACCAGAAGCGGCTCCCGGCCACGATCGTCTCGCTGTCGCACTATGATCCTAAGAAAGCCCGTCCACAGTCCTGACGCATGGGGATCCGCTCGCCAAGGAACTCCCGGCAGGTCGTCAGCCCCGGGTCGTTCTGCCAGAGCATCGCTAGATCAGTACGAGAACCCTCCGTTCTTCAGGTCATGCCGCTCTGTGCCCTTGAGAGATGGATTGAATACGCTGACCAGGATGAGGTCCGTGTCCTTGCCGCAACGCAGGTAATGCTTGTCGTGTTGGTCTAGCCCACCAAGACGCCTGCCGCAAAACTGTGCTTGCATACTTCATGCATACGGGCGCGCATGCCCTGTTGATTTGTCAATCGTCTTGTCGAGCCACAAGCCTCGTTTCGGGTCGATGACAATTAGGAGAGAGTGTACGGCAACTCGCCGCGCCGGTCGTGGTCGATCGCAATCGTGCTCTTAAGGGGTGGAATGGCGCGTTGAACGCAGTTTATCCGCTCGCAAATACGGCACGAAACGCCAATGGGCTCGAACGCTGAGCTGTTGGCAAAATCCAGCCGGTCTGCGTAGACGAAATCGCCAGCATCGGAGATCTCGCATCCGAGCGCGATCGCATAGCGTCGATGTGGAGAGCCAAATCCGCCGTCCGCCTTGGTGATCTCTGTTGCGATACTGAGGTAGCGCACCCCATCTGGCGTCTCGGCCAACTGGCAAATTATTCGACCTGGGGTTTCGAACGCCTGATGGGCGTTCCACAACGGACAAGCTGCACCGTAGCGGGCAAACTGCAACTTCGCGGCGCTGTGGCGCTTGGTGATGTTGCCAGCTCGGTCGATGCGCGCGAAGAAGACCGGAACGCCCTTCATCCGAGGCCTTTGCAACGTCGAAAGGCGATGCGCCACCTGCTCAAGGCTGGCGCCGAACCGCATTGCGAGCAGGTGGAGGTCGTGGCGAAGTTCTTTTGCCGCGGCCAGGAAGGGGCGGTATGGTAACATAAGCGCGCCGGCAAAATAGTTCTGGAGGCCGATCCTGCATATCTTCGCCGCTTCGGATGTCCGGAAGCGCGCTCGCTCGATGAACGCATCGATCTCCGCCCGGTGCTCCATGGCCCCTATCTGGAATGCCATCTGGAAACTGCGCGTTGAAGCAGGCGAATAAGAGTTCAAGTACAGCACGCGCGCGGAACCGTCAAACCGCCTTATCACCCGTTCGCCATTGCCAGCACGCGCAAGACGAACGTGATGATGCTGGTCAAGGTGATCTGACAACGCGGCCCCGACATCTCGGTCCGGTACGTCCAAGGTCTTTGCCAGATGCTCGGCCGCTTGGTCGAGCTCATCGATGTAGTTGTCAACAAAGTGAAAGAAGTCCCGCACTTCCTCGTAGGGTGTTGACTCGGCAAAAGCATTGGTTCGGATCAACTGGTCGTCGAAGCTGGCAAGCTGCTCGCTGTTTCTCCGATAGGCCTGGTGGCATGTTATAAGCGCGTGGGCGAGAGACGGAGCGTTTTGGGCAACAAGCTTGAGCTCCTGAAATGCGGCTGAAACACCGCCGAATACGGGATCAGCAAGTGCCTCGCTCAGTGCCGAGAGCAGCCGGTCGGCCTCACTGCCGCCGATCGAAGCGATATCCACATGGAATTTTTCGGCCAGCGCAAGAAGCACTGCTGCTGACACCGGTCGTTGGTTGTGTCTATCTGGTTCAGATAGCTGGTCGAGATCCCCAGTCGCTCGCCAAATACCGCCTGGGTGGCCTTGCTGGCCTCCCGCAGTTCGCGCACGCGCCGCCCAATGAAAAGCTTACCGTTTGCCATATGCAAATTCGCATGTTGCTGTTTGCAGTTATACATTTCGCAATCGCACCCGGTCAATCCTTCTCCATTCATTTCCGACGAACTAATGCCTAGCGTAATTCCAGTGGAGGCGCCCATGCGATTGTGCAGCGAAGCAAACCCGAGTTCGAGGCAAAGCCGGCTCGCCGCGACGCAGTTGCCGACGGCTTTGAACCTTGAAGCAAAGGCTGGCCGCTGATGCGAGCTGTTCTTGAACAACTCGAGGTCCGTCGTGCGCAGGCTCGCATAGGCGGGGGGCAGAAGCGTGTCGATGCTCAGCACGTGAAAGGCAAGCTGACCGCCCGAGAGCGCCTCGTGGTGCTTCTCGACGAAGGCTCCTTCGAAGAATACGACATGTATGTCACGCATCGTGCGACAGACTTCGGCATGGATGCCCAGAAGGTGGCCGGGGATGGCGTGGTCACAGGTTGGGGTACGATCAACGGCCGGCTCGTTTACGTCTTCTCTCAGGACTTCACGGTCCTTGGCGGATCGCTGTCGGAGACACACGCTCAGAAGATCTGCAAGATCATGGACATGGCGGTCCGCAACGGAGCTCCGGTCATCGGCCTCAACGATTCTGGCGGCGCGCCCATCCAAGAGGGCGTCGCCTCGCTTGCCGGCTACGCCGACGTCTTCAAGCGCAATGTTGATGCTTCTGGCGTCATTCCGCAGATTTCGGTGATCATGGGGCCCTGCGCCGGCGGCGCAGTCTATTCGCCGGCGATGACCGATTTCATCTTCATGGTTCGAGATTCCTCCTACATGTTTGTGACAGGTCCCGATGTCGTCAAGACCGTCACAAACGAGATCGTGACTGCCGAGGAACTAGGCGGCGCGGCAACACACACGCAAAAGTCCTCTGTTGCGGACGGGGCTTTCGAAAACGACATCGAGGCTTTGGAAGAGGTTCGGCGCCTCTTTGATTTCCTGCCGCTGAACAATCGGGAAAAGCCGCCCGCGCGGCCGTTTTATGACGATCCGGAGCGGATCGAGCTGCGCCTCGACACTCTGGCACCAGAGAGCGCCAACAAGCCCTACGACATGAAGGAACTGATCCTCGCCATCGCCGATGAAGGCGACTTCTTCGAGCTTCAGGCCGCCTTCGCCCGCAACATCATCACCGGATTTGTTCGCATCGAGGGCAGGACGGTGGGAGTAGTGGCCAACCAGCCCATAGTGCTGGCCGGATGCCTCGACATTGATTCCTCCCGCAAGGCGGCACGTTTCGTTCGCTTCTGCAACGCCTTCGACATCCCGATTCTGACGCTCGTCGACGTACCAGGTTTCCTGCCGGGCACCGCCCAGGAATATGGTGGCGTCATCAAGCACGGCGCCAAGCTGCTGTTTGCCTATTCCCAGGCGACCGGACCGTTGGTCACGTTGATCACGCGCAAGGCCTATGGCGGCGCCTACGACGTGATGGCTTCCAAACATATTGGCGCAGACATCAACTACGCCTGGCCGACCGCCGAAATCGCGGTGATGGGCGCAAAGGGCGCTGCCGAGATCCTCTATCGGTCTGAACTCGGCGATCCCGAGAGGCTGGCGGCTCGTACCAAGGAATACGAGCAGCGCTTCGCCAACCCCTTCATTGCCGCCGAGCGCGGCTTCATCGACGAGGTGATCATGCCACATTCCTCACGCAAGCGGATCGCGCGTGCCTTTGCCTCTCTGCGCGGCAAGAGCGTCGAGACGCGCTGGAAGAAGCACGACACCATCCCGCTTTGAGTGCGCAAAAAATGTTCAAGAAGATCCTGATTGCCAATCGTGGCGAGATCGCGTGCCGGGTGATCAAAACGGCGCAGAGGCTTGGTATAGCCACCGTCGCCGTCTATTCCGACGCTGACCCCGACGCCTTGCATGTCCGGCAAGCGGATGAAGCGGTCCAGATCGGTCCCGCCGCCTCAGCGCAGCCCGATCTTCGCATTGCAAACATCCTCGATGCCGTCTCCGCCACGGGCGCTGATGCGGTTCATCCGGGCTACGGTTTCCTGTCTGAGAATTCGAATTTCGCCGAGGCGCTCAGGGCCAAGGGCATCGCCTTCATCGGGCCTTCGCCCGTCGCAATCGAGGCGATGGGCGACAAGATCACCTCGAAAAAGATCGCGGCATCCGCCGGTGTCTCGACTGTGCCCGGCCACATGGCTCTGATCGAGGATGCTGAGGAAGCGGTACGCATCGCCGCAGAGATCGGCTTCCCTGTCATGATCAAGGCATCCGCTGGTAGTGGCGGCAAGGGCATGCGCATTGCCTGGAACGAGGTCGAGGCGCGCGAAGGATTTCACTCCTCGCGAAACGAGGCGAAGAACGCCTTTGGCGACGACCGTATCTTCATCGAGAAATTCGTCACCGAGCCGCGTCACATCGAAATCCAAGTGCTCGGCGATCAGTACGGCAATATCGTCTATCTCGGCGAGCGCGAATGCTCGATCCAGCGCCGCAACCAGAAGATCATCGAGGAGGCCCCCTCCCCGTTCATCGACGAAGCGACTCGACATGCGATGGGGAAGCAGGCCGTCGCTCTTGCCAAGGCGGTTGGCTACCACTCGGCAGGCACGGTTGAGTTCATTGTCGATCGCGACCGCAGCTTCTACTTCCTCGAGATGAACACCCGGCTTCAGGTCGAGCATCCGGTCACCGAGCTGGTAACCGGCATCGATCTGGTCGAGGAAATGATCCGCATCGCCGCCGGCGAAAAGCTGCGCTTTGGCCAAAAGGATGTGAGGCTGAACGGCTGGGCAGTCGAAAGCCGCCTCTACGCCGAAGACCCGTATCGCAATTTCCTGCCCTCGATCGGTCGTCTGACACGCTACCGGCCGCCCGCTGAGGGTGCATGTGCGGACGGCTCTCTCATCCGCAACGATACTGGTGTGGTCGAGGGCACGGAAATCTCGATGCACTATGATCCCATGATCGCCAAGCTCTGCGCCTGGGCACCTGACCGGCTGGGCGCAATCAACTCCATGGCCGCGGCGCTGGACGATTTCGAATTGGAAGGCATCGGCAATAACCTGCCGTTTCTCGCCGCGGTCATGGACCATCCCCGGTTTCGCGAGGGGCGGCTAAGCACGGCCTTTATCGCCGAGGAGTTTCCGGACGGCTTCGCCGGTGTGATCCCAACCGATGCCGATGAGCGCAAGCTTGCGGCGATTGCGGCACATATCAACTGGAAACTCCAGCACCGCAATGTCCTGATCTCCGGGGCGATGGACAATCATCGTCGCAAGGTCTCACGCGATTGGATCGTCACGCTTGGCAGCCATGCCTTTGCAATCGCGGTGCGCGATGAGGAAGACGGAACCGCGGTGTCATTCGGTGACGGCTCGGTTCTGAGCGTTGCAAGCGACTGGCTACCGGGACGGCATATCGCGCGCATTCGAATTGGCGCCGAAACCACTTCGATCAAAACGTCGCGGTCAGGAAGCGGCTACCGGCGCTGGCGCGGAATGGATGTTGTCGCCCATGTACGGAGCCCGCCTATCGCCGAGCTCGCCCGATTGATGCCGAAGAAGCAGCCGCCGGACACGTCCAAGCTGCTGCTTTGCCCGATGCCTGGTGTGGTGACCGCGATTGCCGTGTCCGAGGGAGAGTCGGTCGAGGCTGGACAGGTGCTCGCCACCGTCGAGGCCATGAAGATGGAGAACGTCCTGCGCGCCGAACGGCGGGCCGTGGTCAAACGGATCGACGCCAAGGCGGGAGCAAGCCTTGCCGTTGACGAACCCATTCTGGAGTTCGAATGATGGCCGACGCCAAACTCGCCGACTGGCACTCTTGCCGAGCTCCGAAGCCTTGAGAATCGATTCTAGGGTGGTCCCATCGGAGATATCGGACACAGAAATGTCGATCTGCAGCTCCTGTTTCAATCGTCTCACCAGTTGCATCGCACTCAGCGAGTCGCCGCCGGCCGCCCTGAAGGTTCGATCTCTTCCTCCGGGAAGGACGTCATTCCAGATCTCAGACACGTGCTGCTGAACATCTTGCGGCTGACCAACAAGACGAGGAAGTGGCGCAAGGGCGGTGGCTGCCATTGCCTCAAGCGCCCAACGGTCAACCTTGCCAGTCGATGTCTCAGGAAACGCCGAGAGTGTGTATGTTCGGTAGGGAACGGCCGTAGCATCTAACGCGTCATTGATCAGGGTTCTGACGTCCTCCTCGAGTACATCACTCATCAGGTCTTCTGCCGCGGTTACGAAGACCACGAGTTCAGCTCGTCCACTGACCTCAGCTACTACAACGGCAGCCTGGTTGACGTATCGAGAACGCTCGATCGTCGTTTCCACGGCTGCGACATCGACCCGCTTGCCGCGGATCTTCACCTGACGGTCCGTCCGCCCCGTGATTGCAATGCTGCCGTCAGGGAGGATGGCGCCGGATATCATCAGTGAGGTACTCATCTGACACACCTGTCGAGGCTGAAGGCAGGGGCACCAGATCGTCGGCGTCGGGCTGCATATACCCCATCGCGACCTGGCACCCTTTGACGACAATGCGTCCCTCAAAGCCCGGGTCCGATGATACTCTCTTCGAAGTGAGGATGCCCACCTCCATTCCCGCGATAGGGACGCCAGCCGATGGGAGGTCCGGCCATTGTTCGGGATCTCCGGCGAGCTCCAGAGACGTCACCTCCTGCGCCTCTGTGGAGCCATACTTGTTGTAGAGCACGGCGCCGATGCGACGGAAGAATGACCTGATAGCCCCCGTGATCTTAACGGGCTCGCCAGCTGTGGTGACGTCTGTGAGGTAAAGCGGTTCGGAGAATGCAGGCGCTGCCAATGCCAACTGATTGAGCACTGTAAGGCAGATATGACTTCTCGATCCGGGATGACGATAAGAGCTCCAGGAGCAGCCCCGCATCCTGTCGTTGCTCCTGTGTTGCCAGAACTGCTGTTCCTCCCGAACTGATCGCAGAAAACAGTTCGTGAAACGCGATGTCGAAATGAAAGGAGGCGAATTGTAAATGGACCCTGCCAGGTTCACATCTCCTGAAGAGGAGGTCCCATTGAACCAAGTTGGCAAGCCCACGGTTTGACATGAGCACACCCTTGGGCGTTCCCGTCGTACCGGAGGTAAACAGCAGATAGCAGCCCGTTTCGGGCGTGGAGACGTTCTCAACCCCCGAATTTTTCGCGGATATCTATTTCATGGCACCAAGGATATGCTCTCCGAATTCTCACGACGAATACCGAGGCAGTCTGGTTAAGGGATAGAATTTCTCCGATTGAAACGACAATGACCTCAGACAAATCGCCATCACAGGAACGCTGCTCCGCATCGACTTCGATGCCGCCATAAAGCCGGTTCTGATCACGGATTCGAATTGTTCAAGGCCATCCTCGATGGTACAGAGAGCCGGTATATGCAGAGATCGAGCTTTCTTGCACCCCCGGTGCAGCGCGCGTCCGATCGGCCCACCAACGTTAAAGGCTGGGCGTTCGCCCACTGCTCCTCCAACGCGCGCTCAAACGCGCCGATCATCAAGGATGGGCCAGGCATATCGCCTGTATCGCAAGGTCGATGGTCGTCCGGATGACTACATCCGCGACGGCTTTTTCAGCTCCGTTTTCCAGGGCCGATAATTGTTTAACGTTTAACGACAAAGCTCTGAACGTCATTGAGGGGAACTTGTCTACTGGGATACAGCCTCTTCCATCGCTAAGCTTGCGGCTCCCGGCCGTTCTGCGGTTGGGCGCCGTGGTCATTGCGTTCGAGGAGTGGTCTTCGACCGAAGACCCTCCCTGTCGAAGTTTCCTTGGAGAAGATGATAAAGATCGCCTTTCGAGGCTTCGAAGCCCCCTTTCACGAGCAGAGTTTATTGCGGGAAGAGCCGCTCTACATCGTGCCGGAAGAGCCCTCGGCCACGATGTCAGCGCGATGCGTATTGCTTGCGATCCAGATTCGGGAAAACTTTGACTCACTCGACGCTTGCTTCCACTTCAGCATAACTCACACTATCGGTTTGGCCGGCTGCATCGCCTCCAGAAATTATCTGGTTGGCTGTGACTGTGAGAGATGGGATCGCGCAATATCTAGCAGGCTGTTGAAAAAGTGGCTCGCAGCGGGGCTGTGAGCGTGATTCAGTGTCTCCGGAGAGATTCGGAGAACGAGGCATGCGCGGTGGAGACGAACGGTCTGGCGAACTGTTCAGTTATGTTGATCTCGAGGCTCGGGTGCGGCGCGATCATCCGTTGCGCCGCATTCGGGCGATTGTGAACGACGCGCTGGCGGCGTTGGAGCGGGACTTGGCGGCGCTGTATTCGCCGATTGGGCGACCTTCGATCCCGCCAGAAAAGCTTCTGCGAGCGATGCTGCTACAGGCGTTCTACTCGATCCGCTCGGAGCGGCTGTTGATGGAGCGGCTGGAATACGACCTTCTGTTCCGCTGGTTCGTCGGCATCGGCGTCGATGACGCGGCCTGGGACCATTCGGTGTTCTCCAAAAATCGCGACCGGCTGCTGGAGGGCGACATCGCGACGAAGTTCCTTGCTGCGGTGCTGGCGCAGCCCAAGGTGACGAAGCTTCTGTCTACGGACCACTTCTCGGTCGATGGCACATTGATCGAGGCGTGGGCGTCGATGAAGAGCGTCAAACCGAAGGACGGCCCAAGCGGGGGTCATGGCGAGCCACCGGCTGAAGGGGGCGGGCGAAACGCGGAAGCTGACTTCCATGGCCACAAGCGTTCTAACGACACACATGCCTCGACCACCGATCCGGATGCCCGGCTCTATCGCAAGGGCAAAGGCAAGGAGGCCAAGCTGTGCTTTATGGGACATGGCTTGATGGAGAACCGCCACGGCCTGCTGGTCGACGCCTGCCTGACACTGGCCGACGAACATGCTGAGCGGGTGGCCGCACTGCACATGATCGAACCTCGAGCGGAGCGGCCACAGGCGATCACGCTCGGCGCCGACAAGGCCTACGACGCGGAAGACTTCGTCAATGAGCTACGCTCGATGAGGGTGACGCCGCATGTAGCGCAGAACACGAGCGGCCGCAGTTCCGCGATCGACGGGCGCACGACGCGACATGGCGGCTATGCCGTCAGCCAGCGCATCAGGAAGCGCATCGAAGAGGCGTTCGGTTGGATCAAGGTCGTGGCCGGCCAGCACAAGACCAGGTTCCGCGGCCGCGACCGTGTCGGATGGGCCTTCACCTTCGCAGCCGCTGCCTACAATCTGGTGCGACTGCCAAAGCTCATGGCGGAGACCGGCTGATGGCCAAGGTTCCCGGCTTCGCCAAGGCCTTCGCCGGCCGCTGGCGCATCATCGAGATGGATGTTTGGGATAACGACTTCCTCGATCTCGTCGAGGAAGCCCATCTGACATTCAAAGGCTCGGCGGATGGCGAGATCGCCTTCGGCGCACTCAAGGGCTTCCTCGATGTCCGCTATGGCACCCGCGATGGTTCAGCCTGCGCGGAATTCTCGTGGGAGGGGCATGATGAGAACGACCCAGCCTGTGGCCGCGGCTGGGTTGTCTTTGGCACTGCAGGTCGCCTCGTCGGCCACTTCTACATCCACAACGCCGACGATTCCGGCTTCGTTTGCGAAAGAGCCTGACTTCTTCAACGGCCTGCTAGAGGAATTCTCATTTCTTTTTGGAAGAACGCTTCTAACCAAGAGAGAATTCCTGATTGAATGGACAAAGCTTGAAGCATCGATAAAACTCGGTGGTCAAAGGTTGGGCGATAAGGTGAATTGTAGAGTCAAGTTGCTCACAGCCGATTTTTCCGGAGCCACCGATACCGATTTCCATGATTCGACTCCATTCGTCTTCAACTATCGCATAAATTAAAATGAGCGGATCTAAAATTGGCCTATTGCCGTTAACGTTACATGAGCGTGACATATTGCGAAAGCATACTTATGCGGGTGCCTTGCAGTTCGACCTGATTTCGGGAAGCAGACTCCCACACGCCTGACTGGTGGGTTTGATATCAAAAGGCCACATCCTGGGTTTCAGCAACTCCGGAAAACACGCGATGGGCACAGCGACAACAGCCCACAACCGACGCGTTTGGGCTTCATGTGTCAAACGGCTTCCAAAACTGACCCTCGATCGGCGTCCAATTTTGACCCCTTTATGTAATGCGCGGCGTTCAGCGTTCGCCCGGGCGGAGCTGGTCAGGGTTGCGCAGCCCGGGCGAGCGCGGATGGCGCTTGGCAGGTGATCAGGCGCGCTTCTTGAAGCGCCAGGATTCGTTTCCGGTCTCGATGATCTCGCAATGATGGGTGAGACGGTCGAGCAGCGCTGTCGTCATCTTGGCGTCGCCGAAGACGGCGGGCCATTCGCCGAACGCCAGGTTGGTGGTGACGATGATCGAGGTCCGTTCATAGAGCCTGCTGATCAGGTGGAAGAGCAATTGCCCGCCGGCTTGCGCGAACGGAAGATAGCCGAGTTCATCGAGCACGACGAAGTCGAGCCGGGTGAGGTAATCGGCGATACGGCCCTGCTTGCCGCCGCGGTGCTCGGTCTCGAGCCGGTTGACGAGATCGACGACGTTGAAGAAGCGGCCACGTGAACCGTTGCGGATCAGGGCGCGGGCAATAGCGATTGCCAGATGCGACTTGCCGGTTCCGGTGCCGCCGATGAGCACGGCGTTGCGCTGGTCGGCGACGAAGGTGCCGTTGGCAAGGTCCCGGACCAGCACCTCATTGACCGGCGTGCCGTCGAAGTCGAACTCATCGATGTCCTTGGCGATCGGCAGCTTGGCGACGGTGAGCTGGTATTTGATGGAGCGGGCTTGCTTCTCGGCGATCTCGGCCGACAGCAGATCGCCGACGATCCTCGGCGGCTCGTGCTGGCGCTTGATGCCTGTCGCCATGACCTCGTCATAGGCGCCCCGCATCCCGTAGAGCTTCAGCGTCCCCATTAGTTCCAGAACCTGCGTACGTCCATCAGCTTGCCCTCCTGAGGCTGTCGTAGCGGGCGCAGTCGGCCTGCGGCTCATGCTGCAGGCGAAGCGCGTCCGGGGTGAGGATGGTGACGGCCGGCGCTGGGTCGCGCCGCCGCGCCAGAATGTTGATGATGACGGCGCAGGAGCAGACGTTCTGATCGAGCGCCTCCTGGCAGGCGGCTTCCACGGCATCAATGCCGTCGGTCAACACCGTGGCCAGGATCGACACCATCTGCCGATCGCCGTCATGCGCCACCTTCAATTTGCGTCGGATACGCTCCATCGCCGAGGGCAGAACCCAGCCCTGGAAGGGCGCACCGTTGCGCAGTGCACCGGGCTTGCGGGCAAGGACCGGCATGTAATGCCAAGGATCATAGATCGTCTCGCCGCGCCCGAAGGAGCGGGCATGTTCGGCGACGACCACGCCGTCCTGGCGGATGACAATCTTGCCGGCATAGGCCTGGACCTCGACCGGGCGGCCGACAGCGGTCGAGAGCACCGAGTATTTGTTGTTGTCGAAGCGAACCGTGCAGGTCTTCGACACCGAGGCCGGCACCGTATGGAATCCGTCGAAGGGGCCGCGGTATTCGACCAGCTTGCCGCGCTCCTCCTCGAACACGTTCCAGATCGTTCGTTCCGGTTGTTCGATGTGACGGTGCGCCTTGGCGTAGGCGACGCACTTGTCCTGCAGCCAGGCGTTCAGCTCCTCATAGGTCTTGAAGCGCAGCCTGGGCGTGAAGAAGCGCTCGCGCACCAGCCCGACCTGGTTCTCGACCTGACCTTTCTCCCAGCCCGACGCCGGCGTGCAGGCGACCGGCTGCACCAGATAGTGGCTGCACATCTGCATGAAGCGGCGATTGTATTGCCGGTCCTTGCCAACAAAGATCGTTTCCACCGCCGTCTTCATGTTGTCGTAGATGCCGCGCGTGCAGGCGCCACCGAAGAAGGCAAAGGCCCGGTCGTGCGCGTCGAACACCATCTCCTGCGTCTCCCGCGGATAGGCCCTGACGAACATCATGCGGCTGTGGCAGAGCCGGACATGGGCGACCTTCACGGTCACTGTCACGC
>NZ_JAMYQK010000069.1:0-12805 GCF_040320845.1 Mesorhizobium sp. M0601
GGAAATGATTCGGATCGGCCTTAGCAACCAAATCCTACGTCATTTCAACGGCTTGAACCACATCCGCCAACCCACCGTGAATTTTTCAGGCTAGAGAACAGCAGCGCCATGGACAGTAACTTCTCCGGCCCTCTGGTGAAGATGATGGCCGAACTTGCTGCGTGAGCGTCTCGGTCCACATTATGGGTGCGTTCCGCCTCGCTCAAAGTCGAACAGCTGCTTCAGAAACTGCATCACTGCCCCGGACTACGGAAGAAGTGACGTTCCTACTTCTTCGAACTCAACTTTCGGCCGCTGTCCTTCAGCGGCCGAGGCCTGCTGGCCCTAACTGCAGATGATCAGGTTACGTCAACTGATTTGGTGATGCAGGTTGCGGGATTCACGGGTGGTGCGAATAAGTTCATAGAGTCGGAACGCAGTCGGATGCCGTGATTTGCCCGTGCTCCATGCCTTCCGCTCGCTGATTTCACCTGAGCTTTCTATTGGGTCCGAGGCCAAATCTTTGATGTTCGGCACCGAGCCAGTTTGGCGCAACGGAGAGCTCGTTGGATACCTTCGCTCCGCCGGGGTCGGCCATACTGTTGGGTGCAGCATCGGCGTGGGGTATCTCTCCTGCGACAGTGGGGTAACGGCGGAATGGCTTTCATCAGGTCTTTCGAAATCGAGATCGCTGGAGAGCGCTATTCAGCCATCGCTTCTCTGCGCCCATTCTTTGACGCCGGTGCTCCCATGTGAAGGGCGAGTGGCCGAACGCCGAAGTGTTGATAGCGCTGACCTTCTTAAGGCCTTAGAGATCGGCATTTTGAATGCGCCAGGATTCGTTTCCGGTCTCGACGATCTCGCAACGATGGGTGAGGCGATCGAGCAGCAGCGCGGTCGTCATCTTAGCGTCGCCCCTGCGATGTCACGTTGTCTGCATATAGCGCGTTGAGACGTGCGGCCGCTGATGTCAGCTGACCATGGCCACGGCTTTCCATTCCGCCATGGCCTGCAGGTGGTGAATATGGAGTAGCGAGAGCGGAGCGTTTTGAGCGGGGCGGGACGAAGAGATTGCGCAGAGCCGAGAAGATCGAAGCGAAGCGTTGCAGTGCTCCTGGTGATCGGAAGCCTTGCATCATCCGCTCCCGTTTTCGCAGCGGCACATGTGCATTCTCCGCCCGGTTGTTCAATCCTTGTGCTCGACCTTTGGCATCACCTGTCGCCTGGCTGCTCCATAGGAGCGGAGCTTGTCTGGCTCTGTTTTCAAGCCTACCCCCCCCTTCTGCTCGCCGCCTGACCCCAGGGAAATTACCGGTGTCCCGGCAAGGAGGCTGCGAGGTGATCCCCACGATTCGGGTATCTCAAAACCAGATGTTCTCGATACAAAGTTTATATTTGACGGCGGCCCGCTCGCGAATGAGTCTGATGCAATCAAAAGACCGAGAATGCGTGGGAAGAGCATCGGGTTTTGAAAATGCATCTTCAGCCATAAGAAAAAGGGGAAAGGGTTAAACTCATGAGCAAGAACTATCGCATTCTGGACCTCATCCGGCGCAGCCGCACGCCGCACGAAAACCATCTCATTGACGGCCTCGTCGATGGCCGTGTCAGCCGCCGCGACTTCGTGCGCCATGGCAGCCTGCTCGGCCTGTCGCTGCCGCTTCTGGGGGGCATCACCACGGCAGCCGGTCTCGGCGGCATGCCGTCGCTCGCCCGCGCCCAGAGCGCTTCCGGCGCCACCATGCGCGTTGCCTGCAGCCTGCCGGCAGCAGCCATCGACCCGGTCACCATCGCAGACGCCGGCGGCATCCTGGTCATTCAGCAGGTGGGCGAGTTCCTCTGCGTCGATGGCTCCGACCTCGTGCTGAAGCCTGCGTTGGCCGAAAGCTGGAAGCCGAATGACAAAGGCACTGTATGGACCTTCAAGCTGCGCAAGGGGGTGAAATTTCACAGCGGCGGCGAGATGAAGGCCGACGACGTGGTGGCTACCATCGACCGGCTCGCAGACCCGGCCGGCTCGTCCAATGCGCTGTCCGTCTTCAAGGGCGTCCTGCAGAAGGGCGCGACTAAGAAAGTCGACGACTACACCGTTGATTTCCACCTCGACGCGCCTAACGGCAACTTCCCGTATATGGTGTCGTCGGACAATTACAACGCCATCATTCTGCCTGCCGGCTACAAGGGCGACTACGAACAGAGCTTCGACGGCACCGGGCCGTTCAAGCTGGAAAAATACACGCCGAAAGTCGGTGCTTCATTTGTGCGGAACGAGGAATATTGGGGCGAGAAGGCGTTACCGGACCGCACGGAGTTCACTTTCTTCGACGACATCCAGCCTCAGATCCTGGCGCTGCAGGGAGGCCAGGTAGACATCGTAAACCAGCTATCGGGTATGACCGGCATTGGCCTGCTCAACGATCCGAATGTAGACATCATCCGCCTGAAGTCGACGACGAATCGGCAAGTGCACATGCGCTGCGACTCCGACCCGTTCAAGGACCCGCGCGTGCGCCGCGCGATTGCGCTCTCAATCGATCGCGACAAGGTGGTTGCCGGCCTGATGAAAGGGCGGGCATCGCTAGGCAACGACAGCCCGTTCGCGTCTGCGTATCCCTCGACCGATACGAGCGTGCCGCAGCGCAAGCAGGATATCGAGCAGGCCAAGCAGCTGATGGAAGCCGCCGGCGCCGGCAAGGGCTTCAAGGTGACGCTGACCACCCTGCGCTATCAGGAAATCCCGGCATACGCCCAGCTCATCCAGAACTGGGTTAAGGAAATCGGCATCGAACTCGACCTCAACATCCTCGATGAAGGCGCCTATTACGGAGAGGCGGTGTTCGGCAAATCGAACTGGCTGGATTCGGTGATGGGCATCACCGGCTATGGTCACCGCGGCGTGCCGAACGTGTTCCTTGCAGCACCCCTGAAGAGCGACGGCACCTGGAACGCGGCGCACTTCAAGAACACGGACTACGACACGCTGGCAGACAGCTACATCGCAGCGCTTGACCTTGAGGCGCAGAAGGCCACGGCCGGCAAGATCCAGAAGCTGCTGCTCGAGGAAACGCCTATCATCTTCGGCTATTTCTCCGATTACCTGACGGCGACGGCGAAAGGCGCGACCGGCGTGCAGCCGAGCCCCATGGGGCAGCTGTTCCTAGAAAAGGCATCGAAGGCCTAAGCGAAAAGCGAAAGCCAATCCTGTAACAGCCAGCTCCCACGTGGGGGCTGGCTCCATAAGGAGTCATAGCCATTCTCTCCTTCTTTGCCCGGCGTGTCTCGCTATCGCTGGTTACATTGTTCCTGCTCAGCATCATGGTGTTTCTGGGCGGCCAGGTGCTGCCTGGAAATGTAGGGCGCGCCATACTGGGCCCGTTTGCCGACCAGCGCGCAGTCGACGCACTCAATCACACGCTCGGCGTCGATCGTCCGCTGCTCACCCAGTACGCGACCTGGACCTGGAATTTTGTCCAGGGCGACATGGGCACGTCCTACATCTTCCGTTCGCCGGTGGCGCCCTTCGTCATCGATGCGCTGGGCAATTCGATGAAGCTGGCGGCGGTTGCCTTCGTGCTGGTGGTGCCGATCGGCATTCTGGGCGGCGTGGTGGCCGCGCTCAACCTCAACCGGCCGCTCGACCGCATCATCAGCCTTGGCGGTCTGTCCGTGACGGTGCTACCAGAGTTCGTCACCGGCATCATCCTCATCCTGATCTTCGGCGTCTGGCTGCGCTGGCTGCCGATCTCGGCGGCATGGCCGCGCGACGCCGGCTTCTTCACCCAGCTCTACTATCTGATCCTGCCGTCGCTGCCGCTGTTCCTGGTGCTGTTCGGCTATATCGCGCGCATGGCGCGCTCCGGCATGATCGAAGCGCTGGACTCCGACTACACCAGAACCGCGGTGCTCAAGGGCCTGCCGTGGCGAACGGTGATCTGGCGACATGTGCTGCGCAACGCGCTGCTGCCGACCATAACCGTCATCGCGACGCAGACCGGCTATCTCATCGGCGGCCTCGTCGTCATCGAGACGCTGTTCCGCTACCAGGGCATCGGCTCGCTGATCTTCACCGCCGCGCGCGGCAAGGATTTCCCGATGCTGGAGGCCGGCATCCTGACCATTGGCATCGTCTACGCGGTGGCCACTTTGGTCGCCGACTTCCTCTATTCCGTGCTCAATCCGCGCATCCGGCTGGGAGCAGAGCAATGAGCGCCACCGACACGCCCGTCGGCCTGCCCGCCGCACCCGACACGACACGACGCAGCCCCTGGGGCGAGGTGCTGCATTCGCTGCTGCGCTCCGGGACCTTCCTTGCTGGGCTGGCCATCGTGGTCTTCTGGATCGTCTGCGCCTTGTTCGGCGACCATTTCGTGCCTTACGACCCACTGGCGAGCGATGTCATCAACTCGCTCACACCACCGGCGACCGATCACTGGTTCGGCACCGACCAGATCGGCCGCGACGTCTTCTCGCGTGTCATCGTCGGCTCACGCGATATCCTGACCGTCGCCCCGCTGGCAACGCTGCTGGCGACGGTGGCCGGCACCGCACTTGGCCTGCTCACCGGTTATTTCCGCGGCATCGTCGACGATGTCGTCAGCCGCATCCTAGAGGCCTTCATGGCCATACCCGTGGTCATCGTGGCGCTGCTTGCCATCGTCGCGCTCGGCACTTCAAAGACTACGGTCATCGTCGTCATCGGCCTCAGTTTCGCGCCGATCATCGCCCGTACGGTGCGTTCGGCGGTGCTGGCCGAACGTGAACTCGACTATGTCGCCGCTGCTCAACTCCGGCACGAGAGCGCCATCCATACGATGTTCGTCGAGATCCTCCCGAACGTCATCCCGCCGATCCTCGTCGAAACAACCGTCCGTCTCGGCTACGCGATATTCGCGGTCGCCACGCTCTCCTTCATGGGCTTTGGCATCCAGCCACCCTCACCAGACTGGGGGCTCTCGATCTCCAGCAATTACGGCATGATCGGCGGCGGCTTCTGGTGGACGGTGTTGTTCGACGCGCTCGCCATCGCCTCGCTGGTGATCGGCGTCAACCTGGTGACCGACGGCGTTCATGGAGCGCTCAATGACTAACTCCGCAAAGGCTGAAAGCGCGCTCGAACTGCACGACCTCTCTGTCGCCTACCGGGTCGCCGGGCGCAACCGCGCCGTGCTGCGCAATCTCAGCCTCAACATCAGGCAAGGCGAGGCCTATGGGCTGGTCGGCGAATCCGGCTGCGGCAAATCCACTGTGGCGCTCACCGTCGTGCGCTATCTGCCCAGGAACGGCTTGATCACCGGTGGCGCGATCTCGCTGGATGGCAAGGATGTGATGAAGCTCGATGCTGAGGCCTTGCGGCGAGCGCGCGCCGAAAGCGTCTCGATGGTCTATCAGGATCCCGGCAAGGCGCTGAACCCGTCGATCCGCATCGGCCGGCAACTGACCGAAATCTTCGAGCTTGGCGGCATAAATGGGCAGGCGGCCGAAGACCGCGCGATCGCCATGCTGAACCGCGTGCGCATCTCCGATCCAAAGAGCGTCATGCAGCGCTATCCGCACCAGCTTTCGGGCGGCATGCAGCAGCGCGTGGCGATTGCCATGGCGCTGGCCAACGATCCGTCGATGCTGATCCTCGACGAGCCGACGACAGGCCTCGATGCGACGGTGGAGGCAGAGGTGCTCGACCTGATCGCGCAGCTCAGGCAGGAACTGTCGGCCTCGATCCTGTTCATCAGCCACAACCTCGCCGTCGTCTCCAACATGTGCGACCGGGTCGGCGTCCTCTATGCCGGCATGCTGGTCGAGGAAGGGCCGACGGAGGTCGTGTTCAACGATCCGCGCCACCCCTACACCGTTGCGTTGCTGCGCTGCCTGCCGCGCGGCGGCCAGCGCAAGGACCAGGGCCGTCTCGACACCATTCCGGGCTTCCTGCCGGGCATTGGCGCTGACATCAAGGGCTGTGCCTTCGCCGACCGCTGTGCCTTGGCAGACGAGCGCTGCCGCAGGGAACTGCCGCCGCTCTATGATCTGAGTGACGAGCGAGGCAGGCGCCTGTCGCGTTGCTTCTATCACGACAAGGCGCAGGCCCTGCCGCGCGCGACACCAAGCGATGTGGCGCCGGCACCAAAGCAGGAGGCGGCACCCGTGCTGCGCGTCTCGGGGCTGAACAAGACCTATGGCGGCCATGACCATCCCTTGCGCGCCGTCAAGGACGTCTCGCTCGAGGTGCGAGCCGGCGAGACGCTGGGGCTGGTCGGCGAATCCGGCAGCGGCAAGACCACTTTCGCCAGGCTGTTGCTAGGCCTTGTGCCGCCCGATGACGGCGGCACCATCGAGCTCGAGGGCAAGGCGTTGGCGCCACGGCTGGAGAACCGCAGCGACGACCAGGTCAAGGCGATGCAGATCGTCTTCCAGAACCCGGACTCGGCACTCAACCGTTCGCATTCGATCCGGCATCTCATCGGCCGGGCGCTGAAGCGGCTGGCAGGTTTGAGCGGCAAGGCACTGGAGGCCCGTCTCAACGACCTCATCCGCTCGGTGCGGCTCACCGAAAGGCATCTCGCCGTCAAGCCGCGCCAGCTTTCGGGCGGCCTGAAGCAGCGCGTCGCCATTGCGCGTGCCTTCGCCGGTGATCCACGCATTGTCGTGTGCGACGAGCCGACCTCGGCGCTCGATGTGTCGGTGCAGGCGGCCATTCTCAACCTGCTTGCCGACCTGCAATCCAAGGAGGACGTCAGCTACATCTTCATCTCGCACGATCTTGGCGTGGTGCGTTACCTCTCCGACAATATCGCCGTGCTCTATCTTGGCCGCGTCATGGAGATCGGGCCATCGGAGCAAGTCTTTTCCGGGCCGCATCACCCTTATACCGAAGCGCTGCTCTCGGCCGTGCCCAAGCTCGACCAGACTGAGACGGCGCGCATTCGGCTTGATGGCGAAATCCCCAGCGCCCTCAACCCGCCATCAGGCTGCGTCTTCCACACACGCTGCCCGCGCAAGATCGGCCCGATCTGCGAGCAGCAGGAACCGCCGCTGGCGGAAGCACAGCTCGGACATTCGATCCGATGCCATATCTCCTATGCGGAGCTGGCCAGGTTGCAGAAGGCGGTGGTGACCGAACCGGTAGAACGGAGTACGCTATGGAGCCTCGCGCAGGCCGAGTAGGTACGATGAGTGCTCCAACGGTCGCTGGATGTGTTTCCGCCCAACGGGTTCCGGGGGTGGTCATGGTCGGCAAGTCACCGGCTATGGCGACGCAGGAGCAAGCCAAGTGGGTTTTGTCACGTTAATCGGCGTGCGGTTGCTTGCTATGCCTCAACCTGAGTCTGCGTGAAGTTGAGGAAATGCTGCTCCAAGGAATTGACGTGTAATATGAAACGGTCCGCCGTTGGACGGCCAAGTTAGGACCCCAGATCGCATGCACCCTGTGGCGACGGCAGGCGCGCCCCGGCGATGTTTGGTATCTGACGAGGTCGTTGTGAATGCGCTGGCAGGCAGTTCTGGCTCTGGCGCGGGGTGGATCAGCAAGGCCGTTCTCGAGGAAATCTTGCAGAAGCGACGCGACAAGGCGGCGGCAAAGACTGAAGTGGCGCCCGGTCTCGACCATTTGGTCGCACAAGGGGCTCAACAACAGCCCTCTGCCGTTTAGAACACGCGAATCATGCCAGGCCGCCGATCGCCGGGAGCGTTGCAACGTTTCGTCTCCATGCACCGAGCTACCCGCAACTGCTTTTCAGTTCCCTCCCGCCGCCGTGCATGCTGCATGGACTGACGAACGATACAAGATGGGCTGCCAGACGAATTTCGAGATCGGCGCCTTCCGTCGCCGATATGTCACCGCGTTGGCACGAACAATATTTTTGGGAGAACCGACCGCTAGATCGCGGCACGTTCATCAGGCGTGCCTTGATGGTTTCCTCGCTGCCTTTGACGCTATACGGCCTGGAGTGAAGTGCAACGATGTGGAAAGAGCTTTTCGACGCGAATTTGGACCTGGGGGCGTGCGAAAGGAATCCAGAATCGGATATTCAATAGGCATCGATTGGTCGTCTGGCGACCCGAGCTTCCAAGAGAGCGATGAGACGGTTCTCCAACATGACCATGCATCTCATCATTGGCATCTTTGAACGGACCGATGGTTATATTTTCAGTGAAACCATTCGCGTAACCGATAATGGCGCGAAGTCCTTCAGCAATATGTCGCGCGACCTGCTGGTAAATCATTGACGTCTTGCGCCGCCGGCGCAGTGTGATGCGCTGTGCCGCATTCCAGAGAGCCTAGAAGGTTGCTGTCACGTTAAGTCCCCCTGCTTGAGAAGCCTTGAGGGTCTTTAGTTTTCGGGCGACGCAGGCCGCACTTTTCCAGGCATCGAAAGCCTCGGGGCGCGCCTGCCGTCGCCGCAGGTTGCATGGGACCTGGAGTTCGAAGTTGGCGGTCTAATAGTCGGGCCGTTTTCATAGACACGTCGATTCCTTGCTCGAGCAGTATGTATTTGCTCAAATTCACGCGGTCAGGTCGAAGCGTAGATCCCATGGGCCGGACTGGATAGCGACCGGAGCTCTTGGCAGAGTGAGGTCGTCCAAAACACCCACTCTGGAGCGAGCCATGCCAGTTACAGCCGACAGACCGGAATCGCCGGCCGCCATCCATACCGATCTTCGCGCGATATTTGTCTCGTTGGAACTCAGTCGGAAGACCTGGCTGATCACATCTTTATCGCCGGGCGCCGGGGAGAAGATGTCGAAGCACGCGGTGACGGCCGGCAATATCGCCGGCTTGCTCGAACGTGTCACCCAGTTGAAGGAGAAGGCACAAGCGCGGACGGGCCGGGACTTGCCGCTCATCACGATCCAAGAGGCCGGCCTCGACGGTTTCTGGAGCCACCGCGCGCTGCAGAACGAGGGGATCGAGAGCTGGATGGTCGATGCCGCGTCGATCCTGACTTCCCGGCGCTGGCGGCGCGCCAAGACCGACCGGATTGATGGCGAGACGCTGGTGCGCACGCTCTTAGCCTACAAGCGCGGTGAGCCACGGGTGTGCGCCATGGTCAAGGCCCCGACGCCCGAAGAGGAAGATCGGCGGCGGATTTGCCGTGAACGTAAGACCCTGACCGCTGAACGGGTTGAGCATGTAAATCGGATCAAGGGCTTACTATTCGCTCAGGGGATCAACGATTACGAGCCGTTGCGCCGTGACCGCCGCGCACGGCTGGAAAAACTCAAGACCGGCGATGGCCGTCATCTGCCGGATAACCTGAGGGCTCAAATCGCCCGTGAACTCGACCGGCTCGAAATTATCCTAGGCCAGATAAAGGCGGTTGAGGCCGAGCGGGACGCCCTGCTCAAGCCCATGAGCGGGACATCCCCGACGCCCGCTACGATGATTGCGCAGCTGAAGGGAATCGGTCCAGAATTCGGTGCGGTCCTCTGGTCCGAAGGACTATTCCGACACTTCGATAATCGAAGACAGTTGGCGGCCTACGCCGGGCTAGCGCCGACGCCTTGGAAGAGCGGGTCGATCGACCACGAACAGGGGGTGTCCAAGGCCGGCAATCCGCGGCTGCGAACAACAATGATACAGGTCGCTTGGCTGTGGCTGAGACACCAGCAGGATTCGGCGCTTAGTCGTTGGTTCCATGAACGGGTCAACCGCAACGGCGGCCGACGCAAAAAGTCGACGATCGTGGCGGTGGCGCGAAAACTCGTTATTGCGCTTTGGAGATATGCAACCGCCGGGCGAGCGCAACGTTCCGCAACCGCCACGAGGCGGGCGCGGTGATGCAGACCGACTATGCGGGCCACACCGTGCCCGTCGTTGATCCCGATACTGGCGTCATCTACCGGGCTCAGATCTTCGTTGCGGTGCTGGGCGCCTCGTCCTTCACCTTCGCCCATGTCAGCTTCAGCCAGAAGCTGCCGGACTGGATCGAGGGCCAGTGCCGGGCACTCACCTTCTTCGGCGGGGTAACGAAGGCGATCGTCTGCGACAATCTGAAAGGCCGGCGTCGCCAAGGCGCTGTGGTTCGAGCCGACCGCTCAACCAGACCTTCGCCGCCATAGCCGAACATTACGACACGACGATCCTGCCGACCCGCAGCCGCAAGCCGCGCGACAAGGGCAAGGTCGAGGGCGCGGTGCTGATCGTCGAGCGCTGGGTCCTGGCCCGGCTGCGCAACCGGCGCTTCTTCAGTCTCGGCGATCTCAATGCCGCAATCGCGGTGTTGCTGGAGGATCTGAACAACCGCCCCATGCGCCATGTCGGCAAAAGCCGCCGCGAACTGTTCGAGGAGATCGAGCGGTCGGCTCTGGCGCCGCTGCCGTCGGCGCCGTTCGAATATGCGGAGTGGAAATCGGCGAAGGTGCATCCCGACTACCATGTCGAGATCGACAGGACCTTCTACTCGGTGCCGCACGCGCTGATCGGGCGGCGCGTGGCTGCGAGCGGCGGACATGGCTGGCGACGCGCTTGTGATCATGGAAGAGCTCGACCACCCGGTGGGTGAGCCGCACATCCGCTGCGGCCATGTCACCGTCAACGAGCACATGCCCAAGGCGCACCAGCGCTATGCCAACACGACGCCGGCGAACCTGATCCGGCAGGCAGCCGGGATCGGCGCCAACACCGCCATCCTGGTCGAGCGCATGATGCGCGACCGTCCCCATCCCGAGCAGGGATACCGCTCCGCGTTTGGCATCCTCTCGCTGGCCCGTCGCTACGAGCGGGATCGGCTCGAGACAGCCTGCGCGCGGGCACTGACCATCAATGCGATCACCTACTCCTCCGTCAACGCCATCCTCAAACCCGGCCTCGACCGCGTGCCGCCCGCGGCCGAGCCGGTCAAGCCCACGCCATCGCACACCAACATCCGCGGCGGCTCCTATTATCAATGAAGGAAGGAAACCAACCATGCTGACACATCCAACCCTCGACCAGATGCAGGCTCTCGGCCTTGGCGGAATGGCCGCCGCCTATCGGGACTTGGCCGACCACAGCAACGCCGACGATCTCAGTCGCGACGAGTGGCTTGGCCTGATGCTCGATCGTGAAGCCGCCATGCGTGCCGACAAGCGTCTGACCAACCGTCTCGCGTTGCCAGGCTGCGCTTTGCCGATGCCTGCATCGAGAACATCGACTTCGCCGCGCATCGCGGGCTCGACCGGCGCAATACGCTGTCGCTGGCCCAGGGCGCCTGGCTGAAGGCGCATGAGAACCTGATCATCACCGGGCAGACCGGCACCGGAAAGACCTGGCTGGCCTGCGCCTTCGGACGTCAGGCCGCCCGGCTCGATCATTCCGTGCTCTACCTGCGCATGCCGCGTCTGTTCGAGGATCTCGCTCTGGCGCGTCTCGACGGCCGCTTTCCCCGTCTCATCGACAAGCTGGCTCGGGTGCAACTGCTCATCCTTGACGACTGGGGCACCCACAGCCTGACCGACCAGCAGCGTCTCGATCTGCTGGAAATCTTCGAGGAACGCTATCGCCGGAAATCGACGCTGATCACCGCGCAACTGCCCATCGCCCAGTGGCATGCCATGATCGGCGAGCCGACAATCGCCGACGCCATTCTCGACCGGATCATCCACAACGCCCATCGCCTCACCCTCGAAGGCGACAGCATGAGAAAGCAGAAAGCACCGCCGCTCTTGACCGGCGCCGAAAACGGCGAAATCAATCGCAAATGACTTCAACCAGGCACCCGAAGGCCGACCACATCCAGCTGTCCGCGACTTAGTGAAACTGCTGTCCGCGATTTAGCGGAACGACTGTCCCGTTTTTGCGAAATGCGCATTATGAGGCCAGAGGCAGCGGATTCCCATCAAGGCCAGGAGCGTGATCGCTCCAGCGACAGGCCGGATAGATTCACTGACTCGCAGCCGGGCCGACAGCGATTTACGCAATTGGGGTATAAAACTACGCGAGAAGATCGGCTTCAAACGCTCCGCTGTCGCTGTCGCCCGCAAGCTCGCCGCCGCTCCGGTGAGCTCTTCAA
Source organism: Mesorhizobium sp. M0601 (assembly GCF_040320845.1). Classification (NCBI taxonomy): domain Bacteria; kingdom Pseudomonadati; phylum Pseudomonadota; class Alphaproteobacteria; order Hyphomicrobiales; family Phyllobacteriaceae; genus Mesorhizobium; species Mesorhizobium sp. M0601. The sequence goes on from NZ_JAMYQK010000069.1 coordinate 11,964, forward strand.
CCGGGCGATGGCCACCGCGTAACTCTCGAGCTCTGCAGCGCCCATGGCGTGAAGAGGAGTCCCTGCCGGGACCGAGGCTGGTCCATTCCGTTAAGACCGTTGCACCACGAGTTTGCTCGGAGCGTGCGAGACATACGTTGGAAGGACCGTCCCGCGAAGCACCATGATGCGGCGACGCATGTCGACCGCGTAGACGACCATGCTCCCGGCAAACAACTTCCCGCACCTAAAAAGGCGCTTGCAAATCTCGCTATTAGACGACGACGGTCTTACCATACATGGAGATGATCTTCTCGTCGAAGTCTGGGAAGCGGCGCTGATATTTGGCGATCAGCTTCGGATCGAAGGTTCCGGCACGGTCGCGCGGGATCGAAAGCGTCATCTTCGATGTGCCCGTCAGCACCGACTTCCGCGAATGGCCGTTGCGACGATTGACATTCCCCTCGGTGCTCTCGTCCTCGAGGTGCTCGTCGAGTTCGGCATTCCGAAAGCGCCTTCTTCAGATCGTCGAGCAGCCCATCTCGGGCGAACACCTCATTGGGAGTTCAGCGAGCCACCGGCCCACATCCGTCTCGGTAGTGAGACCGGCGGCAGGAGCAAGCATTTTGCCGAGTGCCCGTCGTCACCCAATCGGCTCATCGCCTCGACGGGCGGTGCAAGACACCAGTGCAACCCGAATGGCGCCACGTGATCCGGAAGCGGTTCAAGTCTCGAACGTCGCAAGGAAACTCGCCATGAGCCGCTCGGTCACGACGTCCAGGCTCTCGCTTTCGCGACCAATCCATTCCGCGAATGGTCTGATTTGAATATCACCATAGGATCAGGCGGGCCGCGCGGTCTTG
>NZ_JAMYQK010000070.1:0-12532 GCF_040320845.1 Mesorhizobium sp. M0601
ATCTCCATAGCTCAGAGCGTGCGGCCCGCGGGTTCCTGCATGAGAGACTTTCGTACGCCTAACGGCACCCGAAACCCTTCAGCATCTCGGCCGTAGAGACCAGCTTTGCGACCGCCTGAAAGCGGACCTTTCTGCACCGCGAAGAAAACTGCGTCTGTGGAGCGTCACGGGAGAGTCCTCTCTTTCTCAGATAGCCTCGGAACCGAAGCCAAGAGCGCATGAACGGCCCGCGACGGCGGCCAATCGCCATCGCCGATTATAAGCAGGCCGCCACCCGCACCTTTCGGTTGGATGTCGAACAGGCTTGGGAGGACTGCAACCGGTTTGCCGGCCTGCAGAAATCGACCGATCAGCGACCCCGCCAAGCCGTCATCGTTGCTGCTCCAGATTGAGCCCGGCAAACCGACGCAGAAGCCACCATGAAAATCCTCGATGAAGACTTGGCCAAAGGTAAGCGTGTTTGCCAGATCATCGCGAGCATGCCGGTCGCTTCGAAACCGCGCCGCCAGTTCGCTTCCTTCCCCGCCGGGTCGTTTGGGCCGCGTCGGCCAGGGATAGCCTCCTGATACCGACGCAAGCAGCATTTCAGCGCCGGCATCCAGAAGCGCGTAGTAGACGGCAAGGAACCGAGAGAACTCAACACAACCGTCGCCGGACGCGGGACTGAGCATGACAGCAATGCGAATTGGCGCTTCCGGAAACACGTTGCTTTACTCCACCCGTGAGCCTTGTGAACCGTCAACCTGCTGCGGCAGAGGTTTGCTCGACCGGCAAACGCGCCCCGATCCATGCCAGCACACCGACATGACCGTTGCGCGGCCAAGATCGTTCAGCAGGTCGTTAAAGTGGGAGGGATATAACTTGAGCGTCTTGTCGGACGAGCCCACAATGTCGAAAACAATTGGCTGCCGGCCGGCTTCGTCCCCTTGTCCGCCGTGCCGTGCAGAATGAAGACCGGCAGCGCAATGAACTACGCCGAATATCGGCGCTTCCGATGTCTGCGATTTGTCCTGCATCCGTCTACACTCCCGGTGAGTGGCGAAAGCTGCCGCAATATCGTTTTCGGTAAAGCCGGGGGTATGTGTTGCGGGCAGTTCCAGTCGAAGGCCTCGACCTTGATGAGCATCACGCGCTCGACCGCCGAAGCATAGTCGGCGAGTGTCAGCCTTGCCGCGAGCGCCGCATCATCTTGGGTACCGATGACATGCATTCGACCGAAGATCTTGAGACGGCGCCTGTTCGGAGAGTCGATCAGCAGCAGCGAAATACGGCTGTCCGTGGCGACGTTGCCGGTGGAACCGACTTCACGGCGTGCATAAGCGCTGCGGCTGCCCATCGTTTGCTGCACGGATTTCACTGCGTCAGTGAACCCGATTTCGGCGAATTTGTGGGCCATTCATTGCTCCCTGCGAGCCGCTAGATGGTGTGCTAGATGGCACGAGAACCCGGACGATTTGGCAGATCCGTGGGGCCAACTTCGAGATTTCCCCGAGTCCGTTCTTCTGGCGGATGGCGGCTCGCGCCTTCGAAGCCATGTTCGCGGAGGATCTCGGCAAGAACCGGAATAAAGTTCGAACCTTCTCCGACGATTACAATCCTAAATCCGACAGGCCCGGATGATCGGCCGGACGTGGTCCGGAACGGTCCCAGAACAATTCGCGTTCTGATTCCTGAATTGGCAAATCATTGATGCAGGCAAAGCGCTTTTGCATCAGGCCGTTTTCGTCGAATTCCCAATTCTCATTGCCATAGGCACGGAACCAGTTGCCGGAATCGTCGTGATATTCATAGGCGAAGCGAACGGCGATGCGGTTGTCCGTGAAGGCCCAAAGTTCCTTGATCAGCCGATAATTCAGTTCACGCACCCACTTGCCGGTCAGGAAGGCGACGATAGCATCGCGTCCCTGCACAAAAGTCGAGCGATTGCGCCAATAGCTGTCAACAGTATAGGCGAGCGAAACGCGTTCGGGATTGCAGCTGTTCCAGCCATCTTCTGCACTGCGAACCTTCTGGATGGCGGTTTCGCGGGTGAATGGCGGCAGCGGCGGGCGTTGTTCAGGCATGATCTTTCTCTTTTCAGTCAGTGTTCCGATTGGCAAGCGGTTGTGTCACGGTCCCCACGACGTAACCTGAAATCTAGATCTGCGCGGAGCCGCCATCCACAAACAGCTCGCTTCCCGTGACGAAGCTGCTGTCGCTGGAAGCAAGGAAGAGGGCCGCGCTTGCGGTTTCGTCGGGGTCAGCGAGACGCCCTAACGGCGTTCTTGTCGACACGAACCGGATCATCTCTTTGTGTGCCTCCTCGGATGGCGCGAGCTCGTGCCAGCCGGCAGTAGAGGTCGCGCCGGGAACAAGTATGTTGACGCGGATCCCTCGGCCGGCCAGATCGAGTATCCAACTGCGCGCGAAGTTGCGGATTGCTGCCTTGCTGGCGCCGTACACGCTGAACCCAGGCGTGCCAGTGGTCGCAGCGGTCGATCCAGTAAGGATGATCGAGCTATCGTCACGGAGAAGCGGCAGCGCCTTCTGGACTGTGAAGAGCGTGCCTTTTACGTTGACTCCAAAGGTTCTGTCGAAATGCTCTTCCGTAATAGCGCCAAGAGCGGAAAATTCGCCGCCACCCGCATTGGCGAATAGGATGTCGATGGCGCCGGCCTCATCCTTCACGATCTCAAAAAGGCGGTCGAGATCGGCTAGATTCGCTATGTCACCCTGAATGCCTCGCGAATCATTGCCAACTTCGTTGACGGCCGCATCGAGTTCCTTTTTTCGTCGGCCGGTCATAAATACACGGGCGCCTTCCGCCGCAAACCGTTTTGCCGCGGCCAAACCGATGCCACTCGTTGCACCGGTGATCACTGCGACTTTTCCGTTGAGCTTGCTCATCACGAAATCTCCTGATCCAAGTTGGCCGCGGCGGCGATGAAGAGAGACGGTATGGTCCGCGCCTACGGCTGGCGGGCGAACCTCATTGACGGCGCTCAGGTTTCGACTGAGCACACCCATCGAGCGCCGGGAGGCGGCCAGGCAGCACGGGCAAAAGCCGCGAGGCGAAAGTAAATTCTGGCGGGCGTTTTCCGGCCATCCGCTGGCGGCCGTAACGCCGCCAGCGCTCAGATCGCGGCTGACGCCGGCTCAGTTAGTAACCACCTTGCGGTCCAGGAAGTCCCGGATAAGCGGAACCATCTCGTCCAGCTTGTCTTCGAGCGCGAAATGCCCGGTGTCCAGCAAATGAAGCTCGGCTCCTGGCAAATCACGAAGATATGGGCCGGCGCCATCGGCGGGGAAGATTTTGTCGTTCTTGCCCCATACGATCAGCATCGGCGGCTTGCGCTCGCGGAAAAATGCCTGGAATTTCGGGTAGAGTGGAACGTTGCTGCCATAGTCGTGGAAGAGATCGAGCTGGATGTCCTTGTTGCCGGGACGGTCGAGGAGGACCTGGTCATGTCCCCAATTGTCCGGGTCGATCCGGGAAACGTCGGCTACACCGTCCGTGTATTGGAATTTCGTGATGGCAGGCGTGACAAGGAAACTCAGCGCCTTCCGATGCGCGGCCGAACCGTCCGCCCAATAGGCCTTGATCGGATCCCAGAATTCCTTCAGGCCCTCCTCGTAAGCGTTGCCGTTTTGCACGATCAAGGCGGTTACCCGTTCCGGATGTTTGAGCGCGAGCCGGTATCCGACCGGAGCGCCATAATCCATGACGTACATAGCGTAGCTGTTCGCGCCGAGTCGCCCCAGCAAGCCATCCACCAGATCGGCGTAGTGAGCGAAGGTGTACGCGAATTTGGTGTGATCAGGTGCCGCGCTCTCGCCGAATCCCGGGTAGTCGGGCGCGATCACGTGATAGCGGTCGGCAAGCGCCGGGATCAGATTGCGAAACATGTGTGAAGAGGTCGGGAAGCCGTGAAGCAGAAGCACAACCGGCGCGTTAGCCGGCCCTGCCTCACGATAGAAAACGTCGACGCCACTGATCTTGACGGTGTGGTAATGGGTGGTCGCGTCCACGGTCTCAGCGGCGGCGCTTACAGGGGCATTGACCATCATCGGCATTGGGCTCGAGGAAAGCAGTGCAGCAGCGAACACCAGCGCGGTGCGGCGGGTATTGAAAGTGAACATTTGATCTCCTTTGTCCGGCGGCTGCCGGGATTGTTGAGGAAAGGCGCTACGCGGGCACGCGGTTGCCCGCGTAGCGCAGTCAAGGGCCTGTGGAGGAGGATGCGGGTAGTCAGCCGTTTTGCGTATGAAGGCGAGGAGCTCCGCGTTCACCTCGTCTTTGTGTGTGGTGCATAAACCGTGCGGTGCACCTTTGATCACCTATCAGCTTCGCCGACAGCAGCGCCGAATCCGCGATCGGGACGATCTGGTCGTCGTCTCCGTGCAGGACGAGCGTCGGTAGGTCGACGTGCTGGTTGAATTCACGGCAAGTCTCCGCTTTCGCTGCCAGCTAACCTTTGATGAAGGCGAGCAGGTCGGGGTTTACGATCTCGGGATGCGTAGCGCAGAGTCCGTGCGGCAGACCCTCATAGGTCTTCAGCGTGCCACGCTTGAGCAGCTTGACGGAAAGCGGCGCGGAATCCGCGTAAGGAACGACCTGGTCGTCATCGCCGTGCATGACCAGCACCGGAACGTCGATCTCCTTGAGATCCTCGGTGAAGTCTGTCTCGGAGAAGGCCTTGATGCAGTCGTAGTGCGCCTTCGCGCCGCCCATCATGCCCTGCCGCCACCAGTTCTCGATGAGACCCTGCGAAATCTTCGCGCCTGGCCGGTTGAAGCCGTAAGGAACGTCGATGTAGAATTGAGCGCGGTTCGCGACAAGCGCTGCTCTGAATCCGTCGAACACTTCGATCGGCAGGCCGCCTGGATTCTTGTCCGATTTCACCATGATTGGCGGCACCGCCCCGATGAGCACCGCCTTGGCAACCCGCCCCGGTTCGGCGCGCGCCACATAGTGCGCGACCTCGCCGCCGCCGGTCGAATGACCGATGTGGACGGCTTCCTTGAGGTCCAGCGCCTCGGCCAGCTCCGCGACATCGGCGGCATAGGTGTCCATCTCGTTTCCCGTGGCGGTCTGGGTCGAGCGGCCGTGGCCCCGGCGATCATGCGCAATGACACGGTAGCCATTTTCCAGGAAGAACAGCATCTGATTGTCCCAGTCGTCGGCGCTGAGCGGCCAGCCGTGATGGAAGACGATCGGCTGGCCCGCCCCCCAATCCTTGTAGAAGATCTCGGTGCCGTCCTTGGTGGTGATGAAGCCCATGGTCTGTTTTCCTTTTCTGGTTTGGGTGGCGACTTCCGCCGAGAGCGCCTGGGTTGGGTTCGCCGGCAGTAGCGTCGCTGCGGCGCTGGCCATGCCTGCCGCAAGCACGTCGCGACGGGTGAAAGAAGCGGAGGATTGGAAGGCGCTCATGGCCGCGTCTCATCGCCCAAGAAGCGGATGACCTCCTCGCCGAACTCACGCGGGTAGGCGATGCCGCCAACATCGAGCGTCTGCGTCTCCACGCAAGCGGCGCCGCATGCCGCTGCCTGATTTTGCTGAACCGGAGTTGTTGGCGTGGCCAGCACGGCAGTTGTCAGAACAGAGAGCAGTGCGGTGCTGGTCAGGCCGGCCACGACAGTTCGACGAAAGGAGGTAATGCGGGTTGAGTTCATCGCTCTGTTCCTTGGCATAGTGTGTGCTTCGTTCGGTGCCGAAACAGTCGCGCAGGAGAGCGGTGTAAACCAGTAAATCGATGCTAAACGGTGCTAACGTGCCTGTTTAGCGCGGCAAGACTGTCGGCTGAACGTCGCTCCAGGATTGTGGCTCCCTGGTCACGGGCAATCGTTATCGCGCGCTCAAAGAGCGCCCGGGCGTCGGGCCGGCGCGAGGATTGCCCGGCCAAGATCACGCCCTTCTGGCGAATCAGCTCAGCGCAATACCAAGCCTCGCCGCTAACTTGACATCGCGACAGTGCGCCATCCAGCAAAGCCATGGCTTCCGGTTCTCGGCCAAGCCTCGTCAACCCGGAGGCGAGGATTGACTGGAAGACGGTTTGATAGAGATAGAATCCCGCGCGATCCAATCGGTCGAGAGCTTCGCGAACGAGGGTGACGCCTGTCGCCGCCTCGCCACTCCGGATCAGGATGTCGCCCTCGAAGCACTCCGCATAGGCATGCCAGACATCGAGCGCATGATCTCTCGTGCGTCGATGCAGCATTTCAGTGTAGCGTTCGGCGCGTGCCAGATCACCCGCCATCAGCGATACCGGACAGGCCGCGTCCGACAGCGCGTGGCAAAGCGTAAGATTGTGGCCTGCGGCAATCGCTGTTTCGATAAGGTCGTCTATCTCGCGCAGAGCTTCGTCTGTCTTACCGCGAAGCCACAGCACACGCGCCAACGTAATGCGAGCGGTAATGCGCTGCTCATATTGAAAGCGCGCAAGGTGTGCTCTGTTAGCCGGCGCTTTATAGGCGGCCAACATGCGCCGCACATGGTCCTCCGCACCGGTCTGGTCGCCAAGCAGGTGCAGCGACCTGGCCTTCATCCTCTCGCCGATAAGCCGATCGGCGTCGTCGGTCGACCGCTCCGACAGTATGAGAAAGGCTTCGGCCATCTCGAGCCCGGCGCGGGGTTCGCCGCTGTTGGTTCGATCCACCCAGAGTGCCCAGAGGGCACGCAACTGGAAGTCCACGTCGTCAACTTTGCGGGCGATCTCGAGCGCGCGCGTCCACGCCTCAGCGCCGCTGGGTCGGCCCGAAATCGCGCGCATGTGCGGAAAACCCAATGCCGCATGCAGCTGCATCAGGCTCCGTTTGTCGGCTTCCGGCTGCTTTTCAAGCCAGTCCAGCGCTTGCTGGACACGCGACAGGCATTCGTCGACGAGCGACAGCTGATACCACAATGGGATCGCCGCGATCGTCATCGCAACGCCCATCGCGCTCTCGCCTGCTGGCGAAAAGCACCAGTCGAGGGCCGCCCGCAGATTGCCGATGTCGCGGCTGTAGATTTCCGGGGATACCGGCTCCTGCGCGACCTGCCACTGTCGCGCGGCATCGTCGAAATGCGTGCGGTAGTGGGTCGCATGCCTGTATGACGCCTCGTTCTCGAAGCCGGATGCCGAAAGCTTCTTCGCCGCATAGGCGCGCGTCATGTCGAGCAGGCGGTAGCGGATGGGATGGGCGCTGCGGTCGGCGACCACCAGCGATTTCGCGATGAGGTCAACGATACTGCCTTCCACATCGACCGACCCTTCGCCCGATACAACGGCGCGCGCCGCTTCGAGCGTGAACTCCTGGTTGAACAGCGATAGCTGGGCAAGGACGAACTGTTGTGTCGACGAGAGCAGCGTATAGCTCCAGTCCAACGTCGCGCGCAGCGTCTGGTGGCGTGGAAGCGCCGTGCGCCGTCCGCGCGTCAGGATGTCGAAATTGTTCCGCAACGATTCCGCGACGCCTGCAATGCCCAAGGTATCCACACGCCCGGCGGCCAGCTCGATGGCAAGCACGATGCCGTCGAGCCGTCGGCAAATCTCGCCCACGACTGGCGCTTCGGCGTTGCTCAGGAAATAGCCGCCGACGCTGGCTGAAACGCGTTCGACGAAAAGCTGGACTGCCGGAAAACGCAGCGCAGCCGGGCCGTCGAGCGCTTCGTTGGTGCCTGGACAGTCCAGGGGTGGCAGGCGAAGAACCCATTCGGCTGGGATACGAAGCGGTTCCCTGCTGGTCGCAAGGATGGTCAACTGCTGCGTCTCGGCGATCAGGGTTTCCGCGACCACCGCAACCTCGTCGATCAGATGTTCGCAACAATCCAGGATGAGCAGCATCGAGCGGTGGTTGAGCTGTCTGGCAAGCTCGGCAAGAGGATCAGACGACGAGAGCACACAGCCTGCCTTGGCGGCAATCGACCCGGTGAGCAGTTCTCCGTTCGAAATCCCAGCGAGATCCACAAATGCGGTCCCGCCCGGATACTGGTCTTTGAGACGGTCCGCAAGCGCGATTGCCACCGTCGTCTTTCCAATACCACCTGGTCCTACGACCGTAAGCAGCCTTTGCTTCGGCATCTGTCGCTCCAGCAGATCAATAACCGCCTCCCTGCCGATAACTCGGTTCGCAAGACGGGGTACCGACGGCTTGCCGCCAAAGGCCGGCTGCCCCTCTAGACTGACAGGGGCCGCCTTATGAGAAACGGCGGCCACAAAGCTGTAGCCCCGGCCGGGGATGTTGGAGATGTATTGCGGAGCGTCGCTGCTTTCGCCGAGAATCCTGCGGAGCGATGCGATGTGAACGCGCAGGTTGTTTTCTTCGACGAACGTGTTCCGCCAGACCAGCGAGACGAATTCATCCTTAGAGATGACTTCGCCGGGCCGCGACGCCAGGACGATGAGGATGTCCAGCGCACGGCTGCCGATCTTCAATCTTTGATCGCCCTGCAGTAGCATGCGCTCGGCGGGCACCAGTGTAAACGACCCGAAGGAGAGTGCGACGCTCGTCTTCAACTCAAAACTCAGATTGATGCCCGGATAATTTAGAATTCCATAATGCATAACGCGAGGAAACAGGCCAGCCTGTCGGACGCGCCCCTTCGTTGAACTCCCGTCCTCGCGATTTAGAGCGAATCGCTCAAAGCGGGGGTGACGCTCGCAATGTCCGGTTTGGGATCAGGAACGCTGGTTGCGGTGAAGGGTCGGTTATCGAGCAGCGAAATGGGCTGATGAAGGGCGGCTCAGCGGTCAGGTCACGACACATTTTGACACCGGATCGAGTCAGCATTTCCGATCCCGCCGGAAGTTAGCTTTCGGGACGTTAGAAAGCGACCGGACTGAACGTCCGCTCTTGAAGATCGGCAGCTGAGAGCTGTCAGTGCGCTCCCGGCCCAGACCCTGACAGGCCATACGCGTTCCTCCAGGGCCAATCATGGCCGAAGGAGAAACGAAATGGGAAATTCACACTACGACCCCGTTGCCACCAATCACTGCGCTTGGAATGCGGGCATGAAGGTTGGCACGAAACGCCCTCTTAAGCCTCGGCAGATATGGGCGATCCGTTTCTTCCTTGATCGGGAGCAGCGCCTGCGCGATCGAGCGCTCTTCGATCTGGCGATCGACAGCAAGCTTCGGGGCTGCGATCTCGTTAAGATCAAGATCGGCACTCTTGTAATCGGCCCGGAAATCCGCAGCCGCGCGATGGTAGTGCAACAGAAAACGGGGCGGCCAGTGCAGTTCGAGTTGATGGGTGACGCTCGCGCGAGCCTTCTCGTGTGGCTGGAGCGCTGGAACGACGCGGCGGGACCGTTGATGACTATGCATTTCCGAGCAGGATCGACCGCGCAGCGCGCAGCTCACCTGAGCACGAGACAGTATGCCCGTCTCGTCGACGAATGGGTCGCGGCGATCGGGCTTAGACCCCAGGAATACGGCACGCATTCTCTGCGACGCACCAAGGCGTCCATCATCTACAAGGCGACGGGAAATCTTCGAGCCATCCAGATCCTGCTTGGCCACACCAAGATCGAGAACACGGTCCGTTATCTCGGTGTCGACGTCGAGGATGCCCTTGAACTTGCCGAGGCAACGGAGGTCTGACCAACAGCGGCTTCACTTCCCGATTGGAGCCGCGAATGCTTTGCGCCAATGTCGGCCGTTAAAGTTAGTTGTGCCACCGCCTTACAGCGGACACTACCGGCGACGGCGCTTGAGGGCGTAGTTGCGCCAGGAACGGACCTGCCCTCAACCAACTCATTTTCTGGGCATCATATTCAGGGTCATTGCTTCACTCTCCTCGTGGCCTGCTGATATTCGAGCTCCAGTCGCGACTATTTGGGCCCCCATCCGATTGACAAGCGCGACATAACGGGGATGAGCGCGGAGCGAGTCGAGGTCGCTATCCTGACGCATCCATGGCATGCGCAAAATGAGGTAGGCACGTGATGCAGTTAGCTGACGTTCCAGGCAATCGATAGCCTGCTCCGTCTTGCCCAGCTTCGCATAACAACAGCCTATGTTGTACTGAACCGCAATGTTGTCTCCGGCGAACATTTCAGCACGGGAGGCCCACGACAGCGCGCGTTCAATCTCGCCAAGTTCCGCCAGCATTGTGGCCCCGAAACATAGCGCGGTGGCATTGTCGGGATGCGCTTTGACTTCCTTTTCCACTCGCAGCACACCTTGCCTTTTTGCTTCCTTGGCGTCGTCGCTGCGGCCAAGTGAAATATAGACCATCCCTAGATTGGTCCAGAACCGATAGTCATCGGGTGACAACGATACGGCACGCTGGTACAGACCGGCAGCTTTCTCGTATTGACCTTGAATGAAACAATTCCGGCCGTAAGAGAAATAGGTATCGGAAGAACTGGCGTCTAACTCTAAAGCTCGCTCGAACTCCACTTCCGCCTCGGCATACCGGCCATTTACGAACAAGGCCCCGCCACGTGATGCGTGGGCGTCAGCGAGACCTGGCTCAAGTTCGAGCGCCCGTGAGCTGTTGGAAAGGACTGCCTCGAAGCTGGCGTCGGGATCGTTGCAAGTCAACAGAAGCCACTCACAATCAGCCAAAGCGGCATAAGCGCGCGCATAATTTGGGTCAACTTCAACAGCTCTAGCAAACAGTCGCTGCGCTGTTTTGATAAACTTCGTCTCGACTCCCCTGTTGAGGAACGACCTGCCCATCAACAGCGTCTCGTAAGCCTCTGGGTTGTCGGTCGAGCGGTTTGTAATAGTCTCCAGTTCTTCAGGCAACAGCTTCACTTTGAGGACATCGACTATAGTCTTGGAAATCTCGTCCTGCAGTTTGAAGATATCGTCCAGCGTCCGGTCATATCGCTCGGCCCAGATATGGTCGCCGCCACGACCATTGATTAGCTGAGCCGTGATGCGCACCCGTCCTCCAGCCTTGCGTACACTTCCCTCCAGGACATAGGCGACATTCAGCTTCTTCGCCACTTCCTCGATTAATACCGCCTTGCCCTTGAAGGTGAAGACCGTATTGCGCGCGACGACGGAGAGTCCGGACACCTTCGAAAGGTCGGTGATAATGTCCTCGGTGATGCCGTCGGAAAAGTACTCCTGCTCGGGATCGCCGCTCATGTTGACGAAGGGCAGAACCGCGATCGAGGGTTTATCCAGGAGTTGAGGCACCGGTTGCACCGCGCGTTTGCCGATCCCCCCTGTTCCGGCGCGGTAAACCTGCACCGGCTTTGCGATATTCTTGAGCGCGTGCTCGCCGAGATCGTCGAACGCCAATGTCAGCTTGCCGGTGACATGATCGTGCACGGTGGCGGAGACGTAGATGCCGCCGGGCTCAGCCAGACCCTCCAGCCGGGCTGCCACGTTGACACCGTCGCCATAGAGATCGCTGCCCTCGACGATGACGTCGCCCAGATTGATGCCGATACGCAGGACGATGCGGTAGGCCTCCGCCACGCTCTCGTTGGCCCCGGTAAAACCCTTTTGTAATTCGACGGCGCATTGGACGGCATCAACCGCACTGCCAAATTCCACCAGCACACCGTCGCCCATCACCTTGACCACGCGGCCGTGGTACTGGGCAACCAATGGAACCAGAACATCGCGCCGCCGCGCTTTGAGAGCGGCCAGTGTGCCAGCCTCGTCGTGCTCCATGAGGCGCGAAAAGCCAACGACATCAGCAGCCAGAATCGCGGCAAGGCGGCGTTGGGTTCGAATCTCGGCCATGTGGGTTGAATACTTTCAGAAACCCAGCACCTGGGATTGTATTGGTAATCTGGCCTGGAGTCTATCCGGCCCGACTTCCGAGAATGGGTCAGATCGCGTCGATGCATGGGGCGCCTGAACGTCCGCTTCTCACATTCCAAGCCTCCAAGCCGCCATTCCGCTGTCGTGAAGAGTTTCGGGCGCCGGCAGGCGTACGAAAGTCCCCGAGGAAGGAACCCGTGGGCCACAGGCGATGGCTATGGGGATTTCGATTTGCGGCTGGTGTCGGCGACGGCGCGACCGCCGTCGGCAAGCGGCGGGTTTGATGCGGACGGACCGCTTCGCCTTTCAGCCACGCGGTATTGTCGGCTCGGCGCGCGGCCGGACGCGACCCGTTCGGCGTCGATGATCACCATGGACACGCGTGGGTCCGTTGCCGGAGGCTGGGCGCCTGCGGCTGAACGCTGGAGCATGCCATGCCGGGTCATGGACACTTCTGCCGGTTTGTCGTCGGCGCATCCGGCGGTCCACGCGGCTGCTTCCACCGTTCGAACACCTCGATGACAATCATGCGTCCGCCACAGCAGGGGCATGGCGGGTGAAAGTCGTCCGGTTCATCGGGGTCGCCGGGTCGGGCGGCGCGGCGACGCCCAGCAGTTCGCGCGCCAGCGCGAGGCTGGCCTTGCGAGCGGAACCGGCGAGCAGGCCGTAGTGCCGGATGCGATGGAAGCCGCGTGGCAGGACATGAAGCAGGAAGCGGCGAATGAACTCGTCGGTCGCGAGCACCATGACCTGCTGACGATCGGCGCCGTCGCGGCGGTAGTCCTTGTAGCGGAAGGTGACGCCGCTCTTGTCGAAGGCGATCAGCCGGCTGTTCGAAATCGCGA
>NZ_JAMYQK010000071.1:0-11981 GCF_040320845.1 Mesorhizobium sp. M0601
CATGCGCTTGCGGCCGGATCGGAGATCGAACTTCTCGCCACCAGCAATCCGTCCGGCACGACGGCAATCAATCTCAACGGCAATGAATTCGCCCAGACTATCCAGGGCAATGCCGGCGCCAATGTCATCAACGGCCTCGGCGGCGCCGACAAGATGGTCGGCTATGGCGGTAATGACACCTATTACGTCGACAATGCCGCCGACAGGGTGGTCGAGGCGGTGGGCGGTGGTACAGACAGGGTGTTCGCTGCTGTAAGCCATGCCCTTTTGGCCGGCTCGGAGATTGAGATTCTTGCCACCAACAACCCGTCCGGCACATCGGCAATCAACCTCATTGGCAATGCGTTTGCCCAGACCATCCAGGGCAACGCCGGCGCCAACGTCATCAACGGCCTCGGCGGCGCTGACACGATGAGCGGCTATGGTGGTAACGACGCCTACTTTGTCGACAATGCCGGTGACAAGGTCATTGAGGCGGTGGGCGGCGGTACCGACAAGGTGCTCGCCTCAGTAAGTCATGCGCTTGCGGCCGGCTCGGAGATCGAGCTTCTCGGTACAACGAACTCTTCAGGTACCACAGCCATCAACCTCACCGGCAACGAGTTCGCTCAAACCATCCTGGGCAATGCCGGCGCCAATGTCATCGACGGCGGCAGCGGTGGTGACATGATGGCAGGCTACCGCGGCAACGACACCTACTATGTCGATAACGCCGGCGATAGGGTGTACGAGGCGGTTGATGGTGGCACTGACAAAGTTCTCGCCTCGGTGAGCCATGTCCTTTTATCCGGGCAGGAGATCGAGCTTCTCGCCACCGTCAATCCGTCGGGCACAACGGCGATCAATCTCACTGGGAATGAGCTTAACCAAGCCATCCTGGGCAATGCCGGCGCCAATGTCATCAACGGCGGACGAGGTGCCGACATCTTGACCGGTAACGGAGGCAATGATGCCTTCGTGTTCAACAGCGCTCTTGGAGCCGGCAATATCGACAAGGTCACCGACTTCAACAAGCTCCAGGACAAGATCCAGCTCGACGACGCCGTTTTTGCCGGGCTTAAGTTGGGCGGCCTTTCATCCGATGCTTTCTTTGCTGGCACGGCTGCGCATGACAGTTCCGACCATATAATCTACAACAGCTCAACCGGGGCGCTCTCTTTCGACAGCGACGGGATCGGTGGCGCAGCTCAAATACAGTTCGCCACTCTCTCTCCAGGTCTGTCGCTTACGGCAGGTTCGTTCCTTGTGATCTGAACGACCCGGAACGGCGGACCTTCAATTCGAGACGGTCCGCCGCTTTGTCTTTGTTCAAGCACCGGAATTCCGAGATAGATGTTTTGGCCGGTGTTGTCCCTGGAGCTAGCGGGCGAGCCGTCCATTAGATGAGCGAAAAAACGAGTGGTCTCTTTCGAGTGAGTGTCCTTCGGGACCATCGCTGCGAGCGCCCTGCCATGGCTGATCGGCTCGTGCGAGCCCTCCCCTGTCAGCGGACCCACCGTACCGACGCAGCATGAATGACGGCGAGGCGCCGTGGCCGACCATGAGTGCCACTCAAGGTTAAATGTTCCCCTCAGGTGAAGGCGGCGCAAAGCATACACACACACACACACTCGAGTTCGTCTACTCCGATGCGCATTCGGGATCGCTCCCGGTGATCGCGAGAGATTGCTGCACGCCACCTGACGTCCGTGGTTTCTTTCATAAGAGGCGTCGGTGGCCTCATCAGTGTCAATACTGAGATTTGATGATAGCCCGCCGCGGCCAAAAGCGCTCAAACGTGTGCGATTTGTCGCCACCTAGACGTCGAGCAGAGATGCGGAGCTCCATTCAACTAGCGACTCTCAATTATGCGCTTGTAGTCGCCGAGGAGGGCAGCTTTCTGCGCGCGGCGCGGCGCGCCGGGATCCATCACACCGCGCTCAGCCGGCGCATACGCGATCTCGAATACGCGATGGGAACGAGAATATTTCATCGCCATGCCGGCGGCGTGGGCCCGACCCCGGCCGGCGAGCGTTTCCTTGGTCGTCTACGGTCCGTGCTGCTCGAACTGGACAATACTCTGACGCTGGCTAGGACCGGGTTCAAAGACCAACACCAAAGACTTTGCATCGGCGCCAACGGGCTCATCCTTGCCGGGCGAGCGCTGGATGCGGTCCTCGAGTTCGGGAAATGTCATTCAAATGTGACCGTGAGCTTGATCGAAGGATCTCACCCTGAATTCGGGGTTGCCTTGGGCGAGACGGACGTCGACGTCACCGTCACTTCCTCCTCCCGATCTACTGGCGGCGCATTCGAACTGAGATTGTGGAACGATACCTTAGCCGTCGTTGTTGCTTCCAATCATCCTCTCGCAAGCAATTCCGTGATCGAGTGGTCGGAGCTAGGCCAGGAGACGCTGCTAGTGCGCAGGGGCGAAGCATTTCTCCTAGCCGATGCTGTTGGAAGCAGTGTACAGCTTCCCGCAGTTGTTGAACATCACGTCAGTGCGGGCATCCTTCTGCGCCTTGTCGAAAATGGTCTTGGTGTCGCTCTGATCCACGATGGAGATGCCAATATTATTCCTGAAGGTGCAGTCTGCCGTAAGCTGCGGATCGGGATCAAGCCAGTCCAGATCTACAATTTTGCCCGCTGGCGCCCGGATAACGCCAATCCTGCACTGCCGGTCTTCATCGAGTTCCTGCGTGATCGGTATTCGCCCTGACGGCCGTCCGACTGGCATAAACCCGGAACACTCGTCCCGGCTTCAGGGTTCGTCGGGTTCTGGCAAACGCTCTGTCTTGTCATAAACCGGGTCAGCATCGGTATATCAGCTTTGCCGGATCGGCGACTATCTGTCCGTCGCGGCCGAGCAATTCAGCATAGGCGACGAGATCGCAATGAACGGCGCCGGGCAGTTCGACCGTGATCTTGACCGGACGGTCATCGGGAAGGGCGGAGAGTTTCAGCTTGGTCATGAGGGATCCTTCGGCGCCGCACTCGGTCAGCACCAATGCCTTCGGCGATGCGCGCCAGGTCACCGAGCGCTGAACGGATTTGCGGCCAAGGAAATTCGGAGCATTCCTCCCAGGCCTCGCCCTCACACAATACGGCATCGAGCTTGCATGCCACACCGGCGAGAGTCGTAGCGGGGGTCGTTGAGAAGGCTTCCAGAAGATCCTTCGTCCGCTCGCCAGCTTCGCGTTCGGCTCTGAGGGCAGCAATGTAACCGGTCTTCTCAGCAGCCGCATCCCAGCGTGCCTGATGCGCAGCAAACTCAGATTCGGCCCTCTCTCGGAGAGCGGCGGTATCCGGCCCGTTCCCGAGCACCTGATCGAGCGCCTCGATCGAGTAGACTGTTAGTTCCTCGCCATCGGGCAGGCGGACGTCCACACAAGGAAAGCCGACGCATTCGACAAGCTTGGTCTCCAGGCGCTGCTGCCTGCGGCAAAGCCGATTAGTTAACTTGTGGGCTGTCTGCCATTCCCGCCGAAGCGCCAGCGCTGGGTCAGAAGGCACATTGGTCGTTCGGACGTCGCCTGCGGACGCGTTACTTTCAAGCGTCCACGCGGTAGTAGCCACCACGGTTCCCGCAAGCACTCGCCTGCGGGTGACGAATGGCAGACTCGTGATATTGTCGGAATCAGCCATGATCCGAGCTCCTCAAAAGCTTAGGGTTGTGGTCAGGCCGGGTAAGGTGTTGCACCACCTTATTCGGCCGTTTCACACGCGCTCGTCCTGCCACCGGTCGAGTTGTCCAGGGCTGAGCGAGCGCATTATCCACTCTACAGTCTTAAACGAAACCGTCGGTATAGTCAAGACTTTTAGCATCAAATGATGCGTTAGGTATAACGATGATAACGAGTGAGCAGTTGCGAGCAGCCCGCGCACTTTTGCAATGGGATCAGAAAGCCCTCGCCGCAAAGTCGAAAGTGTCGGTCGCGACCATTAAGCGGCTTGAGCCACTCGCTGGCATGTTGAAGGCCAACCAGGTGACGATCGAAGCACTGAAGCGTGCGTTAGAGGCCGGTGGCGTGGAATTCATTCCCGAAAATGGCGGCGGGCCTGGCGTGCGGCTGGCACGCCCTCTAGAAAGTAAATAACTTGTTGCAAACGGACGGCAAAGGCTTCGTTCATCCACCTCCGGCATGTCTTCGATGGTGGTTGCGCATGTCCATCTGCCAGCTCAACTTACGATTTTCATGGTTACGGATCGATTGCCCTCACCCGGAATGCGAGAGCATCCCCGGCGAAGCTGAGAGCCGAGGTGGTGAGGAGGCAAGCGATTGCACAGAGCAAAAATCAGTCGACTGCCCGGCTGGCCATTGGCTGGTGATTGGGATGTTTCCGGCCCCTGCCCCGCTCGACGGCCGAGGAGCGGCCAAGCCAAGTGCTCGACCTTTACTCCGCCGCTCCGCGCTCAGCGCGATTGTTCAAGGCGGTGAGGGTTTTTGCCCGGGGCCAGGCAATCAGGCTGGTCGTTGCGACAGCGGGATCCGATTTCCATGATGAGGACGGTCCCCGGCAAGAAGGCCGGCTCACTGAAGATGTCATCCCATTCGATATCGCCCCAGCCGAGAAGCATGTGCAGGTCGCCTATACCCAGCGCTGCATCCTCCTGCGGGATAGGTCCTGTGGAAGCCCTGCGGGCGCCCGAAGGAGTCATGGACATGCAGGTGCCCTGCCACTGGTGCCATCGCCCGCAGTTGCTCGCGGAAGGTCAAGCCGCGATGGGTGGATCCAATATAAGTGTGGCTGAAATTGATGAGCGCCACCAGGTTGGGATGGCCGACCGCCTTCACCGTCTGCGCCACCTCGGCCGGGGTCTGCCGGCACTGACCGGTTCCATGGCGAAGAGGTTCTCGAAGGCGATGCGCACACCATAGGGCTTGCAGAACTCGGCAAGCTCGAACAACGCTTCGCGTTCGCGTTCCTCCGCACCGGCTCGTTCGAGAACCTGGTCGGCGCGAAAATGCCCACTATGCTCGACAAGCACGCGCGCATCGATCCGATCGCAGAGTTCGACCAGGGCCCTTGCAGCATCAATGTGGTAGCGGCTGACCGCAGGGTCCATGAGGTTCGATGAGACGACGCCGTGAACCGAACAGCGGAAAACGAATTGGCCGGTCAGCGCGACAAGCCTCTCGGCTCTTTCAGGGACGACACGGCCACCGCTATGAGGTCGAGGGTCGTCAATCCCAGTTCGACGGCTTCGACGCCCATATCGGCAACGCTGCGGAGATCCGCTGCAAGACTCTCCAACCCGCCATTGGCAGAGATTGAATTGAAGCTGACTGCAACGACGTTGCCCATATGAAGGACGGCCCATAAGAGTCCAGCCGGGAATTCCGGGCCGGTCCGGATCACCCCAGGGTGAGATGGCGTCTGCGGCGTCACTGCTGACGTCAGTCGGCGTAAATCAACTCATAAGAGGCCAATAACTTCGAGAGCCATCAGACGGACTGCTGGGGCCGAAAGAAGCTGTTGTATTTCCGCACTGGTGCGATCCGATACTTTACATATTATGTGACTTTCAATTGGGGGCCGCAGCAAATGAAAGAAGAGAACGACGTTCAGAAGTTGGTGCGCACGCTGCGGGCTCGAGCACCTGATGACGCGGCTGAATTGCTGGCCCGAGAATCTCCCGAGTTCATCCGCGACACACTAAAGCTGTTGCCGGACGGGCACGCCCGTAAGGTGGCCGAGCATTTGCCACCGCATATGCGGCCCATCAGGTCTCATGGCGGTGGCAAGGATTTCGCGGTCCCCGACTCGCTCGTCGAGCTGATGGACCCGATTCCCGCCAGCGTTCCTGTCGCGACGACGGTTGCCGCCGCAGTGGAGGCGGTCAGACGCGCCAAGGTGCCGACCGAGCTCACTTATCTCTACGTCACGGACGAGGGCAATAAACTGGTTGGCCTGGTGGTCCTGCGCGATCTGATGCTGAGCGAAGCGGACGCGACGGTGGATCAGATCATGCTGCCCAGGCCGTTCGCCCTTAATGTCGGTCTGTCTTTGAGCGACGCCTGCAAGGCAGCAGTACGCCGTCAGTACCCTGTCTATCCGGTGGTGGACGCGGAGAACCGGCTGCTCGGGCAGGTTCGCGGCTGGCGCTTGTTCGAGCAGCAAATCATCGAGATTTCCGCCCAGTCTGGCCAGATGGTGGGTGTCCAGAAGGAGGAGCGTTCTTTTACGCCGCTGTTTTCAGCCTTCTTGAAGCGTCATCCGTGGCTGCAGCTGAACCTGCTAACGGCCTTCATGGCCGCTTTCGTGGTCAGTTCATTCACAGGCACGATCGAGAAGATCGTCGCCCTGGCGGCGTTCCTCCCGGTCTTGGCCGGGCAGAGCGGAAACACCGGCTGCCAGGCACTCGCTATGACGCTGCGTGGCCTTGCCCTGGGGGATGTGGACAAACGACCGAAGCTGCACCTGGTGATGCGGGAGGGCGCGCTCGGGATCGCCAACGGCGTGCTCGTCGGCCTTGTTGCGGCTGCGGCGATGTGGTTCTACGCCTCGCGGCAACCGGAGTCGGCGGCCCAAGCGCCGATGCTGGCACTTGTGATCCTGCTTGCCATGTCCGGATCGTGTCTCATGTCCGGAATCTCCGGCGTGCTGATCCCGTTGGGCCTGCGCCGGGTCGGCGCCGATCCGGCGGTCGCCTCGGCGATCTTCCTCACCACCGTGACCGATATTGTAGGCATGGGCCTGATGCTGGGGCTGGCCACCATGCTCGTGCTGTAGCAAGACGCGTCCGGTGACGCGTCCCTGGGAGTCGGGGGCGATAAGCTGACCTCGTCGCGTTCAACGAAACAGCAAGAGCCAGGCCGCATCGCGCACGCGTCGTGAGAAGCACCTTCCGGCAGCTCTCCGACCCATTGCGCAACGCAACGGAAGACCTTTGGATGAGCCGTGGGTGACCTTGAAGCCTCATTCGGTGACCAGACACGCGCAGAATCGCGCGAACAATATTAATCTTGTCGTCTGTGCGGTCCGCCACTGATGATGATTTTAGTTAGTTGCCACTGGTGCCGAATACTTCAATTATGTACAGCAACGCTGAGAAGATGTCTTGACAACCAGCGCGGCCGAAATACGAATAAACCCGATAGTTTGTTGCGCCGCTGCAACAGCTGCTGAGACTCGCATGGTCTGGTGACAGTTCAGTCGCCTTTTTCTTGGAGTCGTGCTAAATCCTTCGCACTAGTCGGGTTTGGGGTGGGTTCTCGGCATGCAATCTTCGTTTCGAACGATCTTCGGCTTCGCCGCAGCGCTGCTTTGTACCGGCGTATTGCCGGCCGGCGCACAAGGTCTTTTTACGGCATATGACGATGCGTTTTCGGCCCGCATCTCCAGTCCTGCCGACAACGGAACGCTCGCCCAGTTCGTCACAGTTGCCGTCAACGCGGGACAATACGATCAGGCGATCTCCTCGATCGAGCAGTATCTGATCAAATACCCCCGCGATGCGCGCGCCCGGCTGGCGGCCAGCCGGTTGTACTATCATGTCGGCTCCTATGAATTGGCCCGGCGGCAGGTGCAGTACGGCATCGAAGTAGGCGGCCTTACCGCAAGTGAGCAGCAGGAAGCCGTTCGCCTGCTCGCCCGCATCGAGCGCGCGTTGCGTGGCGTCACCTGGGAACTCGCCCTGACCGGCGGCGTGTTCAGCGCATTTACCGATTTTGAGCCCGGCGGGGCGCAGGACGACGACAGCTTCGTCTCGCCCTATGGGCGGGCGGAAGGCTTTGTCCGGTGGGACCTCGGCACGCCAAGCGCCGACGCTCTCGTTCTTTCAGGCTCGTTGACCGCGACACAGCGCTTTTTCACGGAAGACCTGTCGGTTCCGGGCAGCGAGAAGACTTTTATCCACGGCAACGCCGCGATCACCTGGGACAAGGGGCTGCCGAATAGTGGGATCGATTCGCTGCGCCTGTTGCTTTCGGCGTTCACAGTTACGGATCGTTTCGACAGCGATATCCACGAGACCGGCATTGGCGTCAGTGGGCGCTTTCTTGTGCGCCCGACGGTCGAAACGACGCTTTTCGCAGGCGGCGGCTACATCGATCTAAGCGCCTCGCAAGGCATTTTCGCCGATAGCAGGGTTTTCTATGAGGCGGGCGGCAGCTACCGCTTCCGCAATGGCCAGGCGCTAGGACTGCGGCTGGTCGGCTCGAATGACTTCGCCTCCGGATCTGGCGAAATCGGCCACAGCTACACGGGCGAGGTCCGCTATGGCGGCCTGTTGATGAACGTACCGGATCTTTTCGCATGGTCGCACCAGATCGCCTTTTCGGCCGGCCACAGCAACACTCCCGATCTGTCCGTCGGCATCGGCACAAATATCAAGAGCGACTTCTGGCGCATTGCCTCGGAAAGCGATTTTCAGCTGACGGAGGCGCAGAAGATCAGCGTCGATCTCGCCTATCGCGAAACCAACTTCGACATCGCCAACCGCGACCGAAAATCGTTCGAAATGCTCATGAGCTATACGTTGACGCTCAATTGAAAGAGGCCGCGATGAGGACCCCGTACCGTCAGATCGCCATTTTTATCGCCTGCCTTGCCTTTGCGGCACCATCCGCCGCTGAGACGGTCGGGTCGATGACGGCCTACCAGACCAACATCGTCCGCAACAACGGCGGGACAATGAACGTGGGGGCCGGCGTCGAACTCGGTGACCAGCTGCGCAGCAATCCCACTGGTCTTGGAATGCTGGTGTTCCGGGACGAATCGAGCGCCAAGATTGGTCCGAACACCAGCCTGACGATCGACGAGTTCGTCTACAATCCGGGCTCCGGATCGGGCAAGATCGACATCGGGATGAACAGCGGCCTGGCCCGTTTTTATGGCGGCCAGGTTTCGAAAGGCGGCGTCATGCAGGTTGCGACGCCGCATATGGTGCTCGGGGCCAGAGGCGGCATCATCGAAGTGCTGGTGGCAGCCGGCCAGACCGTCGGCATTCTGCGCGCCGGCCGCATGACCTGCACGATCAATGGCAAACGGCTGGTCATCACAAACCCGGGCTACGCCTGCACATCGGAAGATGGCAAGCTGCTGACCGGCTACGGCGGAATCGACACCTTCCCGATATTGGACAGCATCGACCGGATTGCCGGCACCGGCCTGCCAGGCGCACCGGGTCCGGGACTGGACGTAAGCGCACTTTGTGCGTCGGCACTCGGCGGCTCGCTCAAAATCTGCGACTCCACCGACGGCGCATTGCCAGGAGTGGTCATGGAGTTCCCCGACACCCCAACGCCACCCGTGGGCGGCGGCGTGAATAAGGGCGAGTGTCAGGGTGAGGGTTGCTGCTACTACTGTGAATAGGCCTGGCCGTACGACATGAGCCTCTTGGTCGGTTGGCGCTGGGCTGATTGGCGGCAAGCTGCCAGGAGTAAGATATCCGGCCTTTTGGTCGTGCTCCTGCTGCTCGCTTGCCATTTGGCTTTCGACGGGCCGCTGTCGCGCCTGCGTGAGCGGACGTACGACTTCTACCAGTTTCTCGCTCCGCGCCAGGCGACGAGCAATCCTGTCGTGATTGTCTCGATAGACGACGCCAGCCTCAAGGCACATGGGCGATGGCCCTGGAACCGGGGCCTCTTGGCCGATCTGGTCGATGGCATCACCAAGTCCGGTGCCGCGGTCATCGGACTTGCGCTGGTGCTGCCCGAGGCCGACACCTCGCCTGAGGGCATCGCCGGAGACAAGCGCCTGGCAGCGGCGCTGGCCAAAAATCGAACGGCGCTTGCTGTCAGCCTGGGCAATGAGGCGACGGTTTCAGATGCAGGGCCCAAAGCCGGCTGGTCGATCGTCGGACAGGTACCCGACACACTTCCCGGCTTCACCGGCCTGACCGGCTCGCTTGCCGAATTCTCCAACGCCGCCGCGGGCCTCGGCGTAATTCGCACCTTGCCCGATCCCGACGGCGTACTGCGCCATGTGCCACTGCTGTGGCTTCGCAATACCGCTCAAGGCGTGCAGCTGTGGCCGTCCTTCGCGCTCGAGCTCCTGCGCCTTTACGCCGGGCAGGACGGCTACATAGCCCGGATGAATGCGGCCGGGTTCGACGCACTCAGGATGGCCGGCGCCATCGTGCTGCTCGAGCCGGAGGGGAGCATCCGCCTCTGGGAAACCGCCACGGATACGCCGCGTATATCTGCCAGCACTATCCTTTCGGGCGGCAGTGATCCACGGCTGCGGGACGCCATCGCCATTGTCGATCTGTCGGCCGTGGGACTGACGCAGTACCTGCCCACCCCGACACGTCCAGCGCGACCAGGCGCGGACATCCACGCCGATGCAATCGGCCAGTTGCTTGCCGGGCGCTACCTAACAGAGCCAACGCATGCGCGCACGGTGGAGCGGCTCTGGTTTGTCCTCAGTGCGGTCATTTTCATCGGACTTTCCGGAGTGCTCGCCGGGCGTGTCGTGCTTGGTGCCCTGGCTCTCGTGCTGCTTGCCGTCACGCCGTTCGTGTTCGGCGCTCTCGAATACAGCCTGCAGGGTGCACTCTATGACCCGCTGCAGCCGGCGCTTGCGACGATCCTGGTAGCCGGCTTCGAAGGCTATGTTCTCTACAGGCGCAGCGAGCAGCGCCGGTCCACCCTGGCACGGCAGTTCGCCCAGTATCTGTCGCCTTCCGTGGTGCAGCGCCTCGCAAGCTCAGACACCGAAGCGATCCTGTCCGGCGAGAAGCGCGAGATCACGATCCTGCTCAGCGACATACGCGGCTTCACGACGATGAGCGAACAACTCGACACCCAGGAAATCGCAAAGGTGGTCAACCACTTCCTCGGCATTGCGACCGATGAGATCCTCAAGCGCGACGGCACCATCGACAAGTTCATGGGTGACGCGGTGCTGGCCTTCTGGAACGCGCCGCTTGATCAGCCGGACCATCGCGAGCGCGCGCTCGGCGCGGGCCTTGCCCTGATCGAACGGGTGAAGCGTGAAGACGCCGCCTTCAGCGCGGACGGCCACCCCTCCATCGCAATCGGCGTCGCTATCGAGACGGGCATTTGCTCGGTAGGCAATTTCGGCTCCGAACGGCGTTTCGATTACACCGCGATCGGCTCTCCGGTGAACCGCACGGCTCGGCTCGAGTCGACGACCAAGAAGCTGGGCATCCCCCTAGTGCTTGGTCCCGGCTTTGCGGCAGGAGCGCCGATGCCGGTCGTCCAGGCGGGCGCCTTTGAACTCCAGGGTTTCAAGGGCGAGGTGCCGGTTTTCACCGTTCCGGAGATGCAAGCTGCTCACCAAGCTATGAGCCGCGAAGTGGAGAGCCAACGTGGTGAGCAATCTGGCGCCCCTGCCGTGGTGGTTGGTTCGCCGCCATCCGTGCAAATGGCACCGCCTGATCTTGCACCCCGAACCCGAAGCACACGCTGACCGGGTCCGGCGGATCGCAGGGGTGCCGACCTGCTTTGTGAACTAATACTGCTGGGGAGGCCTAGGTGTCATCAAATGGCCCTTTAATTGCGGGTGGCTGTCAATCCGGATCAGCGCGACAGCCGATGAGACGCGGATAGTCGGCGAAGGAATCGGTCGAGGTGCCCCTGGCAATGATTGTCGAGGCCGCCGAATTTTCGAGCGAGAAGATAGGCCGTGTTATCCAGTTCACCACGAATGGCAGCACGGCTTGGTTGAGTTCGCCGGCGCCATCATGTGGAGGCAGCGCGTGGTTCAGATTGTTATCCTCGCCGCCGGATCATGCGCTCGGGATGTTCCCAAGAGCATCCAGCCGTAGCACTCCCCGAGCTGCCCTAACGAGAGAGTTCGCTGGGCCGGGATTATGGCCGTTATGAACCTGACGCAATCGATGCAGCTGGCGCTGGCCTCGTCGGGCGCGTGGGCGGTCTATCGACATTAACCGATCGCCGCGGATGTTGGGAAGCGCATGCGTCGGCGCACGCAAGCGTCGATGCGCCTTGGGCATGTGGGCGTTGACAGTGACATGGCCGGAGCGACGTGTTTCAGACGCCGAGCAATTCCAAGGACTGAGCACCAGA
>NZ_JAMYQK010000072.1:0-11111 GCF_040320845.1 Mesorhizobium sp. M0601
ATTGCCAATGGCTGGCCAAACAGCGATATCGACGCCCTCATGCCATGGAATTACCAGCGCTGAACGGCCTCAGCTGCCCGCTTACGAAGAGACCCGAAAAATGTTTGAACCTTTTTCTCCGCCGCAACGACTTATGATCAAGAGGCGGTTGGATCGCCTCCCACAACAAGGAGATCGTCATGTTCAAGCGCACCATCATTTCCGGCCTCGTCGCCACCACTGTCGCCGCCGCCATGCTGGTCGGCACCGTTCAGCCGTCGGCCGCCCATCACAAGCACAAGCACCTCGGCATCGGCATTGCCGCAGGTGTGGCGGCTTCCTGCTCGGCAGCGCGCTGGCCCAGCCGCGCACCGTCTATATCGAGGAAGACGGCGGCTCGTGGCACGTCCGGCGCTGCCTCAATCGCTACCAGAGCTACGACCCGTACTCGGACACCTATGTCGGCTACGACGGCTATCGCCATCGCTGCTGGCTTTGAGGGCCACGATGCCAGCTTGGGATGACCGTTTCATGCAACCGGAAGAAGGGCGCCCCACTGGCCCTTTTTCTGTTGTTCGGCGATAGGCTTCCTGTCGAAATCGACTGACTATCAGTGTCGGCGCTGCCCCTCATCTGCCTGCCGGCATCTTCTCCCCGTATAGTGACGGGGAGAAGGGACGCTTTCGGCGATGACTTCGGCAGTCTCCAGCGCTGCAAGAGGGCGCCAAGGTCGCGGTCAGCTTCTTTCTCCCCGTCACTATACGGGGAGAAATGCCCGGCAGGGCAATGAGGGGCAGCGCCAGCTTCAGTCTCCAAGCAATTTAGCTATCATTTGTCTCTGATTTCACCAGGAACCCGGCAGTATACAGCGATTTCCCAACAGCCTAGTCTGCACCGATAGCGAAACAGGGAGAGGGCGCTTGGGCGAGCACGATCCGAACGAAGAGCCGATCGAGACGGTTTTCCGCAACGGCACAATCACCACCGTCGGCATCCTGCTGGCGTTCTCGCTGGGCTTCATCACGCATTGGGCCGCCAACCCGATACCTTGGGAAATCTATCACCTGGCCGCCGTCGTGCCGATTTTGATCGGCATTGCCCTGCAGATACGAGCGCTGCGGTTGCTGCTCGACATAACGTCTCTACAACGGCGCGTTTATGAACGCGCCAATCGTATCTTCATTGCCGGCCTAATCTTCACCGCCTGCGGAGTTGGGCTGGCGATGCTGCTTGATTTCTACGACCTATCGACCAAGAGCGCGGTGCCCGGGGCCTAGCTTTGGCCATCCTGGCAGATGTCGCACCATTCGACGCTGGTCAGCGCAGCCATGCGCTCGGTTCGCTGCGAAGGCCGGGAGGGGTCGGCAGCCCGCCGATCATCCTTGTCACCTTCGCCGCCGCATCGTGCACAAGCGGGCCGATTTCGGCCAGCCGTTCCGGCGTTACCCGCACCGTCGGCCCGGAAACCGAAACGCCGCCGATCGGCTCGCCGAACTCATTGAAGATGGCGGCGGCAACGCAGCGCATGCCCGGATGCCGCTCCTCGTCGTCTACCGACCAGCCGCGCAGCTTGATCGTCACCAGGTCGCGGGCGAGCGCCGGGATATCGGACAGCGTGTTTTCGGTGAAGCGCTCCAGCCCGGCCCGGCGCAGGATGGTGGCGACGCGTTCCGGCTCGAGATGCGCCAGCACTGCCTTGCCGATGCCCGAGGCATGGAAGGAGCTGCGCGTCCCCGGCCGGAAGAAGGCGCGGATCGCCTGATGCGTCTCGACCTGACTGACAAAGACGACGCAATCGTCCTCGGCGACGCCGAGATTGGCGGTCTCGCCGGTCTTCTCCATCAATTCCTGCATGACGATACGGGCGCGGTCGACCAGCTTGCGGCGGCGCAGGAACGCCGCGCCCATGCGATAGGTCTCGACGCCGATCGACCACAGCTGGTCGGTACCGTCGAACTCGACCATGCCGTGGTTTTCCAGCGTCGTCAGCATGCGGTAGGCGGTGGATGCCGGCAGACCGGAACTGGCGGCGATCTCGCTCAGCGACAGGCCGCTGCCATCGGCAACGATTGCCAGGATGCGCAGCGCCCGGTCCAGCGACTGCACCGAAGCAGCCTCGGCCGGCCCGTTGAAGGCGCGCGGCCGGCCGCGCTGGCGTTTTTCGGTGGTTTCCATCGGGCCATTCTTCGCTCTGTTCGCCCAGCAAGGCAATGAAAAAGTTTTTCATCGATTTGCGAAGCGAATTCGTGGAAAACAGAAAGTCAAATCAATTCAATCTACAAGAGCCGTTTTCTAGAAATGAAAATATATTCTGAAAAAATTGAAAAATCATTGGTGCGCTGGCATCATCGGCTATCAACAATTCCGTGGAGGCTGACATGGCCAGGATGCGCGCAGTCGACGCAGCGGTTCTCGTTCTCGAAAAGGAAGGCATCTCCTGTGCCTTCGGCGTGCCGGGTGCTGCGATCAACCCGCTCTATTCGGCGCTGAAGGCGAGGGGCAGTATCCGCCACATCCTTGCGCGGCACGTCGAGGCGGCTTCGCATATGGCCGAAGGGTTTACCCGCGCCAGATCGGGCAATATCGGTCTGTGCATCGGCACCTCGGGTCCTGCCGGCACCGACATGATCACTGGCCTCTATTCGGCCGCTGCCGATTCAATTCCCATCCTCTGCATCACCGGGCAGGCGCCGCGGGCGCGTCTCAACAAGGAGGATTTTCAGGCCGTCGACATTGCGGCGATCGCCGCACCCGTCGCCAAATGGGCGGTTACGGTGATGGAACCCTATCTGGTGCCGATGGCGTTGCAGAAAGCGTTTCATCTGATGCGCTCGTCGCGGCCGGGGCCGGTGCTGATCGATTTGCCTGTCGATGTGCAACTGACCGAGATCGAGTTCGACATCGATGCCTACGAGCCGCTGGTGCCGTTCAAGCCGGCAATGTCGCGCGCTCAGGCCGAGAAGGCGTTGACGATGCTGAACGGGGCGGAAAAGCCTGTCATCATCGCCGGCGGCGGCATCATCAACGCCGATGCGTCCGATCTGCTGATCGAATTCGCCGAAGTCACCGGCGTGCCCGTCATCCCGACGCTGATGGGCTGGGGCGCGATCCCCGACGACCACCGCCTGATGGCCGGCATGTGCGGGCTGCAGACCTCGCACCGCTATGGCAATGCCACGATGCTCGAAGCCGATTTCGTTTTCGGCATCGGCAACCGCTGGGCCAACCGCCACACCGGTTCGGTCGACGTCTACACCAAGGGCAAGAAGTTCATCCACGTCGATATCGAGCCGACGCAGATCGGCCGGGTCTTCGCACCGGACCTTGGCGTCGTCTCAGATGCCGGTGCGGCGCTTAAGATGCTGCTCGACGTCGCCACCGAGTGGAGGACGGCCGGAAAATTGCGCGACTGGTCGGGCTGGGCCGGCGAATGCCGGCAGCGCAAGAAGACGATGAAGCGCAAGACCCATTTCGACCAGGTGCCGCTGAAGCCGCAGCGCGTCTACGAGGAGATGAACAAGGCGTTCGGCCGCGACACCACCTATGTCACCACGATCGGCTTGTCGCAGATCGCCGGTGCGCAGTTCCTGCATGTCTACAAGCCACGCAACTGGATCAATTGCGGCCAGGCCGGCCCGCTCGGCTGGACGCTGCCCGCAGCACTCGGCGTTCGGGCCGCCGATCCGGACCGCACTATCGTGGCGCTGTCCGGCGACTATGATTTCCAGTTCATGATCGAGGAACTGGCAGCCGGTGCGCAGCACAGATTACCCTACATCCATGTCGTCGTGAACAACGCCTATCTCGGCCTGATCCGCCAGGCGCAGCGCGGCTTTTCGATGGATTTCGAGGTCAGCCTGGCCTTCGAGAACGTCAATCGACAGGGCGATGCCGAAGCTGGCTATGGCGTCGACCACCTCGCCGTCGCCGAGGCGATGGGCTGCAAGGCGGTCCGGGTGCGCCGGCCGGAGGAATTCGCCGGCGCGTTCAAGGAGGCGCAGCGCCTGATGAACGAGCACCAGGTTCCGGTGGTGCTCGAATTCATCCTCGAGCGCGTCACCAACGTTTCGATGGGTACCGAAATCGACAAGATCACCGAATTCGAGGAGCTAGCCGAACATCACGAAGATGCCCCCACGGCGATCGTCATGCTCGATTAAGCCGCATATGAGGAACTACTGCCATGCCACGGTTCTCAGCCAATCTTTCGATGCTCTTTGGCGAGCATGACTTCCTCGACCGCTTCGATGCCGCCGCCCGCGCGGGCTTCAAGGGCGTCGAGTATATCGGCCCCTATGACCATGCGCCGGATGTCGTCGCAGCCAGGTTGAAGAAGAACGGGCTGACACAGGTCCTGTTCAACCTGCCTGCCGGCGACTGGGCCAAGGGCGAGCGCGGCATCGCGATCCTGCCCGACCGCGTGCCGGAGTTCCGGCAGGGCATTGCCAAGGTCGTCACCTATGCGCACGCATTGGGCTGCGAGCAGGTCAACTGCCTCGCCGGCATCGCGCCGCAAGGCGTCGACCGCTCCGTGCTGGAAGACGTCTTCGCCGAAAATCTGGCTTTCGCGGCGGAAAAGCTGGAGCAGGCCGGCATCAGGCTGCTGATCGAGCCGATCAACACCCGCGACATTCCGGGCTTCTTCCTGAATTACTCGGACCAGGCCCTGGCGCTGATCGACCGCGTCGGCTCGAAGAACCTGTTCCTGCAATACGATATCTATCACATGCAGATCATGGAGGGGGATCTCGCCCGTACCATCGAGGCAAACCTCAACCGCATCGCGCATATCCAGCTTGCGGATAATCCCGGCCGTCATGAGCCGGGGACGGGCGAGATCAATTTTCCCTTCCTGTACAACCACATCGACCGCATCGGCTATTCCGGCTGGGTCGGGGCGGAGTACAAGCCGAAGGGCGGAACGGAAGCCGGGCTTGGGTGGTTCAGGGACCTGGCCGGGCAGGGGAGTGCGGCGGCATAGACGCAACGTGTCGCACGTCGCGTTCCTGCGCGCCCCCTTAACAAGAAACGGAGAAGGACATGGAAACCATCGGCTTCATCGGCCTCGGCATCATGGGCGCGCCGATGGCGGGGCATCTGCTAGACGCCGGTTATCAGGTCGTCGCCAGCGACCACCGCTCGAAACCGCCGGCCGACCTCGTCGCCAAGGGCCTGAAGGTCGTCACCGGCCATGATGCCGTCGCGCGTGCCGCCGACATCGTCATCACCATGGTTCCGGATACGCCGCAGGTCGCCGACGTGCTGTTCGCTGAGAATGGCGTCGCGTCCGGCCTCACTAAAGGCAAGCTGGTCATCGACATGAGCTCGATCTCGCCGATCGAGACCAGGGCCTTCGCAAAAAAGATCAACGATCTCGGCTGCGACTATCTCGATGCGCCGGTGTCGGGCGGCGAGGTCGGCGCCAAGGCGGCGTCGCTGACCATCATGGTCGGCGGCGAGGAAACAGCCTTCGAACGCGCCAGGCCCATCTTCGAGAAGCTTGGCAAGAACATCACTTTGGTCGGACCCAACGGCGTCGGCCAGATCACCAAGGTCGCCAATCAGATCGTCGTCGCGCTGACCATCGAGGCCGTCGCCGAAGCGCTGGTTTTTGCATCGAAAGCCGGCGCCGACCCGGCCAAGGTCCGGCAGGCGCTGATGGGCGGGCTGGCCGCCTCGCGCATTCTGGAAGTACATGGCGAGCGCATGATCAAGCGCAGCTTCGCGCCGGGCTTTCGCGTCGAACTCCACCAGAAGGATCTCAATCTGGCGCTGGAAGGCGCGAAGGCGCTTGGGGTAGCACTACCCAACACCTCGATGACGCAGCAATTGTTCAACTCTTGCGCGGCGAACGGTGGAGCAAAGGAAGACCATTCGGCACTGGTCAGGGCACTGGAGCGCATGGCTGGTCACGAGGTTGGGTGAGAGTGAAGTGAATTAGTCCGCAATACCTTCGATGGGCCGACTTCGTTCGACCGCATAGCGTATGAGATCGGCAAAACGTTTCAGAAAATCTTTGGATTCCTCCGACATTCCTTCAGTTCGCACAAGTGCCTCAACTTGCTTGGTCAAGGAAGGTAGGGATTCGATCGGAAGAGTGACGTCCTCATAGAAATCTTCGAATTTCAGTATGAGTTCAAACGCGTTTTGGTTTGCGATTGACACGATTTCATGATGCGCAGAGGAACCTACCGATACGCATCGATCGATATGTCCATCTGGATTGAGAACGGCAAAATCCAATGACATGCATTGCGCCCTATTTGCCGCGCGCGAACCACCGCCTCGCCGCATAAAGCGCCACCGCCGCGGCATTCGACACGTTGAGCGAGCGGATGGCGCCCGGCATGTCGAGGCGGGCGAGCGTCGTCACCGTTTCGCGCGTTTTCTGGCGCAGGCCTTTGCCCTCGGCGCCAAGTACCAACGCGATCTTTTCTCCGGCAAAGCTCGTTTCGAGCTCCGCCGGCCCGTCGGAATCCAGCCCTATCGTCTGGAATCCGGCCTCGCGCAGCTGCTCCAGCGCATCGGCGAGGTTCTTCACCTCGATCTGATCAATATGCTCGAGCGCGCCGGAGGCCGATTTCGCCAGCACGCCGGATTCCTGCGGGCTGTGGCGCGCCGTGGTGATCAGTGCACCGGCGCCGAAAGCCACGGCCGAGCGCAGGATCGCACCGACATTGTGCGGATCGGTGATCTGGTCGAGCACCAGCACCAGCCTGGTGTCGCCGAGCGCATCGAGCCGCTTCGGTTTCAGCGGCTCGGCCTCGATCACCACGCCCTGGTGCACGGCATCCGAGCCGGTGACCTTGTCGATGTCCCTGGGTTCGACCAACTCCGCCTTGAAGGGCAAAGCGCCAAGGTCGGCGATTGCCAGCCGCTCGGCAGCGTTGCGCGTCACCAGCATCTTCTTGATTTTGCGGCGCGGATTGTCGAGTGCGGCCCGCACCGTGTGCAGCCCATAGAGCCGCACCAGCCCATCCGCCGGGTTCTCGCCGGGCGGCACCGGCTGGCGCGGCCTGAATGCAGGCGCGCCGCCGCTCTTCTCGTCGCGATGCGCGCGGCGCAGCTTGGCGTAGTGAGTGTCTTTAGGGGTCTTGGATTTGTTGTCGTTGCTCATGGCCGGCTTCTATAGCCGTGTCGTCCGGCCATGGATACAGCTGCATAAGCTGCTTGTCGGGCGAGGCGTGAGATTCAGCGCTTTTTGCCGGACGGTTGCGGTTGACAGTTTTGGGCGCTGCCGCCATAAGGCGCTTCGCGGAAGGGCTGCTTTGGCAGCCGCGACGCGTCGATGCCTCGTTGCATGGCTCCGGCGGCAGACTGGAGAGGTGCCCGAGTGGTTAAAGGGGACGGACTGTAAATCCGTTGGCTATGCCTACGTTGGTTCAAATCCAACCCTCTCCACCACTGCCGGCCCGGAAGCCCTGAAACGCAGAGCGAGCGTCGGAGCGGATCCGATGCTTGACTGAAAGGCGCGGGTATAGCTCAGTGGTAGAGCAGCAGCCTTCCAAGCTGAATATGCGGGTTCGATTCCCGCTACCCGCTCCAGATTTCCCCCAAGCCGCGGCGCACCTCGCGCACGATTCCGAAGCAGGCACCGCCAAGCGAAGCGCTTTGCCGATAGTTCAAAGTATTCGTTGCGCGTCCAGACGGACGCGCATCTTAATCTGTGTTATCGTTGTCCCGAACCGCAGGCGGTGTGGGGCGACAGGCGTCAGCTCGCGAATTTGCTGAATATGGACGCGAGTTGGTTCTGCTGCGGCACTTGCCCGTTCGGCGTCAGCTGGTCGACAAGCCCTGGCAAGGCCGCCGACAGTTGCTTGAGCAGGTCCTGTTGGTTCAGACCCGTCCTTTGCGCGATCTCCTGAATGATCTGCGGGCCGAGGGCACTGCCCAGATCGCTGGGGTTGATCGGCTGGTTCTGACCGGTGCCGACCCACGAATTGGCAACGTTGCCGTGGCCGGCGTCCTTCAGTTTGTCGAGCAGTCCGCCCAGACCGCCGAGCAGTCCGCCATCGGCGGATGCGGTTGTATCAGGCGGGACGGGGGCAGGCCTCTGCGCCGCCTCCGGCTGGGCGGAACTTCCACCGCTCAGCATTTTTCCCACCAAAAGTGCGCCGAGCGCGATCATCAGCGGCTTGGCGACGTTGCCGCCGGGAACGGCATTGTCAAACAGTCCCATTGTGGATCTCCATGTCAAATTGCCCGTCCGTCTCCAACAATGACGCATCCATGGCGAATTTCAAGCCGGTTTGAGCTTTCCGTAATCATGATTTTCAAGTTGGCTTGAGCTTTGCTTAATAATGTGGAAGTAATCGGGTGCGGGGAACGGAGAGGAAAAATGTCAATATTAAGCTGGATTATTCTCGGCGTCATCGCCGGCTTCATAGGCAGCAAGATCGTCAATAAAAGCGGGCAAGGCCTGGTGCTCGACATCGTGCTCGGGATTGTCGGCGCCATCGTCGGCGGGCTCATCTTCAGCGCCTTTGGCGCGTCGGGCGTTACCGGGCTCAACATCTATAGCCTGATCGTCGCCGTGGTCGGTGCCGTGGTTGTCCTGTGGGCCTATCATCAGTTCAGCGGCAAGAGGGCACTGTAGAAGCCGTCCGGCAGTTGCGTCGGCATTCGGGTGAATGCCGACCGCCTATCTGATCCTTTTGAGGATTTCGCGGATCAGCGTGTTGAGGCCGGCTTCCAGCCCTCTCACCATGATCGGCCATAATTCCTCGAGCAGTCGCTGCCATGCGGCATCGCGCCCAATCCTCACCGGCAGATTTGGCATCGCGCCCGTTGCCGCCGTCACGTCGCGGCGCAGCCGCTCGCCACAGGCGCTTGCGCCGCTGATCGTCGGATCGAAGGGCAGCCGGGTGAAATCCCATTTTCCGCGCTGCTCGATGCCGAGATTGCTCTCGACTTCGGCATGCGACAGCACCGTTTTGGGCGTGACCTTGATGCGGTAGTATTTGCAGAGTTCGGCGACGACGGCGGCCATCGCGCCCCACTGCGCCCTGGTCATCGGATAGCGGCCGGCATCGAACGGCCTTTCCTCCGCCCCGGCCATGCAGCAGAGCGAAACCCCGATCGAGCCGCCGTTGCAGTTGAGCGTATGAGCGGCATATCCCGGTTTTACCCGGCCCGAATTGAGCGCGATCGAAGGCCGACCCCTGACCAGGCGGCCATTCCCCTCGACCAGTATGTGATACGCATCCCTGTCGGTATCGCCGGCCGAATGCGAGCCGGCCGTCCAGTGGCAAATGACGCGCCGCATCGCAACATTGGGCAACCAGTCGGGCGGCAATGCCACAGAAATCCCCGCGACATAAGTTCAGTGACGGAGCACAGTATAGTTTCCTTGGCGGCCGACGCGAAAACGAAACGATAATTTGGTTGAGCGTTTCTAACGGTCAGCTATTCGCCGGCATCTCCGGCGACCGCGTGTTCTCTGTATTGCGGCAGATCGTCGGTGATCGTGAACCACTTCGCCTTGGAGCCGACGAAGATGTGCTGCGTCGGCCGGATGGTCGGCTCGTCGACGAGGCTTCCCATGGCGACATGCACGAAGGCACCGTCGCGGACCACCGAATAGAGCAACGAGCCGCAGGTCTTGCAGTGCGCGTCATGGCCGGTGTCATCGCCGAAGATCGTGAGATTGTCCTCGCCCCTGGTCAGGCTCAGCCTGTCGCGCTCGATGCCGGCGAATGGCTTGAACGCCGAGCCGGTGGTGCGCCGGCAGTTCGAGCAGTGGCAGTTCGCGGCGTAGACGAACGCGTCCGCCACCGCGTACTGAACGGCGCCGCACAGGCACTTTCCGATAAGCCTGCGGTTGCGTGAATTCTGGTTGTCATCAGGGCTTGCCACGCGCTCCTCCTATTGTGCAGGCCGATTTCAGTTTCAAGCGACGACGGTCAACCGGCGCTTGCGCTCGTCGAGCGAGACGATGGTCAACCCGCTGGCGACCACCAGCAGGATGCCGCAGATGGCCAGCGCATTCGGGAGTTGCCGGAATACCACCACGCCTGAAATCACCGCCCAGACGGTAAAGCAATAGTAGAACGGCGCCACCACGCTGGTCGGCCCGACGCGATAGGCCATGAAGATGAAGAAGTGGCCGAAGATCAGGAACAGTCCGGCACCGCCCATCAGCAGCAGGTGACGGATTTCAGGCACCACCCACTGCTCGGAAACCAGATGCGCAACGCCGGCGCCCGCGAGCACGACAATCACCGCGGAAATAGCTACAACCATTCCCGGCACGTCGGCGGCGACCTTGCGTCCGGCCAGATCGCGCGCCGCGGACAGGGCGGCATTGCCTAGCGCCAGCAGCGCATAGACCGAAATCCCCTGCATTGTCGGTTGTGCCACCATCACTGCGCCGATAAAGCCGAGCCCGATCAGCGCCAGGCGCAGCCCACCGATCCGTTCGCCAAACAGCATCGAGGAGCCGACCAGCATCAGCAAGGGCGTGATCTGTCCGAGCGCGGTCGAATCGGCGATCTGCATGTTGGCGAGCGCCACCACGTAGCAAAGGATCGCACCCAGTTCGAGCATGTTCCTGCGCAAAACCTTGGCGTCGAGGATCAGCGGGATCTGCTTGCCGTAGCCCAGCATGAACAGCAGCGGAATGCCCCACAATGTTGCCGCAGCGCCGCGCAGGAACAGCACCTCATAGGGCGGCAGTCCCGCGGTTGCGAGCTTCATCATCGTGTCGTTGACGATGTAGGACCCGGTCGAAACGACCATGAACAGCGGGCCTCGTATGGCAGTCGGGATGAAATGCATAGGCCCACGAAATC
The DNA here is from genome assembly GCF_040320845.1 of Mesorhizobium sp. M0601. Classification (NCBI taxonomy): domain Bacteria; kingdom Pseudomonadati; phylum Pseudomonadota; class Alphaproteobacteria; order Hyphomicrobiales; family Phyllobacteriaceae; genus Mesorhizobium; species Mesorhizobium sp. M0601. Next base: position 10,770 of record NZ_JAMYQK010000072.1, read on the forward strand.
AGACCGGCGCCAGGGCGGCAATGGGCCAGATCCGGCTGTAAATCCGTCAAAGCCGTCAGCCGCCGCCACAACCATTCCAATTGCCCTTGTTCGTTCCTATATCCGCGCCACATTCTCCGAAACCGGATCACGCGTTCGGGCGGGCGAGCGCGCTCGGCGACAAGGCACTTGTGTTTTTCGGCCTTAGTCGCTAATCGCCCCGCATTCGACTGAACTGAAGGTCCAGGCCGTCCCCAGGCCGTCCAAGGAAAGAGACTATGGCAAAAGGTAAATTCGAGCGCACTAAGCCTCATGTGAACATTGGCACGATTGGTCACGTCGACCATGGCAAGACGTCGCTGA
>NZ_JAMYQK010000073.1:0-10776 GCF_040320845.1 Mesorhizobium sp. M0601
AACACAACGCCCGGCCCAGGGATGCCATGGATAAAGAAACTTGCGTTCCTCGGTCCCGTGGGCGTTCTCTCGTCGTGTTGTACAATGCAGAGCGCCCGCACGAGGCGATCGACGGCGCCGTGCCGCTCGACCGCTACCGGTCTTCCCCGCGCGACTTCAGGGAGACCCAGCAGCCCTTCGACTATGCGCCCGGCGACCATATCCGCAAGATCCAGCAGAAGGGCGCGACCTCGCTGTTCGGCCGCCACTTCAAGATCTGCAATGCCTTCGCCGGGCGCGCCGTCGCCTTCCGTGCGACCGACAAGGACGGCGTCTTCAACGTCTTCTTCCGCCATCAGAAAATCCAAACCATCGACCTCAACCTCGTCGAGAGATAGCATGGAGCACTGTTCGCGATGTCCTCGCACACCTGTTCGCGATGTCTCCGGTCCAAACAGGGGGGAGGGGTTAGGGGTGGGTCCTTCGTAGAGCGAAAGCGTAGAGCGAAAGCCTCCGCTTTCCATCTGCGATAGCCCTGCCATAAACGGGGAGATAGACCCGGCCGCAACGCTGGCGCTATGCTTGCAACGTTGGCGCTTTGCGAAATTGTCAGCGTCCCTCGCTCCGTCTACAACGACGCCAGCAAGCAGGCATGGGGCGGCGCAAACCCGTGAAGTAAGGGGCTGATTCAAATTTAAGTCTAAAGCGATTGCTCGCCATGGCCTTTGCAGGGTGGCTGCTCGCCCAACCGAAACCAGCCGGACAATGAAAGCTGCGCAATGACCATCACCATCTATCACAACCCCGATTGCGGCACCTCGCGCAACACGCTGGCCATGATCAGGCAGTCCGGCGAGGAGCCTGAGGTGGTCGAATATCTAAAAAATCCGCCGTCGCGCGAAAAGCTCGTCGAGCTGATCGCAGCGATGGGCATGACGCCGCGCCAATTGCTGCGCGAAAAGGGCACGCCCTATGCCGAATTTGGCCTGGGCGACCCGCAGTGGAGCGACGACGAGATCCTCGATTTCATGCTGGCGCATCCGATCCTGATCAACCGGCCGATCGTGGTGACGCCGCTCGGCACCATGCTCGCCCGACCCTCCGAAGCCGTGCTCGATATCCTGCCCAATCCGGATATCGGACCGTTCACCAAGGAGGACGGCGAGGTGGTCATCGACGCCAGCGGCAAGCGCGTCGTCTAGATATCGTCTTATTTCGATCTTTGTCGAAATTCTCTTGACGTGCAGCGATTCTGGAAATAGCTTATTTCCATGAAACTCGAAAAAGCAGCCTCGCAACTTGAAGCCCTCGGCAGCCCGACGCGGTTGCAGCTCTATCGGACGCTGGTGCGGGCGGGCGATGAGGGGCTGCCGGTCGGGCGTATCCAGGACAGATTGGGCATCGCTGCCTCGACGCTGTCGCATCACCTCAAGCGGCTGGTCGACACCGGCCTGGTGACACAGGAGCGCCAGGCGACGACGCTGATCTGCCGGGCCAACTATGCCGCCATGAACGGGCTCATCGGATACCTCGCGGACGAATGCTGCGCCGACGCCACCTGTGCGCCGGCATCGGCGGAAGCGGCCGCCAAGACGGCGGCGTGATTTTTTTGCCATTATAATTCGAAATTACCGGAAGGATGGAAGACATGGAGATGATCGAAAAACTCCCCGTTGCGGTGATCGGCGCCGGGCCGGTCGGTCTGGCGGCAGCGGTCCACCTGATCGCGCGGGGCATTCCTGTCAAAGTCTACGAAGCCGGCAATGCGGTTGCATCCAATCTCAGGGATTGGCGCCATGTCCGTGTGTTCACGCCCTGGCGCTATTGCGTCGATCAGGCGGCCAGAAACCTGCTCGAGGCGCATGGCTGGCGGATGCCTGAGCCCGAGGCATTCCCAACCGCGGACGACCTCGTCGCGGATTATCTCGAGCCGCTGGCAAAGCTTCCGCAATTGTCGCCGTCGATCGAAACCGGCGCCCGGGTCGTCGGCATTTCGCGCTGGGGCGCCGACAAGGTCTCGAGCAAGGGACGCGAGAACCGGCCGTTCATGCTGGCGGTCGAGACTGCCGATGGTACAAGACGCGACAGCGCACGTGCCGTCATCGATGCTTCGGGAACCTGGCAGATGCCGAACCCGCTCGGCGCCGGCGGAATTCCTGCAGAAGGCGAGGCCGAATTTGCCGACCGCATTGCCTACGGCATCCCCGATATTCTCGGCCGCGACCGCAGCCTTTATGCGGGGAAGACGACGCTGGTCGCCGGCTCCGGCCATTCGGCCGCCAATGCGGTGCTGGATCTCGCCAGCCTGGCAAATGTGGAGGCCGGCACCGCTTTCATCTGGACAACGCGCGGCACCGACCTGGTGCGCATCTATGGCGGCGGCGATGCCGACCAATTGCCGGCGCGCGGCGAACTCGGCGCCGAAGTGCGCGAACTCGCCGAGAGCGGCGGCGTCAGGCTGGTGAAGGGCTTTGCGGCTGTTTCGATCCGCGATGCCAACGGCCGGCTGGTCGTCGAAGGCCAGACCGGGGACGGTTTGCAGGCGCTTGGCCCGGTCGACCGCATCATCGCCGCGACCGGACAACGCCCGGATCTGTCGCTGACCCGTGAGCTTCGGCTCGAGCTCGATCCATGGCTGGAAAGCGTCAAGGCACTGGGACCGTTGATAGATCCCAACGAGCACTCCTGCGGCGACGTGCCGCCGCACGGCCACCGTGAGCTCAGCCATCCAGAGCAAGGGTTCTACACAGTCGGCATCAAGAGCTATGGCCGCGCGCCGACCTTCCTGCTGCTGACCGGCTATGAGCAGGTCCGCTCGGTCGCGGCGGCGATCGCAGGAGACATGGTGGCGGCCGACAATGTCCAGCTTGTGCTGCCCGAGACCGGCGTCTGCACCGTGCCGCGGATCGGCATTGCCGACAAGGGGTGCTGCGGCGGTCCGGCGCCGGCGGCTTCGAGCGCCTGCTGTGTCGCCGATGCCGAAGCAAAGGCGATCGGCAAAGGCGGCTGTGGCTGCAGCGTCGCGGCATGAGTCTTTCGCCGCCTTCGCCGGCCATCGTGCGCAGCCGCGGCGCGATCATCACCGCGCTTGGCCTGACGCAGATCATGGCGTGGGGTTCTTCCTACTATCTTCCCGCGGTCATCGCGCCGGCAGTCTCCTCCGATACCGGCTGGCCGCTGGCATGGGTTGTCGGCGGCCTGTCTCTCGGCTTGCTCACGGCAGGATTGATCTCTCCGCGCGTCGGCTCGTCGATCGAGCGGCATGGCGGCCGCAACGTTCTGGCGTTCAGCGCCGGATGCATCGGGCTCGGCCAGATCGGGCTGGCTCTTGCCCCTAATCTTGCGGCCTATATCGCGGCCTGGCTGGTCATCGGCCTGGGCATGGGGGCAGGGCTCTACGATGCCGCTTTCGCGACGCTTGGCCGCCACTACGGCCAGGGCGCGCGCTCCGCCATCACCATGCTGACGCTGTTCGGCGGCCTTGCGAGCACCATCTGCTGGCCGATCTCAGCCTTGCTGCTGGGGGAGGTCGGCTGGCGCGGCACCTGCCTGGTTTACGCCTCCTTTCAGCTGGCAATTGCGCTGCCGCTCTATCTCGTGATCCTGCCCCGGGAGCCGCCGCAACCGGCAGTCAAACCGGGAGTGAAGAAGGCGGCACCCATTCTCGACAACCAAGCCGATCCGTCGATCATGATCGTTCTGGCCGCGACCCTGACACTCGCAGCGGTGATCTCGTCGACACTATCGGTGCATCTGCTCACAATCCTGCAAGGCAGCGGCATGGCGCTTGCCGCAGCCGTCGGGCTCGGCGTGCTGGTTGGTCCATCACAGGTGGCGGCGCGCGCGATCGAGATGATGATCGCGCGCTACCACCATCCGATTTTCACCAAGTTTGCCTCGGTTACGTTTGTGGCGATCGGCGTTTCGACGCTCTGGGCCGGCATGCCGATCATCCCGCTGGCGCTCGGTTTCTACGGCGCGGGCATCGGTCTCGAATCCATCGCCCGGGGAACGCTGCCGCTCGCGCTGTTCGGCTCTAACGGCTACGCGAAGCTGATGGGCCGCCTCGCCATGCCGAGCCTGATCGCCCAGGCGGCGGCACCCTCGGCCGGCGCATTGCTGCTGGATCGCTTCGGCCCGCACGGGACGTTGGCCGCGCTTTCCGGCCTGGCGCTGGCCAACGTCATCCTCGCATGCGGCTTGGGCTGGCGGATGCTCCGCCGGCGGCAATCGCAGGTTCAAACCCGATAGGATTTCGACCTGCGTTCGGCGCCTTCAACTGGAGAGCGGGAGATCTTCCAAGGGATCGACAAGGAAAGACGCGGCGATCAGATCGTCCGCATCGAGGCGCAGTGAGCCTTTGGCGCCGCCCATAATGGCGGCAACCTTTTGAAACGTCTTGATCTCATGCTCGGTAATCTGGGCACTTTGCATTCTGGATTTGAGGTCAGCGACGCGCAGCCCCAAACTGTGGGACATTCCGATTTTACGGTTCGACATGGTAAGATGCTCCTCCCCGGCCCATGTTTGTTTTGCCACCCGCCCTTATTCGTATTTCCTCCGCCTGCCTAAATATGAGGCATCGCGATACAGCGCCCGAACGCCCGATGCAAGGGAAGGTTCCGGCGCGCAGCGGTCACGAAATAATAATAGGTAGGAAGCACGGCCGATGGTCCGGCCGGAGGTAGGACTTAGGTACGACGCCCCGCCGGACAGAGGGCTCCGGTGGCTTAGCGGCTGGCGAGGACCATGCGGTTGCCTTCGCTGTCGCGAAACTCCGCCACCGTGCGCCCCGGCTGCCACGGCGCCTCATGCGGTTCGGTGACGATCTCGACGCCGTCCTTCTTCAGCGCCGCGATCATTGCCCCGACATTTTCGTCGACCAGCACCAATACAGGCTCCGCGCCGGGTGCGTCGTCGGCGCGCCTGACAAAATGCAGGTTCGTCACGGCATGCGGAAATGCCAGCTCGATCCAGCGCCAGCCGCCATCACCCATCTTCTGGTCGGCCATGACCTGGCAGGCGAGATGCCTGGTGTAGAACGCCTTGGCGCGGTCCTGCTCGAACACCGGAAGCTCGGCAAACTGGATATGCATGATCGTCTCTCCTGCTTGATGGCTGCCGCGCAGCCGCCCACTCGGGAAAGACGATGCGGGCAACCGAAAAGATTCTTCGGCAAGGAGAATCTTTTCAGCGCAGCCGGTCGTCCTTCGTTCATACCAACCAGTCAGGAGACGATGATGAACTACGCGCTCATTCGATACGGTGTGAAGCAAGCCGACCTGGAAGATAACCGCGTGCTGGTCGAAAAAGTATTTGAAGCGCTGGGCGAGGCGGCACCGCCGACGGTGCGCTATCTCGTGCTCGAGCTGGATGACGGCTCGTTCCTCCACATCGTCGGCCAGGACGGCGATTCGTCGGCGCTGACCGGGCTTGCGGCTTTCAAGGCGTTTACGGAAAACCACGCCCAGCGCCGTTCGACCCCGGCAATGCGATCGCCTGTCAAAGTCATCGGCAACTATCGTATGCTGGCGGATCAGAAAGCCGGGTAGCGCCCGCCATGCCGCTCGCGCAGAAATGGGACGCTACGCCGAAAATGAACAGGGCGACTTTGGAGGTGATGCTCGTCGGGTTGCGGCCAAGGCTGCATCGCTACTGCGCGCGCATGGCCGGCTCGGTGATCGATGGCGAGGACATCGTCCAGGAGGTGCTGATCAAGGCGCTGCAGGCGATCGACGGCGGTGCGATGGTCGAACGGCCGGAGCAATGGCTGTTTCGCATCGCCCACAATGCCGCGCAGGATCATCTGCGGCGGCGCAATCGGAAAGGTCGCGCATGACCGAGGCCGACATGAGCGTCATCGAGGATCCCTCCGGCAGCGCCGACAGCCGGCTCGCCGCCCAGACCGGCCTGCGCTCCTTCATGCAGCTTTCGGTGCCGCAGCGCAGCGCTGTGATCCTGGTCGACGTGCTCGGCCTCAGCCTGCATGAGACCTGCGAGGTGACCGGCGCGACGCTCGCCGCCACCAAGGCCGCGCTGCATCGCGGGCGGGCGCAGCTCAAGTTGCTGGCGCTGCAGCCCGAACAGGCGCTTGCGCCGAGGCTCGACGCCGATGACGAGCGCCGGCTGCGGCGCTATGTCGACCTGTTCAACGCGCGCGACTTCGACGCGGTCAGGGCACTGATCGCCGAGGACGTGCGGCTCGACGTCGTCAACCGCGTCCGCCTGCGCGGCAAGGCCGAGGTGTCGACCTATTTCGGCAATTACGACCGTATCAGCGACTGGACATTGTCGCTCGGCGTGGTCGACGGCCGGCCGGCGATCCTCATCCGCGACCCGCAGGCGGCCGACGGCGCTGTGCGCGGCTTCATGCTGGTCGAATGGAGGGACGATCAGGTCATCCAGATCCGCGATTTCCGCTATGCGCCCTGGTGTCTGGTCGACGCGGAGATCAGGGCCGTGGAGGGGTGAGTAGAGGGCTGGAATGGTGCGGAGATGGCGATCAGGCAGCCTCCTGCCGTTTGACCCAAACGCAATTGCCACATGGCAGCACGTTCTTAGAGCGGTTCCGGTTCTCTTGGAACCGGTAACTCGCTCTAACTATCTGTTTTGCCGCATTTATGCGGACGCCAAATGACTCCATTTGGCGGCAAAATCCTCTAGCCGATACGCACGCGGCGCGTCACCTGGCCATTGCTTTCCCAGTATGTGTGTTTCTTGGCTATCAAGGGATCGTCCATCGCCGGTTGAATTTGTCCCGTGGTGCTGACCGCGCGCGAGGTCACCGTGTGTTCTCCAGGAGAGGGATTTGCCCAAGCCAGGGACCATATTTTCCAAGCGTGTTCGGCCTCCTCACTGTGGTCAATGGTCGCTGGTGTCCAAGGCCCTTGATCGATTTGCACTTCGACCCGTTCGATCGGCGCCCCCCAGGCTGCTCCAACGATGCGGTAATCTGAGTCTTTCCGGGTAACCTTCGCAGGTGCGGACTTTATCAGCGCTCGCCCGACTGACGTCTCGGCCCATACGGTCTCGCCGTTGTGGTCTTCCTCCCGGATGGTGACATAGTCACGGGCCATCAGAAGGCTCATGAACCGCGTATCGCGAACCTCGATGCGCTTTAGCCACTTGACGTTGGCGATCCCATACCAGCCTGGCGCAATGAGCCGTACCGGGAAGCCATTGGGCGCCGGCAAGGCGGCCCCGTTCATTTCATAGCAGAGGAGATTGTCGGGGTTCATCGCGTCGGCGAGCGACATGCTGCGAGCGAAGTTCTGCTGCATCTTGACGTCGCGTATCGGGATCTCGCCCGTGTCGGTACCGAAAAAGACGACCTCGATGCCCTTCTCCAGAACGCCGGCTTCCTCGAGGATCGGGGCGAGCGGCGTCCCTGCCCAGCGAGCATTGCCGATGCCGCCGGTGAAAAAGGGAAACCCGTGATTGCCCGAGCATTCCACTGTGAAAACGACCTCCTGCCGCGGTCGCGCCCTGATGTCGGCGAGCGTTAGCTCCAGGGGCTTCTTGACCAGGCCTCCGATCTCCATCGACCATGTCTTCTCGTCGATCGTCGGTCGGTTGAAATGCGAGATGCTGAAGAACTTGTCGTTTGGCGTTATCCAGCTATCCAAATCCTCCCAGACAAGCTGCTTCTGGATACCCACCGGATCGGGATTTTCGGTCGGCTGATCCAGCCATCGAATAACTTCCTCGTTCGGCCGTGTTGGAAAAGCGTAAGCCCGGCGCGATGTATAGAGAGCAGCAATTGCGGCAAGAGCCGCGCTTCCTTGAACAAGAAGTTCTCTGCGCTGAAAATCAGGCATGTTGTTTACCTCCCAGTTGATCCGGAACGGGCTGCAACGTGCCTTAGGCCGTAGCCTGATCACGGATAGGCGACACAATGTGAGGTCTGCCCACCCGGAAGTATCCGGGTAGGTCAGATAATCACCGACGCAAGTCAAGCATGTGAAGCGTTGCACGAAACGCTAGCTCGCGTTTCGCATGCTAAGAGTGCGCCTTTGAGAAGGAACTGTCCACAACTTGGACGGGACATGATGATGATTGCAGCATTCCATGCCGATTTCCGGTCCTGCCAAAATCGTTGCTGCTCTGATCGCTGCCGAACGCCCGCTTCTGGGTCATTTCCGGACCTTCGCAGGTTCTCGTCGAACCGGTGTTTCCTGCCGGCCCATGGGTTGGCCGTGCGGCCGGCACCGCACTGGTCGCTTGGGGCGGCGCAACGCTTTTGGTCTGACGACCAGGGCCGCCTCGAATGTCGCATTTGCAGGAGGAGGCGGGCTCGGGCGGCACATCAGAACCGAGGTGGCCAGCAAGCAGGCCGCCCGGCTCGGGCGCGGCAGAATCAATCACACGTGAACCATTCGCCAACCGAGCGGGGACGCCCTAGTTGGTGGTGACTTGCGTCACCGCCACGCCGGTTATCCTGCCGTTCCCGGCTGTGTAGGTGAGCGTCTGCGTGACCGTGGCGTCCTTCTGGTCGGGAGACGAAGCAGGATAAGAGGCGGCGAAGCCGAAATGGCCGTAACGATCGGGCTTGGCGGCGCCAAATTTCGCGGCCACGTCGCTCAGCGGCGCTCCGACGCCGGGCGTATCGAGTTCAATAGCTGTCAGGCTGGCAGGCGCGCCGGCGCATCCTTCCGGCACCTTGCCTTCCGGGTTCGGCTGCAGGGCGACGGACAGGACACCGTGGTCGGAGCCGCCCATCTCGCCGGAGACGAACCAGAAGATCGACGGCGATCCGCCGGCGTCGGGGCCGGCATAGCAAAGCCAGTGGCGAGAATCTCCGGCGTCGCCTTCATCGTGCATCGCTCCGCCGAAGGCTTTTTCGACATCGGCAAGCGTGGTTTCCTCAAGCTTTATCTCCAGCGGCCCAGCCTTGACCTGCTTGAATAGCGGGCTGGCCAGCGGCGAGTTGATATCGCCCAGGGATGGAATCGCCCGGTCCGGGTTGAGCGGCTTGGCCAGCGTCGTTGCATTGGTCACCAGTCCGGCAACGATGAGTGCGAAATATCCGGCGTTCTGTCCCATGCCGATCTCCTGTCGTTCGAAGTGAGGCGGATTTGCGAGCGGGTGCTACCCTGTCTGGTTGATACCCAAACCGGTGCACGACCAACTGGACCGAAGATAAATTCACAAGTCCGCAGCCTTCAACGTCATTCCGGCGACTTGGCAACCAAAGTGTAATCGAGGCTCACAATTCCTTCTCGGCCAGCTCGCGAAACGCGTCGGGAACCGACCGCTGTAGCCCGAGCGCGACCGAGGCGTAGCCGACCGCCTCCCAGCCGAAGCGGTCGCGGATCTTGTCGACGGCGCGGTCCGCGGTCCAGCGCGCCGCGCCCTTGCTGGTGCCGGGGCGGCGGCGGTCGTCGTCGAGCCCGAGCGGCAGTTCCAGTTGCAGGCCGGCATGCTGCTCCAGATGCGAGACGGCGATCGCCAGCAGCGAGATTGTCTTTTCGTGCGGATGGTCGATGAGCACCTTGCGCACCAGCGCCTCGGCGATCTCGGCCAGCATGGCGGTTGCCGATATCGGCTGGTCGAGCGTGATCGAGCGCGTCACCGAGCGCAAATCGGCAAAGCGGACGCGAACCGTCACTGTACGGCCGGGCCGGGATTTCGCCCGCAATCTTGTGGCGACCCTGTCGGCCAGATGCAGCAAAGCCGGCACGAAGACCTGCTCCTCGGCCGGTTTTCGGCCAAGCGCCGACTGCGCACCCGCCGAGCGCGCCCGGCGCTGCGTCTCAAGCTTGCGCGGATCGCGGTTCCACGCCAGCGCGTTGAGTTTCTCTCCCGCCGCCGGCCCGAGCAGGCGCTCAAGCGCCCCACCATTGGTCTTCGCCAGCTCGCCGATGGTGTTGACGCCGATGCCGGTCAGCCGCTGCTTGGTGACCGGGCCGACGCCCCACATCAGCTCGACCGGCAGGTGGTGCAGGAACTCCAGCTCGTGGCGCGGATCGACCACCACCAGCCCGTCCGGTTTTGCGACCTGTGAGGCGATCTTGGCCAGATGCTTGGTGCGGGCTACGCCGACCGAGATCGGCAGGCCGAGCTCGGCCCGCACGCGGCGGCGGATCTTGCCGGCGATCTCGGCCGGCGAGCCGAACAAATGGGTGCAGCCGGCGACGTCGGCAAAGGCCTCGTCGATCGAAATCCGCTCGACCACCGGCGTGAAATCACCGAGCACCTTGATCGCCGCATCGCCCAGCCGCTGGTAGTCCTTGAAATGGCCGCCGACGAAAATGAGTTGCGGGCAGAGTTCCCGCGCCCGCCGTCCCGGCATACCGCCGCGCACGCCGAACGCCTTGGCTTCATAGGATGCGGCAAGCACTACCCCGCCGCCGACGGCAATCGGCTTGCCGCGCAAGGCCGGGTCGAGCAACTGTTCGACCGAGGCATAGAAGGCATCCAGATCCGCGTGGAGGATGTTGGCTTCCATCCGGCCCGTTCGCCCGCGGCGGTTCGAACGCCGCATTGTCTCGAGTTGTGGTGAGAACATAAAGAGAACATTGTGGGTGGATTGTCAAGCAGCGCGGACGACAGGTGAAGGGGCAATCGCTTCAGGTTGGCGCTGCCCCTCATCGCCCTGCCGGGCACTTCTCCCCGTATAGTGACGGGGAGAAGGACGCTTTCGTCGATGGTTTCGCCAATCACTAACGTTGCAGGAAAGTGCCGAGGTTGCGGACAGCCCCTTCTCCCCGTCGCTATACGGGGAGAGCGACTGTCTTGGCTGTCAAGCTGTTTGCCACGGTTTTTGATCCCGGACGATAGCGTTGAGAATGGTGAGAA
>NZ_JAMYQK010000074.1:0-10705 GCF_040320845.1 Mesorhizobium sp. M0601
CGTGAACACAACGCCCGGCCCAGGGATGCCATGGATAAAGAAACTTGCGTTCCTCGGTCCCGTGGGCGTTCTCTCGTCGTGTTGTACAACGGCGCGCGTCCGCACTCGCACATCGGATGGCAGACACCCAACGAATGTGCATCGACCTTCAACCCGCGACGGTCGCTCGCGCTGCGCAACGTGAAACGCTCCGCGCCAGCACCCGTCGCGTCCACCGGCCATCAGGGCAAATCCACCCCCGGAAACGAACTCACGACTGGATAAAATTGGGGGAAACGTCAGGGCGGCCATAACTTTGCAGTCTTCAGACGCGAGGCGGCCTACAACAGCGCTGCCCACCATGCTTGTGGCCCGCGACCCACACGGCTTTTCCCTTCAGATCGTACATTATGCTTCCTTCATGATTACCGATGTCTGCATGACCTTGAGGTCTTCCCGCACCATTTCCGCGGCGAGCTCGCGCACGGATGTCTCATGCACCCAGCCGAGCTTCTCCTTCGCCTTGGTGGCATCGCCCAGGAGAAGATCGACTTCCGTGGGGCGGAAGTAGCGTGGGTCTACCTGGACTAGGCATCTGCCGGTCTCGACATCATAGCCCTTTTCGTCGACTCCCTCACCACGCCATTCGAGCGCGACGCCGACATCTTCGAAAACCCATTCGACGAATTGGCGGACAGGGGTCGTCTTGCCCGTCGCCAGCACGTAATCATCCGGTTGATCCTGCTGCATCATCATCCACATACCACGCACGTACTCACGCGCATGGCCCCAATCGCGTTGAGCATCCAGATTGCCGAGATAAAGCTTGTCCTGCTTGCCGAGGTAGATAGCAGCGGCGGCGCGGGTGATCTTGCGCGTCACAAAAGTTTCGCCGCGCAGTGGGCTTTCATGATTGAAGAGAATGCCGTTGGAAGCATGGATACCATAGGCCTCGCGATAGTTGACCACGATCCAGTAGGCGTAGAGCTTGGCGGCGGCGTAAGGGCTGCGCGGATAAAAGGGCGTTGTTTCGTTCTGCGGTACGGATTGCACGAGGCCGTAGAGCTCTGAAGTCGAGGCCTGATAGAAGCGGGTCTTGTCCTTCAGACCGAGGAGGCGGATCGCCTCAAGAAGTCGCAATGTTCCGATACCGTCGGCGTTTGCTGTGTATTCCGGCGTTTCGAACGACACCTGGACATGGCTCTGAGCGGCCAAGTTGTAAATCTCGTCTGGCTGGGATTCCTGAACTACTCGGATGAGATTAGTCGCATCAGTGAGGTCACCGTAATGCAAAATTAGGCGCGGATCGGGATCGTGCGGGTCTTGGTAGATGTCTTCGATGCGACCCGTGTTGAAGGAAGAGGAACGTCGCTTAATCCCATGAACGACGTAGCCTTTTTCCAGCAGAAGGCGGGTAAGATAGGCACCATCCTGTCCCGTTATGCCCGTAACCAGAGCAACTTTCCTGTTCTCGCCCATTTTCTTCCTGCTCTATTATAGTTGAAGTTTCGACTCCGGCTCGCCACACCGCCAGCAAACTGCGGCCCGCCCCATACCCTATGGAAGGATTTCGACAGATGCGGCGCGGAGCTCGTCATTGACAGTGTCAGCCAGCGAGCACACCTGCTCCTGCTTGGAGGCATAGCAAAACAGAGTCTCGCCGCTAACCTGCCTAAGTCGCACATGCGGCCTGAGTGCCGAACTCAGCTCACGGGGTGAGCGACATAGATTTCAATCACGTCGCACCCGATTTGCTCATCAATCAGCGAGTGAGGACGCACGTCCGTTCTCAAGCACGCAGGTCGGTTGCATAGCCGCTCCGCTTCTTCCACGAAGTGGGTGGCCAGTAGAATCGTCTTGCCCTGCGCCAACAGGGCACGTAGCCATTCCCAGATAAAATGGCGGGCATGTGGGTCCAAGCCGACAACTCCACCTTACCGCTCTCTTGCGCTAACCAAGTAATCTTAATCATTGCCTGCTTCAGCGTCTTCTAATGGAAATTGTTTTGATCAGTGAAATCGATTGTTTGGATGAGGTGCATCCATAAAATGGATTGTTTGACAGGGCAGCGCGGGCACATCGGCGGCACAAAGTCGTGGCGCGAGGTTTCGCTCCGCGCGAAGACAAAGTTCGTGGCAGTCGGGGGCTTTGGGCGAACCGCACATTTGAGACGGCGGCGAAAAGCCGGGTAGGGCATTACGTGTTGACCTCCAAGGAATTTCGGGCGCGCTAGCCCGAAAACGGTAGCTGGGCTTCAACGATGGGGGGACGAGGCGACCATCAAACTGTGTTTCATACTGTAGGCGATCGCAGTGCGGCGAATTTGAACGGCCGCCTTTGCCAGCCCTCGCCATCGCATCCGGCTACAGGTGCCGAAGATCTTCTCGATCCGAGTACAAATTCTGTGGATCGGTTGGTTCCAGGCGTCGAGCTTTCGGCCTCGTCGCGCCCCCACAGCGGTTGCGACGATGCGCGGCCTTCCACCCTTGGCGCGCACCGCGTCGCCGAGATGATTGCCTCGGTAGGCGCTGTCGGCAAACACTTCGCCGGGATTGTCGGGCAGAGCATCAGGAACGGCGTTGCCGTCCTCGGTGTGGGCGCCGTGACGGCGATCTCCTCGACAAGGGCCGTATCGGCGTAGGCACCGAAATGGGCTTTGAAGCAATGAAACGCTGGTCGGCGCTTGTACTTGACCCAATGGCCCTCTTCATCATCTTCGCTGGCCGAGGCGATGATCGCCGCATCGACAGGCGTGCCGATCTTCACCTGGATCGCTGAACTGGCGGGTGATCTCGGCGAACAACAGGGTCATGAACCTCAAGGGCCTGTCGAAAACGGACGAGAGCGGGTTCGCACAGGTGTCGGCTCCGACACCGAGAACCCGCAGAACCGTCGGAACGATCCTCCACATGGCTGCAGACGCCAAAATTCCTCTCTCGGCCGTCGTCGCACAGCATCGCGTGCCAGTCGCTCAGTCCGGCCGGATCGAAAGCTATCCGGTCGACACGAGTTGCGCCATGTTGGCGCACTTGAAAGCGTCAGAGGGCGCCGTGTCGCATCTTTCGATGGGACCGGACGCCATGATGGCCATAAATGACGTGGATGGCCTGCGCCTGACATTCGACGGCTGGCGGGTCCTGCACATCCGTCCTTCAGGAAACGCCCGCAAATGACATGTTACGTTGAGGCAGTTAAGAATTGGACTTGAAAAAGGGACTTTGTGGACTGCCTCGAACGGCTGTTTCGCTTAGCAAAGCGCGGCCTCGCGTCAGCAGAGGCCCATCGTCAAGGAACGCCTTAGTATCCAACACATGGATGGGCCACATCCACGCAATCAATTTTACAGATGTCGCCCGGCGCATTAGAGAACGCTGAATTTAACCGGAAGCGGGAGTACCCGGCGTCAAGATTTGCGAGCGTCACAGAGATAAGGATAGGCAGTGCAGAGGGAGCTCTTCTGCCCCACGCGCAGCCTCTACCAAATCGCCCGGCGTAACGGTCGACTAGTATCGATTAAGAGATCCCAAGCCAGATGCAACCTCGTCTCTGAAACGAAATTTCCGAAAATGCAGGTCAGTGGATTGGTAAAGCGCAGGTTCGTCGTCTCTCAGAGGCGTACGGGGTTCGGTGATTGTCTATGGTCGCTGGCGGCCGCTTGGCGCTACGCTCAGCGGTCGGGACGAACGCTAGCCGTCGACTGGCGCGGGTCCTGCTATCTCGACCAACCCTTCACAAATGCCTTTCCGGTGTTCTTCGAACCGATCAATGACATCGCTGGCGTACCGGCTATTTGCGACGACCGGATCAACGACTTTTCCTTCCCGGGTCCATTCTTCCCGGAGTGGTGGAATAGGCCAGCGATCGACTGCCTTTACCGCCCAGATGAGCAGATTTTCCAAGAGCGCGACGAGTTGGGCGAGCTCTTTCAGGCCGAACACGATGTCGAAGCGAACACAGTAGTGTGTGACGCTTGCTTGATGTGGCGCTGCGATGAGGATGCCGAGCGGCAGGTCTTCCAGAGTGTCAAGCCTCGGTCTGAAATTCAAACACGCATAAATGCCATTTACCAAGAATGTTTTGAGGGGCACAGCATCATCGGGGTTCATGTTCGACATGGTAACGGTGAAGACATCATGGACCATGCGCCCTACTGGGCCGATCCGGAGTTCGCCGTTCGACAAGTGTGCACTGCGGTTGATAAGGCTAAAGCGTTACCGCACCCCAAGCCTGTGCGGCTGTTCTTGTGCACGGACAGCGCGCAAATCCTGGATCACCTGTCGGCCAGGTTTCCCGATCTTCTCACCGTCCCCAAGCATTTCCGATCCGATCAAGACGGCCCCTTACACACTGCAGCACTTGGGATGGACGGCGCAATTTCCGCCCTCGTTGAGATGTATCTTCTCGGGCGCTGCGATACTGTAATTCGGTTTCCTCCGACGAGCGCCTTTACACGATATGCACGCCTTTTCGTACCACGCGTAATTGAGTTCGATCTGAAGGAGCCAAGTCGTTTGATTTTGATAGAAGACAGCCAAAGAATCTCTGGTCTCAGTTAAGACCCGTCACCTGCACAATTCGGCGGATGCAACCAACAGACATAGTTGAATGTCCATTTCTCATCGAGGCCATGGAAGCGTCGTACGATACCGATAGCGTCGTCATCTGAGGCCGTTCGGCAACGCGCCAGAACTTCGCTGTTACTCGGAGGCCGCAGACCAAGCCAGAGCGACGGCGATCGTGACGCTAACGCTCGAAAGGGCGCGGGCAATCACTCCAGAGACGAAATCGAGGTTGTTATATGAAAGTGGTTCCCGTCATCATCAGCGGCGGAGCCGGATCGCGGCTATGGCCCGCCTCAAGGCAATCGCACCCTAAACCTTTCCTCAAAGTGGCAGACGGGCATTCACTGATGCAGCACACTGTGTTGCGCGCCGGTTCGATAAAGGGCGTAGTGGAACTCGTCGCCGTGACATCTGGGGAACACCTCTTCCTTACCAAGGACGACTTCGACGAACTAGAGTCCGTGGTCCTGCCACGCACCTTTCTGCTCGAGCCTGAAGGCCGGGATACGGCCGCAGCCGTTGCGGCAGCCGCCATCCATGCCAAGGCGACGCAAGGCCCTGACGCGATTCTATGCGTCTTCCCAGCCGATCACATGGTTGGCAACCTGCCTGCATTTTTAGACGTCATGTGCCGGGCCATCGAACATGCGAAGCTCGGGCGGATCGCCA
Source organism: Mesorhizobium sp. M0601 (assembly GCF_040320845.1). Lineage (NCBI taxonomy): Bacteria > Pseudomonadati > Pseudomonadota > Alphaproteobacteria > Hyphomicrobiales > Phyllobacteriaceae > Mesorhizobium > Mesorhizobium sp. M0601. The sequence continues at coordinate 5,211 of NZ_JAMYQK010000074.1, forward strand.
CATTGGGCATCACCCCAACCAGACCGGACACGGCATTCGGCTATATCGAAGCGGATGGTGAGAAAGTCGTCCGTTTCGTTGAAAAACCGGATCTGGACACAGCCAAAGCCTATGTCGCGTCCAAGCGCTTCTTTTGGAACGCCGGCATTTTCTGCTTTAGCGCACAAACCATGCTCGACGAGATGGCATCGCATTGCCCCGCGGTGATCCAGGCCGTCTCCGACAGCTACGAGAACGGCCGCTTCAGTCAAGGCGAAGGCTTTGCCAAGATCGAACTCGCGCCTGAGCATTTCGTCTCCGCCCCGCGAATCTCGCTCGACTACGCTGTCATGGAGAAGACGAACAAACTTGCCGTGGTTGCCTGCGACATGGATTGGAACGACATCGGATCCTGGAACGCAATGGCCGATTTGATCGCCCCCGACGAAAGCGGGAACAGGATACGCGGCGATGTGCATATGGTCGACACGACCGGCAGCTATGTGAGCTCCGACAAGCGCGTCATCGGCACGGTCGGCGTCAGCGATCTGGTGATCGTCGATTCCCCGGACGCTTTGCTTGTCGCATCCCGCGACCGCGTTCAGGACGTCAAGAAGCTGTTCGAGGGCCTCAAGGCTTCAGGACATGAAGCTCACCTGGTCCATAGCACGGTACACCGGCCGTGGGGTACCTACACGGTTCTTGAGGAAGGCGAGCGCTTCAAGATCAAACGCATCGAGGTGAAGCCCGGTCGGCGGCTGAGCCTGCAGATGCACTATCATCGTTCGGAGCACTGGGTCGTGGTCAGCGGCTCCGCGAAAATCGTCAATGGCGAGCAGGAGTTGTTCCTGGCGACAAACGAATCAGCCTACATCCCCTGCGGCCATAAGCATCGGCTGGAGAACCCAGGCAGAATTGACCTGGTGATCATTGAAGTGCAGAGCGGCGATTATCTCGGCGAGGATGATATCGTTCGCTTCGACGACGTATATGGTCGAACGTAGATTTCACCCGCGTGACGAGAACGGTCAACGTGTCGCTGACTAATTACCACTAGGAAGCCCGTCTGCCCACTCAGGACCGGATGCTTGTGGAATCGGGAATTGACCAAGGCAGCGGCGAATGACCGCAATCGGCATCAGGGGTGGGACAAATCAACCGGAAAAGACCGGAGAGCATAGTAACGCAACACAGTCCCACTGTCGAATAGCCTTTGATATTTCTGACTTTCCAAGCACCCTCAGGGCCCACCAAAATCATATCAATGGCTTATGGCCGACTTCGCTCTGAAGTGGGCCAAATCGACCTCGCTATCCCCGCAGCACTCAGTTCGATTGTTTTCGCATGAAAACGAGCAAGGACAGGGGGAGGGCGATCTTGTGCTGGCTTCTATGTCCAATCTTGCTCCTGTTCGTCGTCAGGTTGTGTGCAGCCACATAGCGCGGCTATCGCGAGGCTGGAAGGCCTCCGATCGATAGGTGCGGCGAACGGCGGCAACGAGGTGCGAATAGGATGGCTGAGCGTATGATCGAGAATACCGCAGTTGCGGTCTAGCGCGCAATGCAGCGTCTGTGACTCATCGGTCATTGCAGCGGGAATCATGACCCTAAGCCGCCCTTCATCAACCCACCAGCGCCCAGAAGAAGGCGAAGATCCGTCACAATGCCTACCTGTACCAAGGCTTCAAGCAGTTCACCGCGAATGGGAAGACCGCCAGCCATTGCTTCTTCATTTTCGGCCATTCGCTCGCTACGAATGACGACCACATCCTTAACCGCATAGCGCGTGGCAAGTTTCTGGCACCTATGGTGAACCAGCATCCGCGGATAACCAGCGGATCATGAACCACGCGAACGAGCTAGCGGTGCAGCGCAACGAAAAATCGCCGCTTGATGTCGTCTTTTATGATGCTGCTACAGTTCATGTCTGGGGCTTAGGCTTAGAAGCGGAATGACTGCCAACCAGGTCATCGAGCCGGAAACTGACCGGCCGGTGGGCCCAAAAATGACATTCAGTTGCCTCCAGCCTTTCGACACGAGCCACTTCACGATCTCGCGATTGCCAGCTAGCGGCTTGTTGCTCGAGCTGCGCGATCCTAGTCTGTGGTCGCTATGCCTCAGCAAGAAGAGTCCGGTTCCTAGCCGGGCGGAGGCGCAACGAGATAGCCAGCTCAGGACAAGGAGAGCAAGCCATGGTCGCTTTTACCCTCAATGGCGAAGCGCGAACACTCGACGTCGATCCAGAGATGCCGCTGCTCTGGGCGATCCGTGACGGCATCGGACTCACAGGAACGAAATTCGGTTGCGGCCTTGCCCAGTGCGGCGCTTGCACGGTTCACGTTAACGGCATGCCGACGCGCTCGTGCCAGACCGCAGTCGGCGACATCGAAGGAGCCTCGATCACCACCATTGAGGGCGTGTCGGGCAAGATCGGCGAAACGGTCCAGGCCGTGTGGGCCGAGTTCGACGTACCTCAATGCGGCTATTGCCAGTCTGGCCAGATCATGTCGGCCGTGGCCCTCCTGACAGAGACGCCGAAGCCGACGGACGATGATATTGATTCGGCGATGAGCGGCAATCTCTGCCGCTGCGCCACCTATCATCGCATCCGCGCGGCCATCCACGAGACCGCCAACCGGCTGGAGACTTGAGGCATGTTGCAGTTTCTCCCGAAGCATAATGCCGTGGGGCCCACGCGGCGCCAGTTCCTCCTCGGCACGGCCGTCACCACCGCGGGCTTCGCCGTGGGCTACCGGCTAATGATGGCCGCGCCCGCCAACGCACAAACGACGCCTGCAGCGGTCCAGGCGAACCCCTTCCAGACCTATGTCGAGATCACACCGGAGAACCGAATCGTCATCCACTCGTCGCAGTTCGAGATGGGACAAGGCTCCTATTTCGGCATCGCCACCCTGGTTATGGAAGAGCTCGACGGCGCCTGGGCGCAGGTCCACGTGGTCGGCGGATATGGCAATACCGCGCTCTACGGCAATCTCGCCTGGGGCGGGGCCGCGCAGGGAACCGGTGGCTCCACGTCGATGAGCTCGTCGTGGGAGCGCTACCGCAAGGCGGGTGCTGCCGCACGGGCCATGCTGGTGGCGGCCGCGGCGCAGCGGTGGGACGTGCCAGCCGGCGAGATCACAGTCGCTTCCGGGGTCGTGTCGCACGCCTCAGGGATGCAGGCGCGCTTCGGTGACCTGGCTAAAGCCGCAGCGGGAATGCCGGTTCCCGACGACGTGCCGCTAAAGCCGCGCGACAAGTGGGCCCAGATCGGATCGGACAGCCTCAAGCGCTACGATTCCGCCGGCAAGACCAATGGCGCGCAGACCTACACGATCGACCTCAAGATAGATGGACTCAATACGGCCGTTATGATCCATCCGCCGAAGTTCGGCGCTGAGATCGAGAGCTTCGACGCCTCCAAGGCCAAGGCACTCGACGGCATTGTCGATGTCGTCCAGACGCCGCGCGGCATTGCCGTGGTCGGCAGGGACATGTGGACGGCGCTCAAGGGCCGCGATCTCGTGGAGGTGACCTGGAACGAAGAGAAGGCCGAAAGGCGCGGCACGGCCGAGATCATGGCCGAATACACTAAGGCAGCAGACGATCCGGGCGCGGCCACCGCGCGCGACGACGGTAACACTCCCGCAGCGTTGGCCAGTGCTGAGAAAGTCATCCAAGGGCACTACGAATTCCCCTATCTTGTCCATGCTTCGATCGAGCCACTCAACGCGGCCGCCAGAATCAACGAAGACGGCACCATCGACGTCTGGGGCGGACACCAGATGCCCGACCTTTATCAGGCGGCTGCCGCTCAAGTAGGCGGCACCACGCCGGACAAGGTGAGGCTGCACGTGATGAAGACCGGCGGCAGCTTCGGCCGCCGAGCGGTCTCGGACGCAGATCTCATTATCGAAGCTGTTTCCACAGCGCGTGCACTGGGACCCGGCAAGCCAGTGAAGGTGCAGTGGACCCGCGAGAACGACATGCGGGGTGGGCGGTACCGGCCGGCCTATGTGCACGCAGTCGAGGCGGGGCTCGACAAGGAAGGCAATGTCGTCGCTCTCCATGACCACATCGTGGGCCAATCGATCGCGGGCGGTTCGCCCTTTGCGGCGATGATCGAGAACGGCATCGATCCGACCTCCGTAGAGGGCGCCACCAACCTGCCCTATGCGATCCCGAACCTGAAGGTCGAGCTGACCACCACGGACGTGAACATCCCAGTGCTGTGGTGGCGTTCGGTAGGCTCCACCCACACCGCTTACGCAATGGAAACCCTGATCGATGAGCTCGCCGCCGCTGCGAACCGTGATCCGGTCGACTTCCGCTTGTCGATGCTCGGTCACCATCCACGGCATGCCGGCGTGCTGAAATTGGCTGCTGAGAAGGCAGGCTGGGACAAGCCTCTGCCGGAAGGCCGTTTCCGCGGCGTGGCCCTGCATGAAAGCCTCTCGACTTATGTCGCCGAGGTGGTGGAGATCACCTTCAACGATGGAAATGATTTCAAAGTCGACCGCGTCGTCTGCGCGGTAGATTGCGGCACCGCGATAAATCCTGACCAGATTCGCGCTCAGATGGAGGGCGGTATCGGCTTCGGGCTAGGCGCGATCCTCCAGGAGGAGCTGACCCTGACGGGCGGTGTCGTAGACCAAGAGAACTACGACACCTATATGCCGCTCAGGATCGAGCAGATGCCGCGCGTCGAGGTGCACATTGTGCCGTCCGACGAGCCGCCCACGGGCGTTGGCGAGCCGGGTGTGCCGCCGATCGGCCCGGCCGTCGCCAACGCGCTACGGGCGGCGACGGGCAAGACGATCCGCAAGCTGCCGATCATAAAGAACTTGTCAGCATAGCCGGGAATGACACCATGAAAACGGCCGCGATGAAGATCGCGGTCGTAGGTCGTTTTTGAACGCCTCCTGACATGCGATCACCTCGATTCGATCAATTTCCGGCGGCTGCCCGGTCCAATATACGGTTTAGAGACGGTAACCCGTGTTCTGAACGACCGCAGACGGTCGTTGGTGCTGGTAGCACTAAAGATCCGCTTTCGAGACGCAAATGCCGCACGCAAATGTCTCTAAAGGGTCACGCTAGAGATTTTGTACCACCTAGTTGCATGTCTGCTATCGCTTCTTGGCGCGAGAAGCGGCCGGTCCTCTGACGGCCGCATAACAGGACATTGATGTCTTCGCGCTGAGCGTCAGCAGTTGGCGCTACCGCGACCTTCCTCAGGAAGGCTGCACACCGACGCGATCTTCCTTTCGCCTTGCGCAAACCTCCCTTCCGAGTGAGGCGTTCAGTGCGTCGGCTTGATGGACTGAGGCACTTCTGAGTGGGACAACAACATCGAAAAACATTGGAAAAGATTTGAATACTCTGAAGTCCCACTGATCTCTAAGAAATTGATTTTTATCGCTTTCTGAACACCCTCCGGGCCCACCATTGGCTTTTGTGGCCGTTGATTTAATTGGATTTTTTGGCCATTTTTGTCCCACCTCTTTCAACCCCCTC
>NZ_JAMYQK010000075.1:0-9488 GCF_040320845.1 Mesorhizobium sp. M0601
CGAGCTTGATGCCGAGGTCTTCGGAAATGACCTGGCCACCGGTGAGGATGGCGATGTCTTCCAGCATGGCCTTGCGGCGATCACCAAAGCCCGGCGCCTTGACGGCGGCGATTTTCAGGCCACCGCGCAGCTTGTTGACCACCAGCGTGGCCAGGGCCTCGCCTTCGACATCTTCCGAGATGATGACCAGCGGCTTCGAGGTCTGCACGACGGCCTCGAGGATCGGCAGCATGGCCTGCAGATTGGAGAGCTTCTTCTCGTGGAGAAGAATGTAGGCGTCTTCCAGATCCGCAACCATCTTCTCGGCGTTGGTGACGAAGTAGGGCGAGAGATAGCCGCGGTCGAACTGCATGCCTTCAACGACTTCAAGCTCGGTCTCGGCGGTCTTTGCTTCCTCGACGGTGATGACGCCCTCATTGCCGACCTTCTGCATCGCTTCCGCGATCATCGAGCCGACCGACACGTCGCCATTGCCGGCGATGGTGCCGACCTGGGCAACCTCTTCCGAGGTCTTGATCTTCTTGGCGTTCTTGATCAGCGTCGCGACGACGTCGGCGACGGCGAGGTCGATGCCGCGCTTGAGGTCCATCGGGTTCATGCCGGCGGCAACCGACTTGTGGCCTTCCTGGACGATCGACTGTGCCAGAACGGTCGCGGTGGTGGTGCCGTCGCCGGCGATGTCGTTGGTCTTCGAAGCAACTTCGCGGACCATCTGCGCGCCCATGTTTTCGAACTTGTCCTCAAGCTCGATTTCCTTGGCGACGGTGACGCCGTCCTTGGTGATGCGCGGTGCGCCGAACGACTTGTCGATGACGACGTTGCGGCCCTTGGGGCCGAGCGTGACCTTCACCGCGTCGGCGAGGATGTTGACGCCGCGCAGCATGCGCTCGCGAGCGTCGCGGGAGAATTTTACGTCTTTGGCAGCCATTTTTAGCTCCTGGCAGGGGCTTGGATTGAGCCCGAAGATTTAAATGAGGGTGAGGCCGATATTCAGCCGATGATGCCCATGATGTCGGATTCCTTCATGATCAGAAGGTCTTCGCCATTGAGCTTGACTTCGGTGCCCGACCACTTGCCGAACAGGATGCGGTCGCCGGCCTTGACGTCCAGCGGGACGAGCTTGCCGGCTTCGTCGCGGGCGCCGGAACCGACGGCGATGATCTCGCCTTCCTGCGGCTTTTCCTTAGCCGTATCGGGGATGATGATCCCGCCCGCGGTCTTGGATTCGGATTCGACCCGACGAACGACCACGCGGTCATGAAGCGGGCGGAACTTCGACTTTGCCATTTTTTATTCCTCGATGAGAATGGTGAGAACAGTTCCTCCGTCCGGCGGCGCCGGACATGTGGTTAGCACTCATCTTGGGGGAGTGCTAACGTGGCGCTGAAATAGGCTGGCAACTCGCGCGAGTCAAGGCGCACGGTGAGCATCATCAGGACAATTGCTTCAAACGGATACTTGACTAAGTCAACTAAATCGCTGATCTTGCCGGGAGGAGGATGCCATGACCATTCATCATCACCCAGGCAAGGAGCGGATCGACGCGGTGCGGGCCTTCAACCGCTTCTACACCCGCCAGATCGGGCTGCTCGACGAAGGGCTGCTGAAAAGCACCTTCTCGCTGACCGAGGCGCGAGTGCTCTATGAGCTGGCGCATCGCGATGGCCTGACCGCCACCGACCTTGCGCGCGATCTCGGCCTCGATGCCGGTTATCTCAGCCGGCTGCTGAAGAAGTTCGAGGAGCGTGATCTGGTCGAGCGCGCCACGATCGAGGCGGATGCGCGGCGCTCGTCGATCGCGCTGACCAAGGCCGGGCGGCAGGCCTTCGCGCCGCTGAACCAAGGTTCGCACGACCAGGTCGCGGCTTTGCTCGAACGGCTTTCGGTTGCCGAACAGGACAGGCTGGTCAAGGCCATGCAGACGGTGCAGCGTTTGCTGGGCGGAAGCGCCGAGCCCAAAATTCCCTATATGCTGCGGCCTCTGCAAGTCGGCGACATCGGCTGGATCATTCATCGCCAGGGTCTGCTCTACGCGCAGGAATATGGCTGGGACGAAACCTATGAGGCGCTGGTCGCCGAAATCCTCGGCGCATTCGTCAAATCCTTCGATCCGAAATGGGAACGCAGCTGGATCGCCGAGCGGCAAGGCGAGGTCGTCGGCTCGGTCTTCGTCGTGCGCCAGTCTGACGCGGTGGCGAAGTTGCGCCTGCTCTATGTCGAGCCGTCGGCGCGCGGCCTCGGCATCGGCAAGCGGCTGGTCGAGGAATGTATCGGCTTTTGCCGCGCCACGGGTTACACGACACTGACGCTGTGGACCAACGACGTGCTCGCCGCCGCCCGCCACATCTATGAGGCTGCGGGCTTTAAATTGACCAACGAGGAGCGCCACCATTCCTTCGGCAAGGATCTGGTCGGCCAGAACTGGAATTTGGAGCTGTAGCAGCGCCGCAGAATTTCGAGCATCGGCCTGGGGCGGTCGCTCAGGTCGCAGGCTTAATGTTTTGGTTCAAGCGAAAGAAATTGGTGGGATCATACTTGTTCTTTAGTGCGGCCAACCTCGGATAATTCTCGCCGTAAGCCGCCAGAACCCGATCAGTGCCTTCTTCGCCGAGATTATTCGCATAGACGCCGCCGGTCGAGAACGGTCTCATTGCATCCCACAGGTCGCGCGCCCATCGGATGTGCGTTTCGTCGTCAGACGGGTAGTCCCAGATCGTAAAGCGCATCCCGATTGGCGTAGGGCGTTCCGTCCATCGGTACTCGCGAGATGGCGCCGCCAACCTGCTGCAGGACCAGAAGCGATTCGCTGGGTGCAGTCATGTAAGCCGCAAGCATGGTATCGATCGCCTGATCTGTGATTTCGCGCATGAACTGCGCCTTCCAGTAGTAGCGCCGCCCGCGCGGAAAGAGGCTGTCCCCGGCCGATTGGATTTGAAGATAGGGGACAGGAGCAATCCGGCGCTCAACTGGCGTGCCATACTCTCTCAGAGGTTGAATGATTTGCTGGCCTTCGTCGAGTGGGCCGATGTAGCACGCCGATATGCTGAAGAAGCGTTCGCCCGAGGGCGCCGTCACAAGCGCTGCATCCAGGCTCAGCTCATCCGGGGCGCCGCTCGAGAACCGCATGGCTTCGCGTTACAAGCGCCCGGCGTAATAAATTGCTAACTACGATCGCCCTGCACCAACTGCCATGCACACTCGCCGGCTTCTGGCACAATCCGGCTCCTTGAATTATGAGCACGCTTATTATATATGTCGCTCATGGTTTCCGACGGCATCGACAGATTAGGCTTTTTGATCCACGACGTGCAGCGCCTGATGCGCAAGCGCTTCGAGGCGCGCGCCAGTGGTTTCGGCCTTTCTTCAGCGCAATGGCGGCTTCTGGTACGTGTCGCCAAGGAGGCGGGTGTCGCGCAGGCGCGGCTTGCCGAGCTTCTCGAAATCGAGCCGATCAGCGTCTCGCGTCTTGTCGATCGCATGGAGGAGGGCGGCTGGATCGAGCGCCGTCCCGACGCAACCGACAGGCGAGTGCGCATGATTTTCCCGACCGCCAAGGCAAACGCGGCCTACACCCACGTCAAGAGCCTTGCCGGCGAGGTCTATGAGGAATCGCTCGTTGGCGTTTCGCCGGAAGATCGCCGCGTCCTGGTCAGGGCGCTGGAGACAATGGTGCAGAATCTTGCAGATGGTGAGGCGCCGCCCTCGGAAAAAGTGAAGAATACGGAAGGCACAGCAGCATGAACGCGGTAGCCAAACTAGATGAGAATGCGGCCAAGCTGGAGATGGAAGCTCCCGCGAAGCCGGCGGCAGCTCCGGTAACGGTCGCTCCGCAGATAGCTCCGGCGCCGGTGGCGCCGAAGCAGAAGCGCCGTGCCGGCCGCTTCCTTTTGATGTTTGTGCTGCCCGCTGCGTTGATCGCCGGCGGCAGCTATGTCTGGGTGACCGGCGGCCGCTATCAGGAGACCGAGAACGCCAATCTGCAGCAGGCCAAGGTGTCGATAGCCGCCGATACGGCGGGCCGCATCGTTCAGGTCGACATTTTCGACAACCAGTCCGTCAAGCAGGGCGACGTGTTGTTCGCTATCGATCCCGAGCCCTACCGGATCGCATTGGCCCAGGCCGACGCGGCGGTGGCCGGCGCACGGCTCAATGTCGAGCAGTTGCGTGCGGCCTACAGCCAGGCGCTGGCGCAGGAGAAGTCCGACGAAAGCCAGGTCCAGTACGCGCAGTCGCAATATGACCGCGCCGCCGACCTTGCCCAGAAGGGCATCAACGCCAAGTCGTCTCTGGACGAAGCCAAGAACGACCTCGACAAGGCGAAGCAGCAGCTGGCCGTGGCCCAGCAAGGGATCGTCAGCGCCAAGGCGGCACTTGGCGGCAATCCCGACATCGAGACCGACAAGCATCCAACGGTAATGGCGGCGCTCGCCGCACGCGACAAGGCGGCCTACGATCTGGTCCAGACCACGGTCAAGGCACCCGCCGACGGCATCATCAGCCAGGCCGCTTCGTTCAAGGTCGGCCAGTATGTCGGTTCGGGCACGCCGCTGTTTTCGCTGGTCGAGACCGGCGACACCTGGGTCGACGCCAATTTCAAGGAAACCCAGCTCACCAACATGAAACCCGGCCAGAAGGCCGAAATCATGGTCGATACTTATCCGGGCAAGACGTTCGAAGCCACCGTCAAGGCGATCGGCGCCGGCACCGGCGCCGAGTTCTCGCTGCTGCCCGCGCAGAACGCTACCGGCAACTGGGTCAAGGTCACGCAGCGCATTCCGGTCCGCCTGGAATTGACCGATGCCGACGCCAAGGCGGCGCTGCGCACCGGCATGAGCGCGACCGTCACGGTGGACACCGGCGTTTCCCGCGGGCTGCCGAGCATTTTCCGCCGCGCCACGGCAGGCGAGGCCAGGTAAAGAGGCCTGGTAGCGGCCGCATAGCAAACAGCGAGATGGATGCAGGATTGGTCCGAGGGAGGCGCAGGAAAAGTTGAATGCGTAGACGGGCTGCGCTGTAGCCTGCCTGAGCAGACAACGTCGCGCAGGATCTTCGGTCCTCAGGTTTCCGGGCGGCAGGCGCCCGCTTTGTCGAGACGCTCAGTCGATGTAACCCCCACATCGATGCTCGCGTCCCACCGCGATGAGGGTCTCTCTACAGCGGGGCCTCGCCGTCCGGAAACCTAATGTACACGTTTTTGTTACCTGCTGGAAGTTTTACGTCATGAGCAGCCCAGAACCCTTTCGCGAAGTACCGCACCGCGGCCTGATCACAGTTGCGCTCATGCTTGCGACGATCATGCAAGCGCTCGACACGACGATCGCCAACGTTGCGCTGCCGACCATGACCGGCGATCTCGGCGCCTCCCCCGACAACATCAACTGGGTGTTGACCTCCTACATCGTTGCCGCGGCGATCATGACGCCGGTGACCGGTTGGCTGGCCGACCGCTTCGGTCGCAAGGAGCTGTTCCTGACGGCCGTGGTCGGTTTCACCGTCTTTTCAATGCTGTGCGGCATCGCCTGGAGCCTTGAGACCATCGTTTTGTTCCGGCTCATGCAAGGCGTGTTCGGTGCGGCCATCGTGCCGCTGTCGCAGACCTTCCTGCTCGACATCAACCCCAGGGAACGCCACGGCCAGGCCATGGCCATCTGGGGCGCCGGCATCATGCTGGGACCGATCCTTGGCCCGACGCTGGGTGGCTGGCTGACCGAGAATTTCAATTGGCGCTGGGTGTTCTTCATCAACCTGCCGGTCGGCATCATCGCCTTCCTTGGCATGGCGGCATATCTTCCCAGCGTCGCCCGGCGGGTGCGCAGCTTCGATTTCTTCGGCTTCACCATGCTCTCGCTCGGTGTCGGCGCGCTGCAGCTGATGCTCGATCGCGGCGGCGAGGTCGACTGGTTTTCCTCGATCGAGATATGGATCGAGCTTGGTCTTTCCATCACCGGCTTCTGGGTATTCACCATACATACGTTGACGGCGGAGCACCCCTTTATCGACCCCAAGATCTTCCTCGATCGCAATTTCGTCACCGGGCTGGCGTTCATCTTTGTCATGGGCGTGCTCATCCTGGCGAGCATGTCGCTGCTGCCGCCAATGCTGTCGACCATCTTCGGCTATCCGACCCTCACCATCGGCATCGTCCTGGGGCCGCGCGGTGTCGGCACGATGATCGCGATGCTGTTCGTCGGGCGGATCATGCACAGGATCGATGCCAGGATCCTCGTCGTCATCGGCTTCCTGCTGACCGCGCAATCGCTCTACACGATGTCGAGCTTTTCGCCGCAGATGGACAACTGGCTTATCCTCAGCTCCGGCGTCATCCAGGGCCTTGGAATGGGAATGGTGTTCGTGCCGCTGTCCACCGTGGCTTTCGCCACGCTCGACGCACGTTTCCGCACCGATGCAACGGCGCTGTTCAGCCTGGTGCGCAATCTTGGCTCGTCGATCGGCGTATCGGTGGTGACGGTTCTGCTGGTACGCAACACGCAGATCAACCATGCCGAGCTCTCGGCCTACATCAATCCGTTCAATCCCAACCTCTGGGCGGCATCGCCGGCAGCGGCGGGCGGCGATCCGACGGCGCTGTCGCTGATGGATCGCATGGTCAATATCCAGGCGATGATGATCTCCTACGTCAATGACTTCAAGCTGCTGATGATGATGACACTGCTTGCTGTCCCCTTTGTTTTCCTGCTGCGCAAGCCAAAGGCTGCGCCGCCCGCCGGTGGGGCGCCTGCCGCGCATATGGACTAAGTCTCACGGCTCCGGCACCGCGACCGGCTCACGGCTTCCGTTGCCTGTGCCGGTAGCGTCGGCGTTGAGCCAGGTTCACCTGCCATTAGTATATCCGGACCAATATGCAGTCGCTTTTGGGTTGAAGGCGAGCCTCCTTTGCTTGCCTCAAGCATCAGCGGGAGGAATTGTGTTTGGCCACGAAGTCATCCAGGCAAACCGCCGAAGCACCCGAATCCGCCAATCTAACGACGCTGGCTAAACTGGCGACTGCCTCGTACGAAGCCCTCGAACGCGAGCTGCGCGCGACGATTGCAGCACTCGAGGACCAGGCACTGCGGTTCCAGACCGCGATCGAGAACATCTCGCAAGGCATCTGTTTCTTTGATGCCGATGAACGGCTGATCCTGTGCAATCGACGCTATGCGGAAATCTATCGCCTTGCACCGGAGCAATTGCAGCCGGGTGCGGCGCTGCGCGAAATCGTCGAGCGACGCGTCGCTGTCGGAACCTCGGCAATGAATGCGGACGCTTATCTGGCGTTGGCCCGGGCAGTCAATTCGGGCACGGCTTCGGGGAACTGGACAGCCGAGCTCGCCGATGGCCGGACAATTCAGGTCTGCCATCAGCCGATGCCTGACGGCGGCTGGGTGGCCACGCATGAGGACATCAGCGAGCTCAGCGCCAACCGCTTGGTCGTCGACGAGCGTATCTCCTTGCAGACGCTGATCGACCTTGTGCCTGACTACATGTGGGTGAAGGACACCGAAAGCCGCTTCGTCGTCGCCAACCGAGCCATTGCGTCCGACAGCGGTCGAGACAGCACGAGCGACATGATCGGTCTGAGCGACTTCGACCTTCACGCGCCGGATCTTGCGCAGAAATTTCGCCTCATCGAGCAGCAACTGATGCGCGACGGACAACCGATGATCGACGAGGAGGAGTTCGTCGTCGATGCGTCAGGCACCGGCAAATGGTTCCTGTCTACGAAACTGCCGTTGCGCAACGTTCAGAACAACATTTTCGGCCTCGTCGGCATTGCCCGCGACATCACTGCGCGCAAGCAGGCCGAAATCCTTCGCGACGGGCAGGCGCATATCCTCGAGATGATCGCAAAGAGCGCTCCCCTCGAAGACGTGCTCGAGCGGCTCATGCGTCTGGTCGAGTCCCAACTGGCGGGGATATTCGGTTCGGTCTTGCTGCTCGACAAGGATGGCAGCCACTTGCGCCACGCCGCCGCGCCGAGCCTGGCGAGAGACTACACCGACGCCGTCGACGGCGCCGCGGTAGGCCCAAGGGCAGGGTCTTGCGGTACCGCAGTCTATCGGCGCGAGCCGGTGATTGTCGCTGACATCATGCAGGATCCACTTTGGCAGGACTATCGCGAACTCGCGCGGCCACACGGTTTGCGTTCATGCTGGTCGACGCCGATCCTGTCGCATCAGGGCGCTGTGCTCGGCGTTTTTGCGATGTATTCTATGACGGTGCGCGAACCGACCGAGGCCGAGACTCGCCTCATCGATTTCACCACGCGCATCGCCGGGATCGCCATCGAACGCAAACAGGCCGAAGACCGGATCCACTTCATGGCCAATCATGACGTGCTGACCGGGCTTCCCAATCGCGCGTTGTTGGAGGACCGGCTTTCACAGGCGGTCTTGTACGCCCAGCGATACGATCGCTGGGTGACAGTGGTGTTCATCGATCTGGACAATTTCAAATTCGTCAACGACACGCTCGGCCACAATGCCGGCGACGAGCTCCTGAAGATCGTCGCAAGTCGCATGGTCGACTGCGTCCGGGCGACCGATACCGTCGTGCGACTTGGCGGCGACGAATTCGTCGTCGTGCTTTTCGACCAGCCGGCGAACGTCGATCTCGTTTCCGAGACCTTGCAAAAGCTCAGGGCTGCACTCGCCGAGCCGGTTCAGCTCGGAGCGCATCTTGTGCGGGCGACGGCCAGCATCGGCATTGCCAACTATCCCAAGGATGGGACGGATCCCGATACGCTGCTGGCAAATGCCGACGCGGCCATGTATCGCGCCAAGGAATTCGGCCGCGATAATTTCCAGTTTTACGCTCCGGAGTTCAACACCAGGGCGCATGAAAAATTCCTGCTTCAGGAAGAGTTGCGAAACGCCTTGGCGCGTTCGGAATTCACGCTGCTCTACCAACCGCAGGTGGACCTTCGGTCAGGTCGGGTTTTTGCGGTCGAGGCGCTGATACGCTGGAACCACCCAACGCTTGGCACGGTAATGCCGACGATGTTCATCCCGACCGCCGAGGAGACAGGTCTGATCGTACCGATCGGTGACTGGGTTCTGCATGAGGCGTGCCGGCAGAACAAAGCCTGGCAAGACGCAGGACTGCCGCCCTTGACCGTTTGCGTGAATGTGTCGGCGCGGCAATTCAGGGAGCGCAACCTGATCGATCGCATTGTCAGCGCGCTGAAGGACAGCGGCCTGGAGGCCAGGTATCTCGAGCTGGAGGTGACCGAGAGCCTTATCATGCAGGATATCGAGCTGGCGGTCGCCACCATGAACGCCCTGCAAAGCCTGGGTGTCCAGATCTCGATCGATGATTTCGGCACCGGCTATTCCAGCCTCAGCGCACTCAAGACCTTTCCTGTGGCGCGGCTGAAGATCGACAAGTCCTTCATCAAGGATCTCGTCGACCGTGAACTATCCGCAAGCCGTTGATCTGGCATGTTGATTGAGGCGGATAGCGGCTTTTGGATTGCAGGATTAGCGGTT
>NZ_JAMYQK010000076.1:0-9418 GCF_040320845.1 Mesorhizobium sp. M0601
TGTCGAGCGGCTGACCAGCCGAGGCTGGGCCTGGGAATTCCTCAGGCGCAATCCGGACTTCCAGAAGGATCTGGCGAACGCGCTGTGCGGTGCCGAACGCACGAACGCCCGGTCCGTGGACATTATCAGCCTGGCTCCGAACACTGTTGATCTCTCGCGGTGGGGCCTTCTGTTTTCGCCAAAAAAAGAAATTGTCCCAGGAAGCGCTGGCGCATGAGGCTGGCGTTGACCGAACATATGTCAGCGCACTTGAGCGCTCGATCTATGCCGCCAGGATTGATACGGTGGCAAAACTCGCCAGAGTGCTCGGAATCGAGCCGGCCGAATTACTCAACCCTCATTCTGAATAGATCTGGAAGCAGGGACGAAACCGCGGTTGATGGAGACTCGATCAGAAGGTTTCCTGGCAGTTCATGCTGCTGAGAGGAGCGCCCGCGCGCCTTGGCGCGCACCAGGTGCTCGTGAACCCAGCCCGCTCTTCTTCGGCAAGCTCAGGCGGTCTCGGCCATTCGGCTTCGCCCCTTGGCGTGGGCAGCCCTTCGGGCTGTGACGGCCGCCGCCCTTGCGGGCGGCGCGGTTTGTCTGTTGGCCTTTCCCGGTGGCGCGGGGTGGGCGGCACTCCCTTCTAGGCCCGCCGCGGCAGCCCGCAACCCTTCGCTCGCGCTCAGGGTCCTCCTCTTCGTTCCGGTCCTTCGGATGCGGTCCGCCTACCACGGCGGGCCTTTCCGGTCGCGACTCGCCGCCCACCCCGCTTCCGGGGAAAGGCGCGGCGATTGGTGAGCGGAGGATAAGACATGCGTGCAAACAGCAAGCGTTGTGCCAGCACAGAGGCTGGCGCAGGCAAGGGCGGGCGCCCCGGCGCCAGCCTTTATCAGGAGATCACCGACCGCACCATTGCCGACCTGGAGCGCGGCACCGTGCCATGGGTCAAGCCATGGGGCAGGGCAAAGGCAGGCCTTGGC
Source organism: Mesorhizobium sp. M0601 (assembly GCF_040320845.1). Classification (NCBI taxonomy): domain Bacteria; kingdom Pseudomonadati; phylum Pseudomonadota; class Alphaproteobacteria; order Hyphomicrobiales; family Phyllobacteriaceae; genus Mesorhizobium; species Mesorhizobium sp. M0601. Next base: position 963 of record NZ_JAMYQK010000076.1, read on the forward strand.
CTGCCGAGCATCCGGGGCGCCAGCCACCGCTCCCGCAGCAAAAGAACAGCAGCTGTCGCAGCATGGCTGAACAAGACATCTTGTCGGCGTGTCGCCAGGCGGCCGCCCTCCTCCAGCGGACCAAGAAGGGTACCCCTGGTCAATGCGGCCTCGACTAACGCCGTGTTAGAAGCGGTAGGTGACACCTGCGCCTATCAACCAGGGATCGAGCTCCGCCTACCCGTCAGCATCGCACCGCGCCGGGTGCGAACGTGTCGGCGGTGGCGCGGCGCATCACGTGAGCCCGCAGCAGGTGTTCGCCTGGAGGCGCAAGGCGATCCGCTCCGGCGAGATTGTTGTCTTGACGCGCGGGTCGGGAGCAGAGCCGCCAGCCCTCGTCCAGTATCCGCGCTTTCGCTTCCGTCGACCAGCGCCGGCGCATCAAAGGCATCTCCTCGAGCCGGTTCGCACCGCCTCGATAGTCGCAAATGTTCTAGTCTGGACTTGGGTGAAGACTGCAATCAAACCTCCCGCGCAGATTCATCACGAGAGTGTCGCCGTCTTCATCACGCCGCGAAACATGGCATCGGATTGGCGCTTACCCATCCATCCAAGGCTCTATGGGAAAGCCGAAGGCGCAGGGCAGTCTGCCAACCTGCCGACTGACCCAGGTGCCGATGAGTTGGAGGTCCTCGTCCCGGAAAATCCGCTCGGTGATCTGGAGCCGCGTCCGGGTTTGATCAAGGCGGGAACGCCGGTCCAGATCGGCGCTTGGAAGACCGCTTCGCCGACCCAGCGGAAGCGCAGGCCCCGAGGCGCGTCTCGGCGACTCCGAGCACGGTAATCGCTCTCCGCAAGGGTGCGGACAGTACAGCCGTCGCGTTCGGCGGCGCGGCGTTCGACGCGTTGCATAAGGCGACGACCTCAGGTGTCGGGTGCGGAATCGCCGATCGAGCTGAACGTCGTCAGTCCGGTCGGAGGCGCGAACGCACCGCAGGATAACGCCAGTGCAGGCGAGCATCAGCCTGGCGGCACGACCAATGCCTTGCCGGCGCCGGTGAACAGCACCGATTTTCCGGTAGCGAAGGCTCACAAGCGCGCGCGCTCGATCTCGAACAGTGCGTCGAGGCGCCTGACCGCCTCCAGCGCGATCGGGGAGACGGGTTTGCCATTCCTCTTGCCCTCGCAGGCCTTCTTCGCGATGTCGGCCAATTCGAAGAATCTCCTTTCATCAGCCGGGTCGATCCGGAATTGGCCGCAACCTTCAACTGGGGGTCGATACAGTGGCTGATCAACGACAAGATGGCCCGCCGGCAGCGATCTGACCTTCGTTGTGTCGTCGTTGAACCTGGCCACAAAAAGTGCGGCACATCCACCCCAATTGCGACGAGGTGCTGATCGAGGGGACGCTCACCCACTCGGTCGGCCAGGAATCGGTCGCAATGGCCGCGGGCGATGCGATATTCATACCGCGCAACTCTCCCCACGACGCAATACCGGCTCTGTGACGGCGCGGATGATCGTCGCTTATTCTTCCGGCGAGCGGCAGACGATCATGCTCGAGGAAGGCGAGGAAGGCTGATGGGGGAGCGGGGCCATTCAAAGAAGTGCCATTCTCGAGGGTTTGCGCGCGAAGATTCGCGCCGGCGTGCCGTTCGTCGGCGGCGGGGCGGGCACCGGCCTGTCGGCCAAAAGCGCGGCGGCGGGCGGCATCGACCTGATCGTGATTTACAATTCGGACCGCTGCCGTATGGCGGACGCGGCTCGCTGGCGGGGCTGATGGCCTATGGAAATGCTAACGAGATCGTCGTGGACATGGCCCGCGAAATCCTTCCGGTAGTGAGCGATGTGCCTGTCCTGGCGGGCGTGAACGGCACCGATCCCTTCTGCATCTTTGACCATTTTTTCGATCACGTTAAAGCACTCGGCTTTGCCGGCGTGCAGAATTTCCCCACCGTTGGTGTGATCGATGGACAGTTCAGGGCAAATCTCGAAGAGACCGGGATGAGCTATGCGCTCGAGGTCGAGATGATCCGCCAGGCCGCCGCTAAGGACTTTGTGACCACCCCATACGTCTTTTCGCCCGCCGACGCCGAGGCGATGGTCGATGCCGGCGCTGACATTGTCGTGGCGCACATCGGGCTGACCACAGGCGGCAAGATCGGTGCCCTAAGCGGGCGGACGCTGGACGATTCCGTGCAGGACGTCGGCGAAATCGCGCATGCGGCGCGGCGGCCGGATGTGATCGTTCTCTGCCATGGCGGTCCCACTCGATGCCTGAGGACGCCCGCTATATCTTGGATCGATGCCCGGAATGCCACGGCTTTTATGGCGCCAGCAGCATGGAGCGGCTGCCGACCGAAAGAACGATCGAAGAACAGGTCCGCGCCTTCTTGCGGTGAACAACGCTTCGAGCAATGCGCACGCACCTTTGTGCGCGCATTGCTTATTCCCTGGCCATTGCGATAGAGCAGCTCTCCTGTAGTGAGGTTGCAACGTGACGCACGCCCGGTATCCCGAATTTCTGAAACAAGTTCAGCCACCTGCGCTAGGAGCCTGTCCAGATAGTCACTGGTCAACTATTAACGAGTCTGATTCAATCTTGGGCTATGAGCAAGTATTTTCGGCCCTGGAATATCGATCAGACGCTGCTTCTTCCAGCGAGCGTGCATGACTTCGTACCGCCAGGCCATGTCTCGCGGTTCATCGTTGAACTGGTGCGTGAGAGCCTTGATCTCAAGGAGATCACGGGTAGCTATGTGAGCGGGCTTGGGCAGCCGCCGTTCGACCCGCGGATGATGGTGGCGCTTCTGCTGCACGGTTATGCGAGCGGGCTGTATTCGTCGCGGCGGATCGCCAGGGCCTGCCGCGAACGGAATGATTTTGTGATGATCGTGGCGCTCGATCCGCCGGATTTCCGGACGATCAGCGACTTCCGCAAGCGGCATTTGAAGGCGCTCGAGGCGCTGTTCGTGCAGGTTCTGAAGCTGTGTGAGACGGCAGGATTGGTCAAACTCGGCCATGTCGCGCTGGATGGCAAGTAGATCAAGGCGAACGCGTCGAAACACAAGGCGATGAGCTATGAGCGCATGAAGAAGCGCGAGCTGGAATTGAAAGCCGAAGTCGCTCGCATGCTGGCGGCGGCCGAGGCCGCGGATGGCGAGGAGGACGTGACTTTCGGCAAGGACAAGCGCGGCGACGAGATGCCGGATTGGGCCGGCGACAAGCAGAAGCGGCTGGCCAAGATCCAGCAGGCGATGGCGTCGCTGGAAGCCGAGGCCAAGCTGGCGGCGCAAGAAGAGCGCCGGATCGAGGCCGAAAAAGAAGAGCAGCGCCAGGCCGCAGGCCGCAAGAAGCCTGGCAAACCGGCGGCGGCGCCATCAGAGGAGCCCGATCCCAAGGCGCAACGCAACTTCACTGATCCGGAAAGCCGCATCATGAAGTCAAAGGATCGCTTCGTGCAGGCCTATAATGCCCAGGCTGCCGTGGATGCCCATGGCCAGATCATTGTCGCGCACGACCTGACGCAGTGCGGCAGTGACCAGGGCCAGTTGGTGCCCCTGATCGAGGCCATCGAGAATAATCCCGGGGCCAAGCCAGCGCAGGCCTCAGCGGACTCCGGCTACTGCAGCGAAGCCAATCTCGAAGCGCTCGAAGCGCACGGCATCGACGGCTACGTCGCGCCCGGACGCGCCAAGCACCCGACCGCCGCGAACGGAAAAGTCGGCGGGCCGCTGACCCAACGAATGCGAAAGAAGATCGACGACGGCGGCTTCGAAACGCCCTATCGATTGAGAAAGCAAGTGGTGGAACCAGTGTTCGGACAGATCAAACAGGCACGTGGCTTCCGCCAATTCCTATTGCGGGGCGTTGAAAAAGTGCGTGCCGAATGGGCAATGATCTGCACCGCCCATAACCTCCTCAAGCTGTTCACCCTCGCAAAGCCCGCCTGAGCCGGCTATCGTGCAACAAGTGCCCGTAGCAATGACCTATCTGGACGGGCTCCTAGAGATGTAAGCGGCAGAGATAAGAAACAGGGCAAGGCTGTCATCATAGCCAACGACCGAAATGTCGTCAGGCAGTCGCAGGCGCAATTCGGACAGGTGTCCGATCCTGCGATGATGGCAGTCGGATGAGGCGCAGATTCGAATCTCCGAATGGGGCGATATGCCGGCACCTGAAGACTGCAGGTATCGCACTCGGGTGATCGTGCAATCAACAGACAAGCCAGTTGCGCCCGAGAGCTGAAACAGCGCTTCAATCCGCGCTCCCTTCCGGGCTTTCGGCTGTATCATTCGGCGGTCGAGGTTCGGTTCGCTTCAGGTAAGCAATAAGGCGATGTCCGGCGCGGGCCAGAAATACCTTTGCGCGGCGAAGTGATAACCAGGTCGGCCACCGGATCGGGCAGAACATCAGGCATCGACCTGCCATTTGCGGTCACACTACACTTGCGCCGGTTAAAGCGTCGAGCAACAAGGGCTAGAAACGAACGTCAGCGGTGGGTGGTCGTGTGATCGACCGTAATGCCGCGCTCGGCCATCATCTCCTCAAGATCGCGCCGGCTCAGATCGTAGGCCAGGTACCAGCGCACGCAAAGCTAGATCACGGACTGGACGGCCTTTGAACATTGTAACCTTCCGAAATGATCGAAGGCTCTTTGCCACAGCGCTGGTAATCAAAAGGTTGCAATACATCCCATTCGATAAGTGCGCCGTTAAAATGGTCGATCTCTCCTAATTTAGGTGCAACTAAAGCCAACAATCGACCAGCCCAGTTCCATCATGCCGCGGTCGCGCCGGGAGGTATTCCAAGTTCAAAAAGTGTTGCCTAACTACCCAAAGTGGTAGTGGCAAACTCATTTTGCGGCGCGTAAAGAGTGGGAAGCAACATTGAAATTGTCTCGCTGACCTGCAGGTAGCCCGATAGCAACGTCATCGGCGTCAGCTGCAGCGACCGAAGAGGCCATACATGGTATTTGACACCCGTCCTCAACAGATCGCCCGCGAGCACTACGATCTAGTCGTGATCGGCTCCGGTTTTGGTTCAGCCTTCTTCTTGCACGAGTTCTCCAGGAGAAGAAAAGCGCGCGTTCTCGTCCTCGAATGGGGGCGCCACAACACGCATGATTGGCAACTTAAGCACGGCTCAAACAGCAGCGTCCAGGACGACAGCACCTATTCCAGCAACTCCAGCAAGCCGTGGGTCTACACCATCGGACTAGGGGGCGGAACGAACTGCTGGTTTGCGCAGACGCCGCGCCTTCATCCAAAAGATTTCAGGCTGAAAAGCCTCTACGGCACCGGTCTCGATTGGCCGCTCAGCTATGACGATCTGGAGCCTTTTTATTGCACGGCCGAGGCGATCATGTCGATCTCCGGCGATCCCGACATGGTCGCGGTCATGCCGCGTTCCAGGCCTTTCCCTCAGTCGCCTCATCGCATGTCGGCGCCGGACCGGATGATGAAAGCGGCGCAGCCCGGCCAGCATTTCGTTATGCCGACTGCGCGCGCACGCGTCGCGACGGAACAGCGCTCCGCCTGCTGCGCATCCTTCCGGTGCTCGCTGTGTCCAGTCGACGCCAAATTCACCGCGAATAACGGCTTCATGCATCTCTTCGAACAGCCCGATGTTGCGGTGTGCCTCAATTCGGAGGTGCGCCGGCTGGAGTACGCCGGCGGATCTGTTCGGTCGGCCACATTCGTGAATGAGGACAAGGAGTTCCAGATCACGGCGGATCTATTCGTCCTGGGGGCGAACGCCATTCAGAGTCCGGCGATAATGCTGCGATCGGATCTCGACGGCGAGTGCGTAGGACGTGGATTGCACGAAGCCTTTGGTTGGAGTTTCGAGGCCTATCTCGACGGCATCGACAATTTTGACGGCTCGACGATCACAACCGGGCTTAATTTCGGCCTGTACGACGGACCACACCGGTCGGACCACGCCGCCGCACTTGTCTATTTCGAGAACCGCTGGTTGTACGGGATGCGTCCCGAACGGGGACGGCTCCGGCAGACCCTGCCGCTGATCGTCGTGACTGAAGATCTCCTGAAGCCGGAGAACCATATCACCCTCGACGAGAACGATAACGCCCGCGTCGTTTACGCTGGTCCTTCCGATTATGCGGTGGAGGGCATGGTGCATGCCAAGCAGCGGCTCGGTGAGTTGCTTCGGCCACTGCCGGTGCAGCAGATATTCGACCGAGGGCAACGGGATACCGAAGCGCATGTTCAAGGGACGCTGCGAATGGGCAGGGATGCCACGGATTCTGTCGTCGACCGGGATATGATCCATCATAAACTGAGGAATCTCGTCGTCGTGGGTACCAGCACCTTTCCGACCTGTTCGTGCGTCAATCCCAGCCTGACTGCTGCCGCCCTCTCCCTCAGGGCGGCGAGCCGCATCGCATGAGGAGGGAATTCCGGCATGATCACGGTTTCGAGACGGGTCGTCCTTGGGCTTTTGGGAGGCGGAGTGGCCTCTATCGGTCTCGCTTACGCTTCGGTGCGCTCCTTCGCCCAGGAGGACTTGGTCCGCATGGCACTTGAGCGCCATCTTGGGCCCCTGAACATCGCTGAGAACGAACTCCGGTTGTTCACCCAGGAGTTCCGTGCTCAGCGTCCGACGACCTTTCCGACCGAAAACTTAGCGGCCGTTTCTGCGCTTCTGGAGAAGCTCAGGCTTGCATCCGCTGCCCGTCATATCCTACCCGGCGACCGTGCGCAGCGGCTGGAGCATTTCGAGCGCTGGCTGCTCGCGGACTTCCACCTTTTGACCGACTATGCCTGGCGTCAATCACCAGGCGATCCCATCCGTTTCACGGGCCCGCAACCATGCGCGAACCCGTTTGCGAATATCGAAACAGCCAATAATCCCCAACATGGCCGGGGGTTTGAAAAAGACGCCCATAGACGGTTATAAAGGATTCTAAGACAAATGATTGCAGGTTAGGAGGGATCCGAGCCTCAGTTGCATATGGCCCAACGCTTGTCGGCCAATTCCTGGTTTCTGTGTAGGCGCGGATCATCTCCTCGTCCCGCCCGACGGTTGGAACGAAGTAGCCCCTCGCTCAAAATTGTGCCCCAGGAAATTGGGATCTGTTGCAACGTTTTGATTACCGGCGCTTCGGCAAGAGCCTTCGATCGTTTCCGGAAGGTTGCAATGTTCAAAGGCCGTCAGTTCGACCAGTCCGTGGTCCTGGTTTGCGTGTTCGGCAAGGGGCATGTCGACGAGACCTACATTAGGGTCCGCCTGTAGATGTATCTCTAGCGCGCCATCGAGAATAGTCGAGTTTTGTTCAGCGAGCAGCGCGACCTGCCAAGCGCTTCTTCAGAAAGGCGCTCGAGCGCCGATGGTCCTGCTCGATCCGATTGTTCAAATACCGGCTCCGGCGGATGCGGATCGGCTTCAGCCGCGCCGGCCGCGCCATGCAGTGGCGCGGCCGCGAGGTCGTCTTCGCCATCATCGTCTTCAGCTTCTTGGTCCCCGAGGAAGTCGTGGCTGTCCCGTTGTCCGCCATCGTCGCAGGCGCCGGGCTGCAGAATACCTACATCGCACTGATCATGCCATTCGTTGGCAACGGCATAGTGATCTTCCTACTGCGGCAGTTCTTCCTCGCCATACCGCGTTCGCTGATTGAAGCGGCTCAAGTCGATGGAGCCGGCTGGCTAAGGATTTTCCTCGAGGTTTCCTACCGCTTTCACGTCCGGCTCTCATCGGCGCCGGCATCATCCTCTTCAATGGGCAATGGCAGGCCTATCTCTGGCCACTTCTGGTCACGACGCGCCAGGACAGTTTCCTCGCCCCGATCACCCTCGGCCTTATGGTCGGCGAGTACAACACCGACTACGGCCAGATCTTTGCGGGATCGACCATTCTAAGCCTCATCCCTGCAGTCATCCTGCTGGGCTTCCAACGCTTCTTCACCGACTCCGTCGCGATAGGATTCGCATGACCATACTTAGACGCGTTTTCCTTTCACCGTTGCTTTCAGACTCCAGGTTGGCGATTTCAAAGGGCGAAGCGCCGGCTAGACGAGTGGGCAAACGCAATTTCCTCGATGAAGAGTCGTGGCGAGCTTGCTTTGATGATGGAGCGTTTCTTGTGCACCATGTCGTACGGTTCGATGGAGGCGATGGCCAGAAGGTATCCTAGCAAATGCAGCCCGTGAGACGCGGCTATCTTATCCAGAAATCAGGCCGTAACCAGGCACGAACGGTGAAACGAATGCTTATCTATAAGTACTGGGCTATGCGTCTAGTGTAGAGATGGGCGAGGGTCTGTCGGCTGGGGGACCTATAACCCACCTGACGGCAGCGCATTCATCGCTGTGCGGATGCGCAGCATGTGCAGGATGCTAGCCGCCTTGATGCACCGCGATGAGGTTTTGGTGGCCTGAAGCGGCGATGTGGCCGCTGTTGGGCGCTTTTCCGCGAACCTCGTCAGGCGCCGGCGGTGATCCGTCGTGATGGCAGGTG
>NZ_JAMYQK010000077.1:0-9186 GCF_040320845.1 Mesorhizobium sp. M0601
TAACTTCGCTCGTAAGGGCGACCTTAAGAGCGCAGCCTCGCTACCGTGCCGTCCTCTCGCAAGGCGGCCTTCGCCGGAGGGTATCCCTTGCCTTATCGAAACCTTGGCTGCCAGCGCGCCATGTGACCTCGGAGGCAAGGTCCGGTTCATCTTTGGCCTGATCGAGGCGGTGCAGCCGCGGCGGACGAGCAGATCGAGTAGCCGCGAGCGTGGGAGCGATGATTCCGGCCTCGCCGGATCGAGCTGAGGCCGGCCGACTACAGTGATCTCTCGAAGCTGGGGCAAATAGACACGCTCGACCGAGCTATTAACTACTTGGCCTCGCGTGGTGACACAAGCCTCACACAACACCCATGCGCGCCTCGCCAAGCCGCTCGCCTGTATAGTGGTCGCGGCGGATCGGGCCCCACCACCATTCGTTCTGGAGGTACCAGTCGACTGTTTTGGCGAGGCCGCCGGCGAATGTCTCGCGAGGCGCCCAGCCCAGATCGAGCCGTATCTTGGAAGCGTCAATCGCATAACGGCGGTCGTGGCCGGGGCGATCCGCGACAAATGCGATGAGATCGCGATACCGCCGAGACCCGGAACGGGGCCGTCTGTCGTCCAGAAGGCTGCAGATTGCCTCGACCACCTCCATGTTGCTGCGTTCCGAGCCGGCACCGACATTGTAGCTCTCGCCGACTACACCTCGGGTAGCGATTATGGCCAAAGCGCGGGCGTGGTCTTCGACGAAGAGCCAATCGCGCACGTTACTGCCGGCGCCGTACACAGGCAGCGGCTTCTCGTCGAGAGCGTTCAAAATGACGAGCGGGATCAGCTTTTCGGGAAACTGGCAAGGACCGTAATTGTTCGAGCAGTTCGACAGCACGACCGGCAGGCCGTAAGTGTTGTGCCATGCGCGCACCAGGTGATCGGACGCGGCTTTCGAAGCCGAATAGGGTGAGGACGGCGCATAGGATGTCTGTTCGGTGAACACACTGCCGTCGAAGGGCAGATCACCGAACACTTCATCGGTCGAGATGTGGTGGAAACGGAACCGGCTTTTTCTTTCGCCGGAGAGCCTGCGCCAATATTCCAGTGCCGAATTGAGCAAGCGGTAGGTTCCAACGATGTTCGTCTCGATGAACGCACCAGGCCCGTCGATTGACCGATCCACGTGACTTTCGGCAGCCAGATGAATGACGACGTCAACCCTATCACGATGCATCACGTTCAGAACCGTCCGGTCGTCACAGATGTCGGCCCGCTCGAACCTGTAACTGTGGGCGGTCTCGATCCCCCGCAGCGAGGCGAGATTCCCGGCATAGGTAAGCTTATCGAGATTGGTCACACGGTGATCCGGATTGCCACACAAATGCCGGCATACCGCCGAGCCGATGAAGCCGGCCCCTCCGGTCACCAGAAAGTTCATGACGCCCCTCCTAATGCACTCACCCTTGGGCACCCCCATGACAACACCCCTGCGGCGACCATCGGCACCCAGGGTCCCGTATGAAAGCTGAAGCCTTAGCCGCACTGCCGCACTCAGGCAATTTTGGGGCAGCATGCAGGAGCTCTGACCCGCCGCCAGGCCGCCAAGCGCTCCCTTGGCGGGCAAACGTGAGGAAAAGCAATGGATGCCTGCCTCCTAGGCAGTGACACTCATCGCATCCGACGAATGCCCCTCCCCGCCTTTAACACTTAAGACGACGCTCCGATCGGAACAAACAGCTTGTCGCCATTGTGGTCGATCTCGATCACGTCGTTCTTCCGGCTCAAACGTTCCGCAAATCCTTTGTGGAAGATGATCGCGTTCATATAGGCAAAGGTCATCGCCAGCGCCTCGGTTCGCAGCGGATAATCGACCAATGAATGAATGAGAAGAAAAGACACAGAAAGAAATGCCGCCTTCTGAAGAGGATCTCGCCGGCTCCTCGCGAGGGTGGCAACAAGCGACATAAAGTAAAACACCATTAACAGAATAGCGGATGTTCCGCCTTCGAAAGCTATTTCTAGATAGTCATTGTGGGTATGGTTTACGAAGCGGCTAAAAATCATGCTTTCCCTTTCGTAAATTTGGTATGCTTTTTGGAAATTCCCGAATCCAACGCCAGTTGCCCAATTATCCTTGATGCCCTCGATTGTGGTGCGGGCAAATTCACCTCGCCCGAAAGCTGGATCGATTACATCTGCATCGATCTTCGTCCAGGCCCCGATAGAATAGATCAAAAGCCCTATGAAAATTGCGAGGATGCTCAATCCGCTTATCTTGGAGCGGGTTGACAGAAAGACCACAGACAAAACAGTGACTGTCAATCCGAGCAGAACGCCGGCACGGGAGCCAGCAGCCAAAAGCAGCAGAAGCAGCATGATGAGCCCCAGCGATCCAGACAAGAGATGCCCACGGTAGAGACCGTAGTAGACGACAACGGGTATAGAAATAAACAGCAACGCCGAAAAGTGATTTTGATTTGCGAACAATCCTGCGTTGATCGTAAACGGCAATAACCCGACAATAGCAATCTCGTTCGAAAGGGAATATTGAATTGCGGCTGCCAAGGCGTTGCAGATCACGCCCATGAAGAAGAATGGAAGTAGGCCTTGGACCTGCTCGGCGCGCAACCGTAATACACTCAAAAAAAACGCGGCCGACGCCACCAAGTACAACAGACATTCGATCGTCCGGCCGACTCCGATACTCACAAAGCGATAGGGGGTTCCTCCAAGCCAGGGATCCCCACGCAACAATTCCGGCCGCAAGCCACCAAATATTGCCCGCGGTAGCGGAACGATCTGAAAGGCGACCGACGCCACTGCGAAAATCACGAGCCATAGAAGAGAAGCGGGTATTCTCTTGCCAAACGGTTGCGAAAAGACTGCGGCCGCCGACACAATCGCCGTGACCTCTATCAGTGCATCCGTATAGAGGCCGCTCGCAGTACCACCGCCGATCAGCAGCGATAAAAACAGCACCGACCCCACGAGATATTTATCCCATTCTGACGGTCGATCGTTCAAGATGGAAGTCTCTCAATGCTCAGTTTGTGCATTATCAACGTACCGACATATCGAAATCTCCAGCTTTCGGCAATGGCGGCAGTCTCCAACCTCAGCAACTGCATGGGACAGGCAGCCGGGCCTACGGAGAAATCCTGGCTCAATTTTTGTCGATTATATGTACCCTCCGGGACCTTAAATCGCGCTATTTCGCCGACTGGATCCACGCACCTTATCGACCAAAATAGTTCTTTCGGAAGCTTCAGATCCCTTGCCGTAGCAATTAACGAAATTTTGTATGAACCAGGAGGCAACTCGATATATTGCTGAAGAGCGGTGTTCTTGACTGGTGTATTCAAGAACCTGACTGTCGCCCCTGCTTCACTCTCTGCCGCTTCACGAGATGTTGTGAACGTAACTTCCAAGCCCGATTGATCGCGGATCTGCCAATCGAAGGGTGTGCCGCCGACAATAGGTTCGAAAGTGCTGTTGAAAATGTACCCGCCCAACATGCGCTCTTGATCCGACAGGCTGAAAAGAAACAGCCGATAGGCGGATTCATATTCCTTCTGCCCAATATAGCCGCCAATCACAGCAGACAACTCGCTCGACTTCGGCGGTGCGCTTGATCCCGTTAACTCGAGCAACAGCCGATTGGCGAAATCTAGCCCCTGGGAACTCTTGGCAAGAGCACCGAACAGGCTGGCTCTCCAGGGCGCCTCCGCCCTGATGGCCGTCAGCACCGCATTGTACCCGTTGGGATTTGAAAGAATGGTCGGAAGGCCGTCGGCCACAGCCGCAAATCGGTCTGGCCATCGACGTAGCAATATGTCGATCTCGCCAACGGCCTTTGAGAAATCGCCCAGTTCAATCGAGTGGCCGATCGACCTCTGGAGTGCGTGGATTTCGGTCTTCGAAAGTTTTCGGGCTTGATCGAAGAGTTTATATGCCTCCTCTTTCTCGCCCTGCCGGTATTTGATCTCGCCGATCAAGCTATAAAGACGCGCGTCGCCCAGATTAAAGCGAAGCGCGCCTCTAGCCTGCGCAAGCAAGGCAGGAAGATCAGGCACGTTATTCAGGTCGTTCAGATCGCTGCTGATCTCGCGTATCGATGCATCCACGTTCAGCGGGTCTAACGCAAGAGAAAAGGCCGGTGCTTCGGTCTCAAGAAATCGACTTAGCCCGATCGATGAAGCCAACAACACTAGAACGGATGCGACGAACCAAACGCCTGAAAGCCGGAGATTTTGCGTAAGCGGGCTGGCCCGGTCCATCATCGACTTTGCCCTCAACCTTCGGAGTACTCGCGCCATAGTTATAGTACTGATAGTTCATATATTTGTACGCATAATTGTAGTCAAACTTGTTCACCGCGAATTTTGACATTGCAGCTCCGACAACATTTGCGCCAGCAGCTCGCAGGCGCTTTAAGGCCATCTTCGCCGACTTGCGCGTGACCTGATTAGTCGAGATGACCATCAACGTACCCTCAGCAAGCCGGCTGAGGATAGGCGCATCTGAGAGGCCGACAATCGGCGGAGCGTCGATTACGACAAGGTCGAATCGCTTTCCGAGATTCGTGACGATCAAAGCCATCTTCGGCGACGAGAGTAGATCCGCGGGGTTTGGTGGTATCGTTCCAGAAGTGAGAACGGTGACGTTAGGGTATTTCGTCGCCCTAAAGATGCTCGCCAGATCCTCCTTGCGCACAGTATTTGTCAGGAGGTTGCTAAGCCCAATCGTGTTATCAAGACCGAACAAGCGATGAAGGTTCGGCTTTCGAAGATCGCCATCGACAATGAGAACTCTTGCACCGAGTGCAGCGAAATCCTGGCCGAGCTTGAACGAAGTGGTCGACTTTCCTTCCGAGGGCTCTGAGCTAGTGACTAAGAGCGACCGCGGCGCGCCTTCCGCACCTGAGAATTGTAGCGACGTTCGCAGAGAACGGTACGCCTCCGATAATCCGGATTTTTGGTCGGCGATGCTGGCTGCGAATTCGCGGTCATCCACCGCGGGCAAGATGCCGAGGATCGCAAGTCCCAATTCTTTTTCAACCTGCTCAGGATAGGTAAACGTATTGTTCAAAAGCTCTATAATGTAAATAGCAAACGCTGCCAAAGCCATGAAAAGCACTAATGCCATAGCAAGGTTGCTGCTTAGGCGTGGAGAATAAGGGCGATCTGGCTGCGCAGCAAAATCCACGATTGCAGCACTTTGCGTTTTAAGTTCAGAGCTAACGCCAACCTCATTCAGCTTAGCAATCAAGCCATCGTATTGCGACCTATTCGAATCCACTTCGCGCTTAAGGATAGTGTATTTAATATTCTTGTCATTGAATATGGTTTGCTGCCTTTCCATTTCAGCAAGCTTTGACTTAAGATCCGCTTCCTTGTTCTGCGCCTCCTGATACTTTAATCTCAGCGAATCAGTGATGGCAAAAACGCCGTTGTTGTAAAGACGTTGCAACTCCCTGATCTGCGCTTGAAGTTGCTGCATTTCCGGAAAACCCGGCTTTAAAATACCTAATTTCTGTTGATACTGGCTGGTCAAGTCGGATAATTTTTCGCTGAGCTTTTGCAGGCCTTCGCTCTCCAACACGGCGCCGAGGCTAGCTCCGCGACCTTTGTCTATCTGCTCTACAGCCCGGCCGGCATCGAGACGCTCCTGGATAGCCGTCGCTAGCGCGTTATTAAGCGCCTCAATGTTTGATCCTATAAGGGATTTGTCGTCGCCAGTTATAGTGATTCCCGCTTCTTTTGCATAGGCGACCAATTCCTCTTCGGATTTTTGCAGTTTCTGCTTTACCTGCAATACCTGTTCCTGGATAAATTGGCGTGCGAGATCCGACGTCTCACTAGTCTGGTCAAGGCGTTGATCGATAAAGCTTTGAGCAACCTGATTAGCTACATCGCTTGCATATTTTGGCTTCTGATCGACAAAAGTGATAGACAGCAGACTCGTGTTGGTCACCAAATTGACTGACAAATCATTGAGAACACGTCCAATCGCAATCGCCTCTCGTTGCTCTGGCGTTTTCTCTTGAATTGAGGTGGAGTTCGCAATTCCAAAAGCTCGATAGACAATGTTACTGATGGAGAAGTCCGGTGTGGGAAACAGAAAGTCGGGCCTTTCGCTAAGTCCCAGTTGGAACACCACCCGCTGCGCTAAAGCGCGACTTTTGAGCTTCTCACGGGCTGTCAGGAATGCTCTGATGTCGCTGTTTTCCGACACCACCTCAATGTCTTGAAACACCTTTGCCGAAGGAACCAGCACTTCTAATTGCGTTGTTGCCCGGTATTTCGGCGTCTGCATCATGGTAACGATCACACCGGCTACAAGCCCGGCTGCAGCCATCATGACGATCAGCCATCGGTACTGGACGACGTAAAAGAGCAGTTTGAGTGGATTGAAGCCCTCGTCCTGTTCGGAAAAATCTCGACCGTACGGGCTGCTGAAATTTTGGGCACCGTCATAAAACTGATCGGTGGACAGGGCTTGGCCGTGTCCTGGACCTGCAAGTTGATGTTGCCTATTGCGATCGAGCATGGAGGGAAGGAATCCTAAGTTTTCTTACTCTGGCCGGCAAATCGCCGCTTTAAGGGATCACCGCAATTCGGGCCGCGCTCGATGCGATGCCGAGGGCATCCTTGAGGTTGTTCATCGCGATTTTCGACTTTGAGGCGAAGACGACAATCTTGTCGCCTCCGTAGATGCGTGGATTGCGGCTCTTGCCAGCACGAATTTCCTCCACATTGTAATTAGCGACCAAAGTATTATGCCCGATATTGCGATAGACAAAGACCTTCTTTGCGTCCCCAACATTGTTGAACCCACCAGCAAGGGCAATCGCATCGATGAGAGAAGAATTGCTCGATACTGGGAAGATGCCGGCCCTGGCGACTTCGCCATCGACGGTAATGCGCTGCCCTATCGACTCCTTAACCAAAATGGTCACGTCGGGCGACTGCAGGTATTTACCACCATAGGCGGTTTCGATTTCCTGCTCCAACTGACGGACGGTCTTTCCTGCCGCGGCAATGGTTCCAATGAGTGGAAGCGAAATTTGCCCACCAGAATCCACTTGAACGGTTCTATTCAAGTTATCGACCTGGAACACATTCACCTCGAGCACATCGTTCGGCGACAAAGGCTGCTCGCTGCCGTTTTGAGTGTTTTGCGGCGCAGGCAGATCCTTTACTACCTGCAGGGCACCGCCGCCTGAAATTGGTGCCGACGATGATGTCAGTTGCAGCGCATCTACCGAACTCGACGAAGATGATGTCGTCGACGAGGCGCTCGTGCATGCCGAGATTGTCAGTGAAGCAAGAACGACGAACACCATGCCGATGGGATTTTCTGTGAAATGAAAAAAAGTGACCATCACTCTACCCCGCCCTTGAACAACCGTCCCAATCCTACAAAGCGGCTAATGTTACGGGCGTTTGGCTTGCTCGGGCGTGCTCTTCCGACTGGATCGAGATGCCGGTTCGCCAATATTTCGCCTGGACGTCTCAATACCATATTACGGGCCTCGTGTTCGCCGCACCGCTTCGCGGCAGCGGCAACCGCTTGCGAAAGCCCGGGGCGCCGACGGGTGGCGCTATGAGTATCCGACGCGATAATATCCACTCTGCCCTCGTCGATCAGCTTTTCCGAATAGTAAAGCGCCGTGCGCCCAAAAGCACCAACAATCGAATCTGCTGTAAGCTGGATAAGGCAACCCGCCGCATTCAACCTCTCGACAACGTCATAATTTGTCTTAATCCAGGTCAGACGCTCGGGATGAGTAAGGATCGGGATGAAACCGGCGTTTATGAGGCGTAGAGCGAGATCTTCCATTCTTGGCGGTAAAACATGATGCGGCGGCTCGAACAAGAAATAGCGGGACCTGTTCAAAGTGGGCACACTGCCGAGCGCCAACTGGTCTGGAAGATCCAGCGCAATATGGATATCGGCACCGACGTAAAGAGCCAGTGGTATGGCGGCGTGATGCAGGGCCTGATCCAATGCCTGGACCGCCCGAACTATGTTCGTCGTTCTGTTTTCGTACACACCCGGCGTTACATGCGGCGTGCACGCCATATGAGTCGTTCCATCAGCCACAGCCAGTCGCGCCATCTCCAGCGATTCAGCAAGATTAGGCGAGCCGTCGTCGAGACCGGGCAGGATATGGGAATGCAGATCGATCATTGGCTTTTCTGGCCAGACCGAGGCCAAGTAGCAACCGCGCCGCAGTAATGGACAAATGCGCCGCCCGCGCGATGGCGAATGACGCATTTATCAAATCCATGAAAGACGCAGGCCATAATCGGCGCCGCCTGCTACATTCAAGGCACCAACAGAGCCGATACAGCAGAGACAGACGCCTCAGCTGCCGTCACCCTGCCTGACGCCTACTATCGACTCACGCCGTTGTTGTCGTCCTGCGTCGCAGCAAGAATGCCAGCCGCCCCAGCCATACCGCCAAAGATGAGCAGCGGCGTAAGATCCTTATTAGTGCCTGACGAGTCAGTGGCCGCCGTCTGCTCAGAACCCACGATGTTGAGGCATATCTTATTCTCGACACGAGAAATATCGAGGCTTGAATTGGCCGGGACATCCAAACTACAACCGCCGACATTGACGGAGGCCATTCCCTTAGCACCTACAACAACGCGGCTGCCAAAATCCAGACCACTGCCTGGCTTGGCAGGGCCATACCCGGCACTTTGAGAAACCATCACGTCCCCCTTGGCGCCACTGATCGAACCGATGGGATTTGCCCCCCCGCGATACGCCGTCGCACATGTGCAGGCGCCGTCTTGCGCGTAAGATGAGACAGGGCCCAAACCGATCAACGCCACGCACCCGGCCAAGGCAGTTTTGAAAATAAGGTTCATCCGTCAATCCCTTTATCTGTCCGCGTTTTACTCAGCCCTAATTCAAGGTACACCTGAGCGCGTAACAGTTTTTCGTTTTGATGCCAACCCATTTCGCACATGCGAGATATTTATTTGGTTAAAGCGTGCTCTGCAGAACACAGTTCGCTTGAGAGATTCGCTGCCGACTGAAAGGAGCCCCTTGTCGGTAGTGAATTCCGGATAGTGTGCTGAAGGTTCTGCAAAAAGTTTTGGAGAGAGAACGGGGCTTGCTCTGAGGGGCGAGCGGCCATGGCACGGTGGTGACGTTGCGATCACCGATTCCCGTGGAAGGGGAAGTGCCATGACCAAT
>NZ_JAMYQK010000078.1:0-2500 GCF_040320845.1 Mesorhizobium sp. M0601
CTTGTCTGGCAATGGCCGATACATTCGCGCCCGGCTTCAGTGTCGCCTCGATCAGCCGCGACTTCGCTTCCGCCGACCAGCGCCGCCGCGGACGCTGCGGGCTTGCCTCCAGTCGGTTGGCAACCGCTTCAAGAACATGGAAACTTCTATCATCAGGCATAGGCGCAGACATAGAAATTGACACTGCAAGCTCCTCGGCTCCTTGCTTCAGTGTCAGTATGTCTCGCTCATCACCTCAAGCCGCGCCAGATGGGGTCAGCTTGGCGCTTACGAATGCTGAGTGTCCTGTCGCCGTACTTCAGCCCATACGACAACGGCCCGCACAAGGCGGGCCGTTTTCGAATTTGGTTGCGGGGACAGGATTTGAACCTGTGACCTTCAGGTTATGAGCCTGACGAGCTACCGGGCTGCTCCACCCCGCGTCAACCCTAGAAGTAAGCCTTGGCTCACTGGATTCAAGCTTCCGCCAAATGAAAGGGCCGCTTGCGCGGCCCGATATCCCGTTGGCGGGCCTGTTCGTAAGGAGAAGATTAAACAACGTGCGCTTGGCAGACCTGGCAGCGACCTACTCTCCCGCGTCTTGAGACGAAGTACCATCAGCGCTGGAGCGTTTCACGGCCGAGTTCGGAATGGGATCGGGTGCAGCCGCTCCGCCATAACCACCAGGTCGGCAAAACGCACGTTGCTCGAGAAGCTGTTTTCTGTGCCATCCATCTCGGCGCAATCCAAGGATTGTCACCAGAAATGGGCATTAGGAATGAGAACGATCAAGCCGATCGAACTATTAGTACCGGTAAGCTTCAAGCGTTGCCGCTCTTCCACACCCGGCCTATCAACGTGGTCGTCTTCCACGGTTCTCAGGGAATACTCGTTTTAAGGTGGGTTTCCCGCTTAGATGCCTTCAGCGGTTATCCCGTCCGGATATAGCTACCCTGCTATGCGGCTGG
The DNA here is from genome assembly GCF_040320845.1 of Mesorhizobium sp. M0601. Taxonomy (NCBI): domain Bacteria; kingdom Pseudomonadati; phylum Pseudomonadota; class Alphaproteobacteria; order Hyphomicrobiales; family Phyllobacteriaceae; genus Mesorhizobium; species Mesorhizobium sp. M0601. The sequence goes on from NZ_JAMYQK010000078.1 coordinate 948, forward strand.
CGCCACAACAGGTCCACCAGAGATCCGTCCATCCCGGTCCTCTCGTACTAGGGACAGATCCTTTCAATATTCCTACACCCACGGCAGATAGGGACCGAACTGTCTCACGACGTTCTGAACCCAACTCACGTACCGCTTTAAATGGCGAACAGCCATACCCTTGGGACCTGCTCCAGCCCCAGGATGCGATGAGTCGACATCGAGGTGCCAAACAACCCCGTCGATATGGACTCTTGGGGGTCATCAGCCTGTTATCCCCGGCGTACCTTTTATCCGTTGAGCGATGGCCCTTCCACGCGGGACCACCGGATCACTATGACCGACTTTCGTCTCTGCTCGACTTGTCAGTCTCGCAGTCAGGCAGGCTTATGCCATTGCACTCAGCGAACGATTTCCGACCGTTCTGAGCCCACCATCGCGCGCCTCCGTTACTCTTTAGGAGGCGACCGCCCCAGTCAAACTACCCACCATACATTGTCCCGGACCCGGATAACGGGCCGCGGTTAGACATCCATAGTGATAAGGGTGGTATTTCAAGGGTGGCTCCACCTGAGCTGGCGCCCAGGTTTCAAAGCCTACCACCTATCCTACACATGCCACTACGAATGCCAATGTAAAGCTATAGTAAAGGTGCACGGGGTCTTTCCGTCTAACCGCAGGAACCCCGCATCTTCACGGGGAATTCAATTTCACTGAGTCTATGCTGGAGACAGCGGGGAAGTCGTTACGCCATTCGTGCAGGTCGGAACTTACCCGACAAGGAATTTCGCTACCTTAGGACCGTTATAGTTACGGCCGCCGTTTACTGGGGCTTCGATTCAGAGCTTGCACCCCTCCTCTTAACCTTCCAGCACCGGGCAGGCGTCAGACCCTATACGTCGTCTTGCGACTTCGCAGAGCCCTGTGTTTTTGATAAACAGTCGCTACCCCCTGGTCTGTGCCACCCTCCCATGCTTGCGCATGAAAGGGTCACGCTTCTTCCGAAGTTACGCGTGCAATTTGCCGAGTTCCTTCAGCATAGTTCTCTCAAGCGCCTTGGTATACTCTACCAGTCCACCAGTGTCGGTTTCGGGTACGGTCTATAAGGAGGAGCTATTTCCTGGAACCACGCAGCAGCCCTTTCAATCCGATAAGATTGGACTACCTCAATGATCCGTCACTTCCTCCAGGCCCACGAATATTAACGTGGTTCCCATCGTCTACGCATTTCTGCCTCGACTTAGGGGCCGGCTAACCCTGCTCAGATTAGCTTTAAGCAGGAACCCTTGGACTTTCGGCGGGGGAGTCTCTCACTCCCCTTACGTTACTCATGTCAGCATTCGCACTTCTGATACCTCCACCACCCCTCACGGGTATGGCTTCATCAGCTTACAGAACGCTCCGCTACCGCTTGCATTGCTGCAAACCCTAAGCTTCGGTGTATGGCTTTAGCCCCGTTACATTTTCGGCGCAAAGACCCTTATTTAGACCAGTGAGCTGTTACGCTTTCTTTAAATGATGGCTGCTTCTAAGCCAACATCCTGGTTGTTTTGGGATCCTCACATCCTTTCCCA
>NZ_JAMYQK010000078.1:7500-8976 GCF_040320845.1 Mesorhizobium sp. M0601
GTTGGGCTTGAGGTCCATGGCGACGCCGCCAAGATCGTTCGCACCAGCGTGTACGACAGGACCCAGCACATCGTCACCATCGCACTCGACGACCACGACCAGTACGTGCCGGCGCAGGAGCCGGAGCCAAATCCCGAATTGCTGACGGCGTTCGACGATTCGCCTGCGCCCGTAGTGCGCGGCAATCTGCCGAACGTCTATGACGGCATCTACCGCACCGCCTATTCCTACGGCATGTCCAAGGCGATGACGCAACGACTGATCAAGTTGCTGGCATCCAGTGTCGACTTTCAGTCGCGCCTCAATCCCACGGACCGCATCGAGGTGCTGTTCTCGCAGCCCGATGGCGACGACCAGGCGTCTGACGAATCCGAGCTGCTTTACGTCTCCGCGACTTTCGGCGGCACGACGCGAAATTTCTACCGTTTCCAGATGCAGGACGGCAGCACCGACTACTTCGACGAAAATGGTAGCAGCGCCGAGCAGTTTCTGCTGCGCAATCCGTTGCCCAATGGCCGATTTACGTCAGGGTTCGGTGCCAGGCGCCACCCCATTTTGGGGTATGTGAAAATGCATACCGGCACCGACTGGGCAGCTCCCGTGGGATCGCCGATTATTGCCGCGGGCAATGGCGTCGTCGAAAAAGCCGGCTGGGCCGGTGGCTATGGCAAGCAGATCATCTTGCGTCACGCCAATGGCTACGAGACGTCCTACAATCACCAGAGCGCCTTTGCCAAAGGCATCGAGCCGGGTGTTCGCGTTCGCCAGGGTCAGGTTATCGGCTATCTCGGCTCAACCGGCCTCTCCACCGGTCCGCATCTTCATTACGAACTGATCGTCAACGGCACAAAGGTCGATTCGATGCGCGTCCGCCTACCGGTCGGCAAGACGCTGAAGGGCGACGACCTCGTCGCCTTCAAGCGCGAGCGCGAACGCATCGACGACCTGCTCAAGCAGGAAGACAGCAATCAGTTGAAGGTCGCGAGCGCCAAGATCGAAGGCTGAGCCGACGTTTTTCGTCGTCAGCCGTGCTGATTCGCCGTGTCGCGCGCCCATGGCAGCCGCTCGCCGGAAACCGTCGTCCACGCGGCGATTGCCGAAAGCAGGCAAAGCACCGCGGTCACCGCGGCAACGGCGGCGAATGCCGCGTCGCTGGCGGCAAGTCGTGCCGCATCGAGGCCGGGCGCCAGGCCGGCTGGCGGCGGTTCGCCGAAACCCGGAATGCCGGAGCCGGCAGCGGTGCCGAGCACGCCAGCATAGACCCAGGCCGCCAGCGATCCCATCGCCGCCACGGCAATCAGGCCGCCGATGCGCGAGACGGCGTTGTTGATGCCCGAGGCCGCACCCGTATCCTTGTCCTCGACCCCCCGGAATACGGGGGGAGCCAGCCGCGCAAACACCACCCCCCAGCCGCCCCCCGGGCGGGTATAAACAACTGACCCGGGCGCCCCCCACTCGAGTGTAGGTGTCCGGGGG
>NZ_JAMYQK010000079.1:0-8919 GCF_040320845.1 Mesorhizobium sp. M0601
ACCACCAGCGGCACCACAAATCCGAACTCGGCCAGAGACTGCGCGCCCGGCCAGCAGACTGGCAGCGCCCAGCAGGCTGCGCCAGGTCAGCAGGACACGACAGCCAACACCGCCGCGCCAGGCCAGGTGAAAAAGACCGACGAAGGTTGCTGATTGTCGGCGCAGGGAAGATGCAAGCGCCTTTGAACAGCCCAAGGGTGCGGCCCTGTCCGGCCGGATATGGAGCGGACGAACCGATAGATGGGAGCTCGACGGCTAGGGCACGCGTCCAGCGCAGCGCGTCCCTGGCGTCTTCCGGGTTACTGGAGAAGCAAGCCAGATTCGGGCCATCGCAAGCGTGCTTCACCTGCCGCGGCCCGCCCGTCCAAGACGCGTAGCATGTGCCGTCGCGTGAAGGCACCCGGGCATCGCGATCGATCGTAACCTTTCACTGCAATGAGCGCGGCTCATCGCCGATCATGTGACCTGATATCCACTCCCACTGGTCGTCGCGGAGGATCAGACGATCCATAATTCCCATGGCTGCCTGCAAAAGACAGCCTTGAATCTGATTTGCTCAGAAGTGGAAGTCGGGTGTGCTCGAAGCCTGCTGGCGGATCGGCGGCTGCAGCACCGCCGAACTTGCGGCCATGAATGTCATGCGACAAGGCCCCGATGTCCAGTTCGTATGCGCTTCGCCGGTCAAAGCTTTCGGCATAAATTGTCGGCCGCCGCCAACGCTACCGTGCATTTCCAGGAGAGGATCCCGACGAGCGTGCCATCACGCGCTACACGGCGGTTACGCGGATATCACGGAGGTCCGCTTAGCGACAATCACGGGAGTGATCGACGAACTCGAAAGACAGGCGGCCGAAAACCTCGGAGCTCAATGTTCGAAGAAAGGGCGGCAAGACGATCGTCGATGGCGAAGTCGAGTTGGATGCGCTCGTGATGGTGGTCGTCGGTTCGACGGCAGGCGGCCCTAAGAGCCGGCCCGTCTTATTCGGCTTGCCTGGAATCAAGGAACATGGGGAGGAGTCTTTTGTTCGGAAGTTACAGGAACCGGATCTATGGGAGCGACTGAGAATGAGACAAGACATTGTGGCTGGCGCGAAGTTCCCCGACTACGTTCTTCCCGACCACACCAAGACGCCACGGCGGCTGTCGGACCTGCAGGGCGACCAGCTGATGATCGTGATGCTGACGCGTGGGTTCTTCTGCCCAAAGGACCGGCAGCAAATGCTCGAACTGGTGCGGTTTCACCCGCAATTGGTCGTCGGCTACACCCAGCTCGTCACGATCACCACGGATGATTGGCATACGACCAACAATTACCGCCAGCAGACCTCGGCACCTTGGCCCTTTCTGTGTGACGAGGAACGGCTCGTGCAGAAGGACCTGGACATCAAGGAATACACCGACACCACGCACGACGTGATGATCCCGCACACGATCGTGCTCGGGCGGGACCTCGAAGTCTTCAAGGTCCACAACGGTTATTATTACTGGGGCCGCCCCTCCACCGCCGAATTGCACGCAGAACTGCGCGAACTGGCGCGAAGAACCTATCGCGACTGGGACATCACCGAACCCGAGCTGCGGGAGAAATGGAAGAAAGGCGATAAATCCGACTTCTACCCCTATGGCGGGAATTCCATCTCCATGGAGACACTCATGCTCCAGATGGCCGGAGCGGTCGACCAATATGCCGGCCCGGCAAAGAGAAGCTGAACGGATGAAGGCAGCATCGCTCGCGGCGGTCTTCTCGCGGTGACGCTTTTCGTCCAGCCACGCTTGGTAATCGAACCTTTTTCCGATCTGGGCCTGCTACTGGATTTCCGCTTCGGCAACAGGGCCATGCTGTTCGATCTCGGAGATCTTTCGACGCTTTCGCCGCTTGAAATCTGGGGATCTCGCGCGTCTTCGTGACGCATATGCATATCGATCACTTCAGCGGTTTCGATCGCCTGCTCAGCCTGTGTTTCATGTCCTGGTCCTCTGAATGGGCCAGAACGAACTTCAAACCGGATTAGATCACAGGGGTCTCAGACCGACTATGACATCGTGTGCCTTCAGGAATTGAAGACTTCGGATGAGAAATTTCCCGCGGAAGCCGTCAGGAACGCCGGTTATGGCTCGATCTGGCACGGGCAAAAGTCCTACAACGGTGTAGCCATACTCGCACGGGAAAGGAGCCCCTGGAGCGTCGACGCGGCCTGCCGGGTGACCCTGACGATACTCACAGCCGGTATATCGAGGCAGAGGTGGATGGGATCGTCGTGGGGTGCATCTACCTGCCCAACGGCAATCCAGCGCCCGGCCCGAAATTCGACTATAAGCTCCGCTGGTTCGACCGTCTGATCAGCTACGGCCAGCTACTGCTCAAGGAGGGGATCACAAGCGTTCTGTGCGGCGACTACAACGTCGTGCCAACGCCGATCGATGCGGTGGTGCCGAGACGTTGGCTAGGCGACGCAGTCTACTTTCCGGAGAGCAGGCAGGCCTACGCCGAAATGCTAGACAATGGCTGGATGGATGCCGTCCGCTGCATTCATCCGGAGAAAGGCATCTACACGTACTGGGACTTCTCCTACCGAGGCGGTTATGATCGGAGTTCCGGCCTGCGGATGGACCACCTCCTCGTCAGCCCATCACTTTCGAACAGGTTACGTGACGCGGGCGTGGACGCTGACCTGCGAGTCTGGGAAAAGCCGAGTGATCACGTGCCCGCCTGGATAGAGATCGACCCGTCCGGCAAGTAGTTGACATGATCGAATGTTCGGCGGAATCGCTGGGCGTCTTCGCCCACTGCTATAGAATGCGCTGCGAGATTGCTCACGCTGCTTTTCTCGCAGCCGCCCTAAACGGACGGTCAATGGTGAAGGCATCTGGACGGATGACTGCCTCAACCTGGCTCCAGGTCACGGGACGGGCGATTGGGAAGCCGGGTCGCGCTCGTGGGGAGAAGGCGCCGACCGCCGTGTTACCGCGCCCATTGCGAAGGTAGTCGATGAAGATGCGGCCCTTTCGGGCTGCCGGCGCAGCGGAGAGCAGATAGCGATCGGGATGAGCTTCAGCGAGGCGCTTGGCGAACGATCGGGCAAGGAGCCGGGCATTGTCGTGCGTAATCTTCGTCTCAAGTGGGGCCATCAGGTGAATGCCCTTGCCGCCCGTCACCTTCGGCCAGCTCTGCAGACCTTCCGCTTCCATGATGTCGCGGAGCGTTAGCGCGGTCTCGATCACTTCATCCCACTCGACCCCCTCGCCCGGATCAAGGTCCAGAACAACCCGGTCGGCATGTTCGATGTCGTCAACAGTAGCGTTCCAGGGATGCAGCTCTACCGCGTCCATCTCGACCAGCCCCAGCAAGCCGGCAAGGTCGTCCACCCACACGCGCACACCTTCGCCACCCTCGCGCTTTTGAACGCGCAACTGATGCACTGCTGCGGGGATCTTCGGCAGCGCGCCCTTGTGGTAGAAGGTTGCCCCGAGAGCATGGCGGACCAGCTTCAGCGGTCGGTGGCCGAGATGGACGAGTGCGTAATCAGCAACCCTCTGCCAGTAGCGCGCAAGCTCTTCCTTGGAGGGCGAGACCGCGTCGGGCAGCAGTTGCAGGATGTTCTCGCTGGGAACGCCATGTTCCTGGGCTGGTCCACGTCGCTTTGATGGCGCCGGAGGCTTGGCCGGGATCGCCACGAGGTCTTCTCGCAGACCCTTGAATACTGCCTCGCGCAACACGCCGCGATCAGTGACGCCGCTGAACTGTACCTCGGCCAGCACCTCTGGTCTGACCCACGTCGCCTTCGGCTTCACGATGGGCTCTGACAGAGGCGACTTGCTGATGATCAGCGGGTCGAGCCGCTCTCGAACCAGTTGAGCAACGCTCAAGGTGTAGCCGCTGCGGGCCTTCCCGGCATAGAGCAGTCGGTCGCCCTCGCGGCGACCGATGTAGAGGGATGCGATGCGGCGCGGGTGAGCGCCCAGCTTCTCGACAAATGCCACGATGGGGAAAGTGTCGCTCTTGATGCACTTCACCTTGAGCCAACTGGTCTGGATCCCTGAGCGGTAGGTGGCATCGGTGCGCTTGGAGACGATGCCCTCCAACCCCATACGGCAGGCATGTTCAAACACGTCCGTGCCGCCCAACTCCAGATGTTCGGCGTAGGTCAATGTCGGGGCTGAGTTCTTCAGCAGCTTCTCTAGGGCTGCCTTACGCCTTACCAGCGGCTGCTGCCGCAGATCGCGCCCGTTGAGGTGCAGCAGGTCGAATGCGTAGAAGATGAGCCTCGGCGAGTCTGGGTTGCCCAACTCCCGTTCCAACGCTTGGTAGTCCGGCAGGCCAGTGTCGCCGAGAACGACAGCCTCCCCGTCGATGATCCCCGCCTTCACCGGCAAGCCCGCCGCCGCTTGAACAATTCGTCGGTATCGGTGCGACCAGTCGTAGCCACGGCGCGTGAAGGCTCGCGCTTTGCCGCCCTCAATGATCAGTTCGGTGCGGTAGCCATCGTACTTGATCTCATGAAGCCATTCGCCGTCCTCAGGCGCGTTCTCGACCAGCGTGGGCGACTGAAACTCAATGAAAGAGAGCCGACCATCCCCAGTTTTGGAACTCATCGCACACTCCTGACCTCCACCCCAACTTTGGTGCCGCTGAATAGGTTCCGGAAGAGAGCTGGCCGAGGAGTAGGGTCCCGAGCCGGTTTACCCGATCCTTGCTCGGACCGGGCGTGGTTGAGGGAACTCTTAGTTAAGCCATCTCTTATCTACGAATGTCGCTTGCGCTGGCATTGCCTATCAATGCAACAACGTCGAAGGTCTTGTTGGTGTTTACGAGCCCGGCCCGGGACCGCGCCCGCGGCCTGCCAACTGATCGGCCGTTGGCGGACGCGACGACCTGCGCGAGCGCCCTTGTACTCGTCGGCGGATGGACGACCGCTCTTTTCATCACCGATGCCGTCACGCTCGAGGATGTCAGGGCAACTGACGACGTCGACCTAATTGTCGATCTACTTCGATGCAAGGCTTTCCGGCACGCCCGGCGCGAAATGGATTGCCGAGTACGGGGCAGGCGCCAGCATTGTGCTGGTCAATCGCGTGATGGCCGACATGGCCGCGGCGGCCGTGGCGGGGCCCGGCCTCGCGGTGCTGGCCCGCATCATAGGATAGCGACCCGGGGTTGCGGCGGTTGACCGGGAAATTCTGGGGCGGCAGAGCCTCTCGGTCGTCTACCGCCGCGAGCCCGCGCTGGCGAGTTCGGTTCCAATCATTGTCCGTTCCCGATGAACGTGATGCGGCGACATTTTGGCGCGATGCCGCGCTGAGCGGTCAGAACCTGAAGGTCGACGAGACAATCGACGGCTTGTGTGAGTTGAGCCTTTGCCCATGGCAGTACGGCGGCTTCCTTTGCTGTGTTGAAGGTCAGTGCCTACTGTTGCTGCCGGTGGTGCTCGGCTGGTGCAACGAGAACTTCAGCCATAGTGAAGGCGCGGTTTGGGCACTGTTTCGGTGAACTGCACACCGACACGGTCGTTCCTGCGCCAGCGCAACACAGACCGATAGGCAACGCCATCGGTCGGCACGTAGAGAAGGAAATGCTCCGGCACCAGGGCTTCGACCGGCACCTTGAGTTCGGCTCCGCCGACGTTCTGGTTTCGAATGGTGCAGGTGATTTCGGAGTTGTTGATGCCGTTAATGATCGCGGCACCCTTCAGGACGCGCTGTCTCCGTTCGCGGCGGTTGTCGCCTTCTTCAACCATTGTGACCTCCGTTAGGCACCCCACTTGTATATCAGAACCGCCCACGCGCGAGCCGGATTGAATCGCGGAGCGTTGTTACCCGCGTCGAGCTGCGATCGCTGTCCAGTCGGGTCAAAAAGGGTTTCCATATGCCTCGGCCCCTTGCCTCGGCCTGGATACAGCGCCCTGTCAGGATTCTTGAGCTGCCCTTCCGGGTAGCCGATGGGTCCGCCCGGAAGGGGGTGCCAACGTCCGCCTTCAGACGTTGCGCCAAGTTCTTCGTCGCCAGGCCGGTGCCGACCGCCGTCAAGCGATAGCGCCCGCTGTGCATGGACTTTCCGCTGGCGAGATCGTGAGCGAGCGCGGAGCCGGCGGCCGGGATTATCTTCGTCAGGGAGTCTCTGCCGTCAGTCCGCGCTGTGCAGCACGCAGGCGATGGCGATAGGCAGGGAATAGCGGCCGAGGTGAGGGACGGCAAGCCGCGCATTGCCGGGGCAAAGGCCGTGATCATACATGCCGTCCCCGATCTAGGATGAAGGCCCGCGCCGAAGCCTACGTTCTGGCTGGTGGCGGTGAAGCAGACCTGAACGCAAGCAAAGAAGAACAAGCCGATCACTGCGCATGTTGCGTAAGGAGACTATTGGGTGCGCTCATGACGCAACCAACGGAACTGTGACAGTTGTCGCATAATTTATCGAGTATCGGTCGAAGTACGGAAACTCGATCGCGAACGCATATTTGGCGGTCAGATGGGCCATTCGAAAGCCGCCGCTGGGGGCGTCGATTGCTATTGTTACGTCGACGTCGGTTAATCCCAAACTCAGCAATTTTGCCGTCGCGATCGCTTTTATCTCGGCTTCGGTCAGCGAATTCTTCATTTGCAGCGCTCGTGAGGACGTTTCCAGAGTATAGCGAACACTTGACATGGCATTCAGAGCCCAGCCGAATGCGAAGATGCCGATCAAAAGCATTATCAGAATAGGCGCGATCAGCGCGAACTCCAGTGCGGCTCCGCCTGATGCCCCACGTATGAAGGCTCTCCCTTTAGCGAACACGTATCACCTGTTTGTGGCTGAGCTCGCGCGAGAGGGAAAACTCGCCGAAACTGAAGGGCGGCGACCAGGTGGCCGTCGCCTGTATTTCAACGAAAACCGCGGAAGCTTTCAAACTGTCGCACAGCACAGATGGATCGACCACGGTGATCCCGCACATATGTTTCCGGCTCAGCGTCACCTGCGCGTCATCGGGATGATTTTCCCAGCTCGAAAGGGCGACGGTCTGGGTAGCCGCGTCGTCGGCTGCCCCTTGCATCACGAGATTGGCCGCCGTTTTCACGCCCGCACGCATCGACAACGCGCCTGATACAAAAGACCAGCCGTCAATGATGGCAAGAAGTACCAGGCAAAGGATCGGCACAACCAGCGCAAACTCCACCGAGGCAATACCCGAATCGCTCCCGAACATTCGGGCTGGTAACCGTGCCACGAAGATTACTCGACAAGCTTTATCGATTGCGTGGCCGGAATGTCTCGCATTCCAAGGCTCGTGCAATCCTGATTGACGTTCGCATTGCCGGACCACTGCACGGAACTGGCGACGACCTGAGTGCAACCACCTTTGCCCGAGAAATTGCCGAGGTAATTGACATCCTGTGTTGGAAAATACAAAGCGCCGGTCAAAAGCGAATCTGCCGTGCCATTAAACGTGTTCGATCCCGTCCGGTTAGCTTTGTCGCCGTAAAACAGCACCCCCGAATAGGTGCCTAACGTCGGTGCGCTGAGCTTGACGGTGGCCGTGCCGTTCATGCTGACGCCCGCGCTGCCGGCCAGATAGATGATGACTCCCTCGCCTGAAATATTTGCATTCGAGTTCGCTTTGAAATCTCCTCCCTGAATGACGTATACCCCGGCCGAGAGCGTCACATTGCCGCTCAAGCTGAGCCCCCTGCAGTATGTTCCAGGTTGCAACGTCGACTGGTTGCTGTTTTGACAGGGGTTCGTGGCCGGTGGCGCCGGCAAGTCGGCAAAAGGATCGGCAGCGGGCAACGCCTGGGTTATCGGGCTGGCGCAGACGGTCGTCACGGGGTCGCTCAACGAAACACCGCCTGCCGATATTAGGCAATCGACCTGAAGGCTTGCCGATCCCTGAAGCTTGATGGCGTCCGCGGCTATCGAATTCGACATTACGACGCAGCCGGTCAGTTTGAGGTTGGAACTGCCGGAAAACAGCGCCGCTTTCGAAGCGGAAGGATCGAGCGCCGTAAGGCAGGCCTTTGAAGCAGCCGTGATAAGAGCCACCGCTCTTGCCCGTGCGCCGACCGGGTTTTGGGTGAATATCGATGTAAAAAACCGATCGAGGTTCTGATGGACGATGACCTCGACGGCCTTTTGGGCGACATTCGGGCCAGAGGACGGGGGCGTGAAGATTTCGATTGTGCCTGTTGACGGGTCCCAGCCGTTCGTCGTCGCTGACAGTGTCGCGGCGGAGACAATCGTTGGCTTGTCAGATCCCGAAACCTTTTCCAAAGCGCCAGCATAGGCCGCCGCATCCGCCACCGCCTGTAATTTCAGGCTGCTAAAATACCAGTAGGAGGTCTCGATGCCGAGACCCGCTGCGCCGACGACAATCGGCAACGACAGGGCAAAAATAGTAGCAATGTTGCCGCTCTCGCCTGTTTGTCGCTGACGGCTAACAAACCGCCTCAAGATACGGCCACCCCATTCCATGGAAGTATTAAAGCCGGGATGAATGAAGGAACGGCTAAGGATTTCACTCCATTTTACCGGTACGCTCCTTGGGCGGCCGGCACGAGCTCCGGGGCAACTGCTCGACAACGCGGGCCTCTGCTATTGATGGTAATGCAGATTTGCATTTCTATCGTGCGGATCAGTTGGAGCTGCGATCGAGCATCAGGCCGAGCCACTCGTCGCGACTTAGGTCGCCAGCACTGTCCTGCTCGGCAAGCTCCCGCAGGCGGCCGCCATGCCGGCGAACCCGAGGGCGTGCATCTGATCAAGTGTTGGGTTTTCAGCATTCTTTCTTCCTTTCCTTCACTGGTCATAGTTACTGCCGCGGATGTTGGGATGCGCATGCGTCGGCGCACGTAGCGTCGATACGCCTTGGGCATGTGGGCGTTGACAGTGACATGGCCGGAGCGACGTGTTTCAGACGCCGAGCAATTCCAAGGACTGAGCACCAGAACCGA
>NZ_JAMYQK010000080.1:0-8789 GCF_040320845.1 Mesorhizobium sp. M0601
AACTTCGCTCGTAAGGGCGACCTTAAGAGCGCAGCCTCGCTACCGTGCCGTCCTCTCGCAAGGCGGCCTTCGCCGGAGGGTATCGCCCTAGGCAACCGCAAGCCGACAGCTGCGGATGTGACGATTGCTAAGAACTATTGTTCCCCGGATGAACTCCGCAAGATGGGACTCATAGGAGAGGCTTGGCTGCTCTATGCCGAAGGCATGGCGATCCAAGGCAAGCAGGTATCGATGCTGCGGCTTCTGGAAAAGCTGAAGGAACTCGTCGCACAGTACGAATTTCCAGTCAGTCTTTCCTGGTTACAAAAGTGGCGGTCCACGTCGGCCAGACGCAGACAAGTTCGCGAAGACGCAACTTGAATTGTTCAAGAAAACCGGCATCCGGTTGCCGCGTCCAACCGCATAACCTGTCGGCCCGCCGCCTTCGGGGTAGCTTTCCTTGAGGCGGCGGTTTCCTCGCCGGTACGACTGCCAAAATGGCTGGACTTAAATTTGCTACGGTCGCATTCTCCCCTTGGGGAGAGGGGCGTGGGCAAACGTCGCTATCAAGACAATGAGTACAATCGCCGAAGGTATGGCAGGCGCCATCGTTCGCGTGACACGCCGTTATGGGCAAAGATCGCGACTGGCGGCACGATCCTGGCTGGCCTGCTTGCCTTTGAATTTGGTTCCGCCGCTGTAGGCTGCGGCATCAAGGGCAACATCAGCTACAACACTGGCGAGAAAATCTATCACGTTCCGGGACAGGAATATTATTGGGAGACGCGCATCAATCTGCTGAAAGGCGAGCGCTGGTTTTGCTCGGAGGAAGCCGCGCGCAAAGCGGGATGGCGGAAATCCAGGGTTTAGACAGGGGTCCAACGCGCGGACGCCCATCATGCAAGGTCACATCTTTGTTGATCTTAAGCGATGCGCTCACCGCACCATACATCAAATGCGTTTCCGCTTTTGTGGGCGCTTCGATGCCCTTTGCGCGGAGTAGGACCAGCGCTATCTCCTCAGCACTCATTGGCGCCGTGGCGGTCCTCAGAACGTCGACGGCGGCACGCATGAAACAGCGGGTTTGGATTGTTGCGACGCTTGACGGAGATGGCGCGGGGCATTGAAGCCAGGTTCCAACAGATGCAAGACCGCCTCGACATGCTTCATCTCTTCAATGAGCTTCGCGGCCTGCTTCTCGTCGCGCCTGATTTTCGCGCCGATCTCACCGTGAAGGCGGATTAGCGCCTAGAGCGCTGGTTTGTGATCCATGGCCAAAAGGTAGGCCAAGATCGGGGCCAATTCTTGTGGCGGTTGCGCCATAATACCGCAAAACTGTACGCCAACTCCGCCTCGGCAGCCGTAGTGCCCGCGATCAGGAAGCACAACGAGTGGGGCCCAAACGCCCGCGATGGTTTCATTGTTCACAGCACGCCACCTTCACTTGAATATTTTCAGAACATGCGAATCGCTCAACACAGCCGTGTAGGGCCCATCCGTTAGAACTCCCGGAGCGCCATTGATTGCGGACCGCGGATTATAATAGGCGCCGGTACCCTCAGTGATATCGACATCGAACGAGTATGCCCAATCAAGATTCGCAAGCTCGGGAGTTGGGTACTTCTCCACTGACCTCTTGCACAAAAGAGCCGTTCAGTAGGCTAGCGCGGACCCCGTTGTGAACGACCTGGCAGGTCACGCTACTAAATGGCTCGGCACTTTTTTGACCGAGCGCATCACTAACCTCCGGGGCCGCATCTCGCAGCGCGATTACCAGATCGACGAACTCAAATTTTGCCGTTTGATGAAGAAGCGGAGGCGCCGCTGGTTCCCAACATAGGCACCACGGCAGTCGGCGGAAACGACGGGCCGACCCCTGTTGGCAGATAGCAGACCGGCGCAGGCCCAGCACGCAATCGGGCCCGCCGCCCCGGCAAAGGAGCTGTTCGCGGTAGATTATGGGCAAACGTGGACGTCTTTCTACGCGGTCGCGTCCGTCTCACTTCCTCATCGACCTCGCGCACCGAAGAACCTCGAGGAGCGGAAGCTCGACCACGACAACCATGCCCAGCACGACGGATCAGGGCACCGGCACGACGAACAGCGGGACCAACATGTCCGGCGATCAGGGCACCGACAAGACGACCACCAGCGGCACCACAAATCCGAACTCGGCCAGGGACTGCGCGCCCGGCCAGCAGACTGGCAGCGCGCAGCAGGCGGCGCCTAGTCAGCGCAGAACACGGCAGCCAACACCGCCGCGCCGGGCCAGGTGAAAAAGACCGGCGAAGGTTGCTGATTGGCACATCGGCTCAGGTTGGAATCACGGGCGTGTGGCTGGCTGGTCTCGGCAGACCACGACCAACTCGGTTGGGTGATGACGGAGGCACAGGGTGGCGACGCCTTGATCGATGCAGGATCTACCATGGACCGCGACCGTCGGGAGGAGTTCCTCGCCGGGTTCCTCACCCTTGCCGTCTCGTTAGGGCCTGAACTGCACCGCTATTGCTCGCGTCTCATGGGGTCGGTCATCGACGGCGAAGACGTTGTGCAGGATCTTTGCTCGAACCCTCGTTGCGCTCGACCAGGTGTGCAAGATTCCGCAGCTGCGACCCTGGTTCTTCCGGATTGCCCATACCCGTGCGCTGGACCTGCTGCGCAGCCGTGCGATCCGCGCAGCAGAGCCTATCGAGGCGGCCCTTGAAGTCGTTGTCGACGCCGCTCCGGACCCCGTGAAGATTTTGATGCAGCGATCCAAACTGCGGTGTCTCGCTTTACGGAACTCCCGATCCTCCAGCGCAGCGTCTTTATCCTGAAGGATGTGCTTGACGAGCCGCTGGCTGAGATCGCCGGTCTGCTCGATATCAGGGTCGATGCCATGACGGGGCGAATCTCCTGCTGCTCCGCTGACTCGACGTTATATCAGGGGGCGCTAATTATCGGTCCTCGGGTCAAAAACCTTAGAAGGCCGACATGCTGAAACCATCGTGGAACAACGCTCGAGGAAGCCGACTTCTATCTCTTTTTCGCAGCTATGCTGATCGTATCACAACGCGGCGGGTCACACGCAAACTTGATTCGTACGGAGATTGGCTGAGAGCCCTCACCCTGACACTCTTCCCGACGAGGAAGGCTCATCACTGCAATGCCTGCGATCGCGGTGTGGCGGCTTTTTACCGTTTCGGGCGATACACGCTTATTTGCCCGCTTTGTCATGCTCTGGATCGTGAGCGGTTCTTGATTTGTGCTCTAGACCGTAAGCTTCTCCGGCTTCCGGCGGGGCCGCTTAGAATTCTCCAGATTGCGCCGAGCGAGAAGGGGCTTTCAAAGAGACTATCTCAGGCGGGCAACCTCATTAAAGGCGATATCGAGCCCGGACGGTACGGCCCCGATACCGTGCAGGTTGACCTAATGAACATGAACGGCATCAGCGATCTCGATATTGTCGTCTTGTGTCATGTCATGGAGCACGTACCTGACGATCGGCATGCTTTTCGGCAAATTTGGTCATCCCTTAAGCCTCGAGGACAGGTCTGGATCCAAGTACCGCTTATCTATCGTCAAACGCTCGAAGCGCCGCCATTCATGTCACGGAGCGAGCGCGACGAGCGCTTCGGCGGATCAGATCACGTGCGAGCCTACGGACCCGATATCAAGGAACGTATCGAGGACGTGGGTTTTACGGTCGCTCGAATACATTCAGACCGTATACCTGCCGCCGATCGCGAGCGTCTTGGGCTTCTCCCCGATACTCTCTTTATTGCCGAACGGCCCGAGTAACACAATTCGGATTGAGAGCGCGACGTTCCCGACGCCATCCTTGGTGGCGATCATCGCTACTGTGGGCAGGCGCATCACCTGTGACCTCTGCCTTCGGAGGGCAGCTCTCGCCCTCGATGTCGGGCGCTGGCGCCTGCGAGTGCAGTGTCATGCTCCACCGCAGGTTGCACAAGCTATCCCCTCCTGGACTTCACTCGACCTGTAGGCTTGGCCGGATAAACGCGGCCGACACCCGGATCAGAGGCCGATGACTTCAACCCCCTGTCGGCCCATTCTTGGGGATTTGCGGGGCATAGACCACGCGACCACCCAACTTTGGATAGGCAGGTCCGGTGCCGTACGTGCCATGCTTTTCAAGCGTCCGGGGGAAAGGCCGACAAGTTTGGCGGCCTCCTCCGTCTTGAGCAGACGAGGGGGAAGGTGTCTGATCGTGACATGTTTTCTCCTTTCTGTTCGCACCAGATGCAGGTGCGCCGAGGAGAGGCTTACAATTTAGCGAATGCTCCAATCGCCGCTGGTTGCGCCCTCTCTGCACACGCCCCCGGACAAGTTTACTCGCCGTCGCACTATGAAGTGGTGCTGCGTGGTCAATTGGCCATGCGGCTGTGACGGGGCACCTACTGCGGCAATCATCGAGTGCTCATCACGCTTTGGCTCGGTGTTTCGGTGTTTCGACGAAACAGAAACAAAAGAAAAGGTGCAAACCCGTGTGCACGGCACGTGCACATCGCTCGCTAATTATTTGTTTCCGCCCAGTCCATCATCGTCCCGACTCGCTTCCGAGTTTCGTGGTGCTCGATCTCGATTTGCTGTCAGGCCGCTTGGCCGATAGCAAAAGAATGCCTTCTCAATGGGGGCGTCTTGCGATGCAGCGGCCTTCCGCTACCATCTTCAAACCGTGCGGCCCGGAGACATGGGTAACGGTTGTACGTAAGACATGGGTGACACCCTCGTGCCGAAGGGGTTGTCGTAGGTCTGCAAGGTCCTCTGTTCCAAGTCGATATATCTGAGATCATAGTGCATGAAGGAGACGAGCCAAATGCCGTCGTCGACTTCGTGATTCCGAGCCTCTGGCCGGCGAGCACGGTGGAGATGTTGATCTTCTTGCTGTGCATGCAGATGCCGCCGCAGGGCGGCGCTCCTTCTCCTTGTGTCTCGCCGCCGCCACGTCATTGCCAGGCAGCCGGAGGGCAACGGCCCGTGGCCAACTCAGTAGTCCGCGTCCGATCCCACGGCTGATCTCGCAACGCGGTCGACCTTTCCGCGCGCATAGCTAGGCATCTTGACTGCAATGATGGAGAGAATGCCGATGATTACGCCGGCGATTACATCTATTAAATGATGACCGCCTTCAGGCAGAGTGGCCACGATCATGGCGGCATTCACCATAGCCAACACGACAAAGAGTGGCCGGATGGTCCGCGCGGCATAGACCACTGCCAATCCAAGTGCCGTGTGGAACGACGGGAACGTTACGAGCCCTGTGCCTTTAGTCATAATCAGATCAAACGGCTCGCCTGATCGCAGCGCCATAAGCACATGATGGTGCCACATTCCGGCATTAGTGGTGAAGTTCGAAAATTGCCCCGGCGCCGGCTTGAAATAGGCATAAGCGCCTTCTGCTGGCGCCAAAGCCATCATCGCGCCCGTGAAGACCGAAGCAACCGCTAGAAGAGCGACAAACTCCAGTGCTCGTTCTCGTTGGTTTCTCACCGCGAGGAATAACAGAACGAACGGCATTTGGAACGCGAGCGCGTGATAAGCAAAAACCAGGACGGATGCTGTAATTGGCTTGTTGGTCGTGGCGAGGAACCACTGCCAGTCGAAACCGAGGGCGGAATCGATAGAAGCTAGAACCGGGTCCGCCAGAGGCCTTGAGGTGGCCGACGCCAGGTACATGAAGACGGTCGTGGTGATGGCGAGCGGAATGAAAGCTGCTGCGGAAACGACCACAATTCTCAGGCAGCCACAAAGATATTTGATTACGCTCGCAATTGGGCTTGTATCAGATCGCACCCTATGGAGCGCAACTGCGGATGCCATCCAAGATGCACTGAGGACAAGGGCCACCTTGCCTATATCAATCCAGTTCCTCGGTGAAAAATCGACTGTAGAAAGTGGCAGCCACAAAATGTCAATCAACCCGAAAAGAGCTGTAACCAAGGCAATAATTACTAAGTGGTTTCGAGTAGACTGCGGATCAGCATGGGGCACAGTCACTGCCACCAGTACAATGAGGATAAAGATGGAATGAGCATTGGCGTGGTCTGCCCATACGCGTTGTATTCGGGGAACACCGCTCGCAAGACCCTCTCCTCGTTCACGAGCCGCCGATATTGGAAAGCGAGGGCAATGGCGCAGATTGCGACGGTTGCCCATGTCGCATTGCCGAGAAGAATGCCGAGCAGGACGATCGCTTCGCAGACATAGAGCGGGTGGCGCACGATCTGGTAAGGGCCTGCCGTGACGAGCCGTCTGGCCTGCGCAGTGATGCTGAAGGATCTGCCGAGCCACCACAGGCACAAGATGCAAAGCGCGAAACCAACTATGGTGGTCAGGTCCGCAACAAACTCGATCTGCGGAGCTGCCTGGATGCGAGGGACCGCGATCAAAGTTGCGGTGGCAAAGCATCCGATGAGCGCGGAGATTCGCGGTTCAATTCCCTGCGCTGTTCCCAGGGGCGGAAGACGCGCCACTGTCATTCCAACGATGAGCACGAGAAAGCCGGCAGCGGCGACATCTGCGGTGAGATCGATAATCCACGCCACTGTCCATTCTGCGCCGGCAAGAGCTACCAAGAACGTTTCGGCCTTCAAAGTCGCGCAGAACGTGAAGTAGAGTGTCATCGTTGCACGCCCGACGAAATCACGTATCTCTGGTGGAGGGAGCTTCATTGATTCTGCCCTTCGGGATCACTGGATAGGCGAGTTGCTCGACGTAAGTTGATGGAATCGGATCATCGACGCCATAGCGCTCCGGGACAGCGTTACCGGGCAGGTACATGGTTCCGAGGAGCGCATCGATCAATGAAAGTTGACCTGCGAAGTTCTTGTCGTATGCCGCGCGCTCGTGAGCGTGATGCCAATGATGGAACTGGGGTGACGCGATCAACCACCGAAGCGGGCCGATGTTCAGCCTGACGTTGGCGTGCAGCAAAAGTCCGTGGACGTGAAAAATTATTGCAAACAGGGCGATCGCCGGACTGCTGAAACCCAGCAGATATACAGGCACGAGCGACGCGCTCTTTGTCAGAGCCTGGTCAATAGGATGAATCCTGTGCGCCGCCAACCAGTCCAGTTCTTCAATGCTATGATGAATCGAATGGAAGCGCCACAAAAAGGGAACGGCGTGAAAGGTGCGGTGGGCCAGGTAAAAGCCAACGTCCGCAATGACAATGATCTCTGATACCTGGAGCCAAACAGGTTGCGATGATACTGCGCTGCCGACATAGGCCGGCACCAGCCGCCCCACCGTACTCGTTGCTAGCGTGATAGCCGCGATCAGGCCAAGGCTTATCGGGATGCCATTAAACAGCGCATAGATGAGATCGTTGAAAAAGGCTTTCCTGAGTATCTTTTGATGGGGGCGCAGAGCGAACAGGTATTCGATCGGAACGAAGATCAGAACCGCAATTAAGAGCGCTTTGATATTCAGAATGTCCATACGGCGTCCCGCCGGCAAGACGCAATCCAAGCACTTCGCCAATTTGAGCGCAAGCTAATGGTTCTCGGAGATTAGTTGAAAAGGTAATTTGCGTGCCAAACATGTCAGGCTGAGAGCCCGCCTAGTGGATGGAATCTAACGCTTGGTGCCCGCGTTTGACGGCGGCAATGATCTTGTCGGGGTCGGCGACCCAAGAGAAGGGTTTGGGTTGCTGGTTGTGCTCTACGAAGCGGTTGATTGCCGCTTGGAGGTCGAGAACGGAATGGAAGACGCCGCGCTTGAGGCGACGCTTCGACAACTTGGCGAAGAAACCCTCGACCGCGTTGAGCCACCGGTGCGGTCGAGCGCCTGGATCTGGCTCTTCTCGTCGACCGACAGCACGATTGCGTGAGCCGGCGGATCGACATAGAGGCCGACGACGTCGCGCAGCTTGTTGACGAACTGGGGATAGTTGGAGAGCTTGAACTGGCGCCAGCGGTTGGGCTGCAGCCCGTGCGCCTTCCAGATGCGACGCACAGCGCTTGCGCTGATGCCAGCCGCTTGCGCCATCATGTCGGCGGTCCAGTGCGTCGTCTCGTCCGGCAGATTGACAAGCGTCAGCGCCACCACGCGCTCGGCCACCTCGGGTCCGAGCGCGTGGTCGGCGTCCTCGGCGATTACGGCGGCTGATGATCCTCGAACCAGAATGATGACTGGCGTCGCGAGATAGTTCCCACCGACGGCAAGGGAAAATGCGATGTCATGACGATACGTCTATTGTCCGAGCAAGCCTCCAGGAATGCCCACCGCGTCCGACGTGCCTGGTCAGGGTCCGTGTCGTAACGAAAGCTCCAGTCGGGGTATATGCATTGCATCGGCCAATGCATGAGATCGCCGGAAAACACTGCCCCTACGCCTCGAGATCTCAGGCCGATGGCTACGTGCCCCGGAGTGTGGCCCGGCGTCGGCTCCAGCCACACTTCGCCATCGAGTTCATAATCCATATCGACAAGCACGGCCCGACCAGCCTCGACGATTGGCAGCACATTGTCCTCATAGGTCCGTTCGTCGGCATCGCCGGAGGCGGCCTGTGCGGCCTCGAACTCGCGCCGCGCCATGATGTAACGGGCGTTCGGGAATGTCGGTATCCAACGCCCGTCCACCAATCGTGTGTTCCAGCCGCAATGGTCGATATGAAGATGGGTGCACAGCACATAGTCGATCTGCTCGGGAGCAACACCTGCATTCGCCAGGCGCGCCAAAAAGGTGCCGTCATTGCGGCGATGCCAATGCCGGAAGTATGGTACGCATCCGGTGAAGACCGCAGACGTGCGCATCCGGCAGCCAGGAGAACCTGAGCACCGGAGTGCTGGGGTCAAGCTTTCTTT
>NZ_JAMYQK010000081.1:0-6684 GCF_040320845.1 Mesorhizobium sp. M0601
TGCCAAGCGCCATCCGCGCTCGCCCGGGCTGCGCAACCCTGACCAGCTCCGCCCGGGCGAACGCTGAACGCCGCGCATTACATAAGGGGGTCAAAATTGGACGCCGATCGAGGGTGAGTTTTGGAAGCCGTTTGACATCTGGGACTCGGCCTGGTCGTCCGACAGGCCATAGAGCGCCTGCAGCACCATGATCTTGAACATCATCACGATCGTAGGGATGGCGACCGCCCGAGCGCTTCAACGCCTTGGCGAGCGGCTTGCGGAAAACCTCCCACGGCACCAGTGCGTTCAGCTTCTCCAGCGGATCGCCGGCCTCGCTCAGCCGCACATGACGCTCGTCCATGTCCCAAACCACCGCCTGTCCCCGCATCCGCAGCCTCCCGCAAATCACCGCGAGAATGAATCAGAAAGCAGTCGAAATGGGGAGGTTTTTCGAGGTCGTCTAAGTGGGTCATTCTGTGGCAGAAACTATCTGGACCCCGGTAAGATGAAGTCCTTCGGTTTGTCCGCAAAGATACAGAATTTCAGCCTAATACGCGCGACTTTTGGCGGCATCCGACTTTGGTAGCACCGTAGTCTCGGGATTCGAATAACGAAAAGGTTGGAGGTGATGACTGGGGCTCATGGTGAGATCCTACGTCCGCCAAAAGGCCCTACTGATCCCCTCTGGCTGACAATCTTCACCATCACACGCTCCTCACCGCCCCCATGTTCACCTGCGTTGAACCGACCGTAACGTTGGACGCGTCATTCTGCGAGTTGTCAAATGCACATCGAAATTCCCTCCCACGTCGAATACGTGATCATCGGTGGCGGCATCATCGGCCTGTCGATCGCATACCACCTGACCCGGATCGGACATCGGGAAGTCCTTGTCCTCGAACGCGACCAGCTCACATGCGGGACCACCTGGCATGCGGCAGGACTGGTTACTCAACTCCGAGCCAACGAAAATATGGCCAGGCTGGCGCAGTACTCCGCCGAGCTGTTCCGTTATCTGGAGCAATTGACGGACAAGCGACTGGCTTCCGGCAGAGCGGCTCGATCACTATCGCCGCAACGGAGGCCCGCATGGAGGAACTCAGACGAGGATCGTCAATGGGCCGGTCTTTTGGCTTGGACGTTGAGATGATCGACGCAGCCGAGGCAAAGCGGCGCGTCCCCCTGCTGGAAGTCAGCGACGTTCTCGGTGCCGCCTGGATTGCCTCTGATGGCATGACCAACCCAATCGACACCGCACGGGCTTTCGCGGCCGGGGCGCGACAGGGTGGGGCGAAGATTCTCGAGCGGACACCCGTGAACCGCATCGTGATCGACAAGGGGCGCCTCGTCGGCTTGGAAACTGCTGAAGGTCTGGTTCGCGCCGAGAAGGCGGTTATCTGCACGGGAATGTGGAGTCGTAATGTCGCTGCGAATCTCAACTGGACGGTCCCCTGCATGCCGCCGAGCATTTTTATGTGGTGACGGAAGCCATTCCAGGCCTGCGGAGTTGCCGACGATCCGCGATATGGATGCTGCGGTTTACGCTAAACCAGATGCCGGCAAGCTGCTATTCGGCTTCTTCGAAGCGCGTGCCAAGCCATGGGGCATGGACGGCATCCCGCGCGATTTCAGCTTCGACTCCTTGCCCGAGGATTTCGACCATATCGAGCCCTACTTGGCAGCCGCTATCGAGCGCATGCCGATCTTGGCAGAGGTAGGGCTTCAGCTGAACTTCAACGGCCCGGAGAGCTTCACGCCGACAACCGGTTCCTGCTGGGTCCAGCGCCTGATATCGCGGGGCTGTATGTCGCAACGGGGTTCAACTCATGCGGCATCGAGTCCTCGGGTGGGGTCGGCAAAGTCATGGCCGAATGGATGTCGACAGGCATCCCTGCTGGCGACTACTGGGGGATGGACGTGCGACGCGCCATGGCCTTCCAGCGTAACCGCCGCTATCTCTACGACCGTGCGACCGAGGCCGTGGGCAACCTCTGGAACCTCCACTGGCCGCACAAATCCCCAAAAACCGCCCGCAACGTTCGGGTTTCACCGCTGCATAGCCGTCTCGCTCAGGCAGGTGCGAACTTCGGTGAGGTCGCGGGCTGGGAACGTGTACAGTGGTTTGGCGAGCCTGGTACAAAACGGGTCACGCACGCCACTTTCGGCAAGGATGACTGGTTCAGGCACAGCGGAGCGGAACACGCAGCCACGCGGTCGGACGTTACGTTGTTTGACCAGACATCGTTCGCCCACATGCTTGTCCAGGGACGGGACGCGCTCGCCCTGCTGCAGCGCCTATCGACCAACGATATCGAAGTGCCCGTCGGGCGGATAGTATATACCCCTTTGTTGAACCAACGCGGCGGCATGGAGTCGGACGTCACCATCTGCAGGACGAGCGACGAGGAATTCCTAGTCGTCACTGCTGCCGCGCAGCGCATTCGTGACCTCGCGTGGCTCAAGAACCACGCAAAGGGGGCCGGGCAGGCAACGATCGCTGACGTCTCGTCGGGTTATGTCACGCTGTCGGTCATGGGCCCGCAATCGCGCGAACTGCTGTCACTCGTTAGCCCAGCCGATTTCTCGGATACCGCTTTCCCGTTTGCGACGGCTCGCGAAATCGAGATCCGCTACGGCATAGCTCTCGCGTTCCGGATGACCTTTGTCGGCGAACTCGGATGGGAACTCCACATCCCGGCTGAGCAGGCGCTCGGCATTTACGATGCCATCGTGGCGAAGGGCTATGACCTGAGCCTTCGCCAGGCCGGGTATGTGGCGCTGAATACATTGCGCCTAGAGGCCGGATACCGCGACTGGGGCTCTGACCTGAGCGACGAGGATACGCCGCTCGAATCAGGCCTCGGTTTCACTGTCGCCTGGGACAAGAATCGGATTTCATCGGTCGTGCCGCTCTGAGGCCGGGCGCGGCCAGACCCCTCGCCGGCGTCTCGTGCAACTGGCCGTTCTCGGGGAGGCCCCCCTCATGTTCGGGACGGAACCGGTTTGGCGCGATGGCATTCTCGTAGGCAATCTGCGCTCAGCCGGTTTCGGGCACACCATCGGCTGTGGGGTCGGCATGGGCTATCTTCACGCGGAATCAGGCGTCAGTGCCTCCTGGCTCAAAAACGGAAAGTTCGAGGTTGAGATAGCCGGCAATCGGTACGCCGGTGTCGTATCTATGACGCCGCGCGGACGCGCGTGAAGGGCGAGCGTCTGGAACTTGACAGCTTGGTCGCCCCAGAGTTGCGCGCCGCGCGTTAAGGCGCGGTGCCTTGAGGTTACGCCTTCCCAGTAGCTACCAGTGACTGGCATGTCTGACCCATCCCTGATTCTCACGCTCGCCTGACCTGACCGGCCCGGCAGCTTGTGTCCAAATTCGACCATTGCTTGGCGGATTTGCTTTACAGGTGGCGCACGGGTGAACTGCCAATGAAGTCACAGCGGTCAATCGACGCGATCAAAATCGGGCTGAAGACATTGCGACATTGCGCACGCGTCGGCAACAAGTCACGCTCCAGACACTAGGGCAGGAATGGCCAAGGCCTCATTCGCCTCGTCAAGAATGGAGAACTGTAGCGGCCGTGCGCTTCAAGATCGACGGAGTAGCTTAGGCAGTCGAGTATGTCGTTGTGTGGCCGCATGATGCCGACACCGTCGCTTTTTCAGGCAGGCCGTGCACCTTCCCAGGTGGCGATGGCTTGGGGTCGTTGGCTTCGAATTTGTGCTGCCGAGCGGTTGGTCTGGGATGGGACGAAGAGGTTTCGGACTGCGGAGAAGGTCGAGTTGCAATGAGCCGACCGACCGGAAACCCTGTTGCGTTCGCTCCCGTTTTCGGAACGGCAGGTGAGAATTCTCCGCCCGGTTGTTCGAGCCTCTTATGCGAGCGGTGTTCCAGTTCGGCATGCTTTGGCGTTTGGCCGCCCGTAGGAACGCAATTTGTCGGTGACCATACACTTTGGCGGCAGACCCTGCTTCTTCAGAAGCCGCGTCAGCAGGCGCCTGCCGGCCTTGGCGTTGCGACGGGGTCTGGGATGATCTCATCGAGACATATCCGTCCTGTTCAACCGCTCTCCACAACCAGCACTTCTGACCGTTGATGCGCACCGCGACTTCATCCAGGTGCCAGACATCATCTTTCGTCGGCGACGTTGTCCGGTTTTTGCGAAATGCGCAGCGAGGCATGTAGAAGGGGTCTTCGGCGTCGCACAGAGCTCCTCGATCGCGGCTTCAATACGGCCTCTTCGCGCCCGGCCCTGTGCGCGTCGATCGATCGATCCGCAAGGATTGCGTGCGTGGCGTTTCGACACCATCCTGGCGCCGACGAGCAGGACTCAGACCTTTTAAAAAGACGTCCTGCAGCATGGCCTTGTCCATTGCCTGCATGCAACTCTCCTTCTCACTCCATAAGTGGAAAATTGCAAGAAAGCGGATCGACTTTGCGGTCGCACGTCACTCCATTATAAATCATGCGTGATGCAGTATATGGGGAGTACGGCTGAGAATCTCCGCGCCGCCGTCCGTCACTAAGACGTGTTCGCTGCAGCCAATAATATACCCGCTTCCCCCGAACAGATGAGTTGGCATATGGAATGTCATGCCGACCTCGAGGACGTCCGTCGCACCCGGCTCCAGACTCGGGTTACCCCGCGCCGACCATTTAATTCCAGTTGAGTATCCGGCTCGCTGGCGGCGAATACGAGGACGCCCGGAACGGTCAAGCACTTTACACGCGGCGGCATCGACCTCCCCTGCAGTCGCCCCCGGTCTCATCGCGTCAATCACAGCTTCAAGCGCCTCTACCGACAATGCATGCAGAGCTTCGGCCTCAGGATGCTGGCCAAGAACAGCGCTCCGGCACACACCCACCTCGTATCCGTGCTTCACGCCGCCTAATTCAATTATCGCAGGCTCATTGTTTCGGATCGGGTGATGGTCCGGGAGCACGTGCGGAAGCCTTGTTCGGTCTCCAAACCCTAAAACGGCAAAACTAACTCGGCCACCAACTTTGGCGACTTCCGCCTCGATTGCCGCGGCCGTCTCCGCTTCCGTGATACCGTCCCGTAGTGAGCGCTGAAACGTTTGGATCGCCAGATCGGTCCAAGACATAGCCTCTCGCATAGCCGTCAATTCTAACTGGCTCTTTACCGCCTGCACAGACCCGACCAGACGCGTTGCATCGGCGACCTTCATTGCCCGAAGTTGCATCTGAAGGGCGCCCAAATCGGCCGGCGCGAAATTCCAACAGCCAAGCTCAAACCTACCGTTTGATTTTGCAGCCCATACCGTCGAAGCACATTGGCGCAGACTTTGGCAAAGTCAGATTGGTTGGGTGTAAGTACAATCTCCTTGATGCAGCTGCATGCTCGAACGGCTTCCTCGTCATACTCGCGAATAACAAAAATCGGCGCGCGTCCAGGCGCGAGGATCAATGGGAACGGTGCAAAATACCCCAGCTGCCCCATCGTATCCGGTTAGGTACTGGAGATGCGTATGAGCGGTGACCACGAGCGCGTCAAGCTTGGCGGTTTCAATCGCCTCAAAAACCTTCTGCTGCCTGCTCGCATATTCTGATCTAGGGAAGGGAACGCCGGTCAAAGGGATCGGTGAGAGAATCGTAGCCATGAATGACCTTGCTGGTTGTATCGTTCCCCGCCCCGAGCCCTTAGGTCGAATCTCAACGGGGCAGACGAGTGGAACTGCAGCGAACTATAAAGGCACCCTACCGCCGAATTTTCCTGAAGCCGACCCGGGTCTCGCCGAATTCCTGCGCGAGATCCCCGACGCGCGAAGAATTAAAGCCGTTGCCGGCGTCGAAGTTGTACTGGATGAGGTCGGTGGAGAAATCCGCATAAGGGACGATGGTGTCATTGATGACGTTGCCGGCATAGCCGATGAACGTGTCGAAAGACAGAATCGTCCAAACCGACGCGAAGACCGCCGAGCTGGATCCAGGCGAAATTCAACGAAGCGCCCTTGTTGTGAGCGGGATTGCCTTCTTCGCCAGCGTAGTAAGCGGAGTTGCCGAAGTTGAAGCGGGTCTCGGTGTACGTCTTCAACGTGCCGAGTTCGGTTTCCTGGCCAGTCCAGGTCCTCAGGGTGAAGCGGGGGTTCTTATGCCAAGTGCCCTGGTCCTTGCCGTTGAGAACGTCTGTCGAACGCGCGCCATCGAAGCTGCCGACATCGCCAGCGGAAATGTCATAGCGGACATAGCCGCCGATGCGCAGGCAGGTTTCGGTGCCGGGGATGTAGAAGTAGCCCGAGCCATAAACGTCGCAGCTCCCCGCTCAATGCTCTTCCCATCGTCACCTCCATCGAGGCGGATGTTGAATCAGCACAAAACGCAGCAGGACTTCAGCCTGACTTTGGCTTTGCTGCCGGAAACAGGAGTAGGATGATGAGACGACCGCGCCGGAACAGCCTCGCTTTCAAGGCAAAGGTGGCGATTGCCGCGATCAGCGGCGAACAGTCGCTGGTAAACTTCTCCCGTCAGTTCTCCAATCCTGGGATGGAGTGTTTTGACATTGACAATTGGCGCCATGGGCTCCGAATTTGCGTCATCGCCGAAAACTACGCAATCCTGAAAGGTCAGCAATTTACCAGCATGTCACGGGATATGCTGCTCAGCGACTTCGCGCCGTTCTCGGTCACTCGGACAGTCTCACTGAAGACGTACCCGTCGTCCTTCTCAAAAATGCCGATGAG
>NZ_JAMYQK010000082.1:0-6566 GCF_040320845.1 Mesorhizobium sp. M0601
CATAATCCCTCATTTTGATTCGATAGCGCCCCGCGGATGTCTGCCTACTAGAGGGTGTATATTAGCGCCAAATCACATACCTGCACGCCCTGATAGAATGGTTGATCGCCAATAGGAATGCTGCACGGAAGGAGAAAGACCAATGGGAATATTTCAATAGATATCGAGAATATGCTCATGTTAATGCTGCAGAACTATCCAAATTACTTTATTTAATTGGAAATAGGTAGTTCATGCCCTAAAATGTAGCCTGCGTGTAGCGGAATTGAATTGTGAATTAAATTTCTCTTGGCCATTTGCCTGCCCGTTGAGAGATCAGTCAAACGTTTAAGCTAAGAGCCAAGCCCCTCCACAGTCTCATTGCCGCAACCAATTAGTTGTGGACAATTCGCAGGTGTCTGCCCGCTCGTCGCGGGATATCGGTCGGCAGATCCGGTTTCCGACATCGGAGGGGCCGAATCGGCTTATCCGCCGGTCGCAAGGAGGCAAGTCGCGTCAGAGGTTGTGGCGGAGGGGTCGACTATCATGCCTGGTAGCACAAGCGGGACAAGCTGAGGCGCGAACTCGGACCGGCAGCTTAGCACTCCAGCGATGGCGAATTGGCCTAGGTGGGCACCTAGCGTCGACACGTCGCGTTTGGAGTTCTCCCAAGAGACTCCGCGTGGCTGACTCCAGTAGGAGTTAAGTTTGGATGCATACGGCGTGCTTTCGCTGTAGAAAAATCAACACGGCAAGGCTCTGGCCTCCCTTCGCCGGGCTGGAATGCAGGCTTCCTGAGATGCCGCGAGATGGCCGGAGCCCATTCGCGGCGCATCAGGCGCGTTGGGTGGGATGCAACTGCCGTGGAGACAGATAACAGCGCCGCGCTTAGGGCCGAGCGCGAGGCTTGTGACCGGGAGGCGGATCAGCTGGAAGCCTTCTCAACCACGCCCGCCACTACGCTCGCCGGTGTGGCAGGCAAGCTCGATACCGTGTCATGCAAGGGGAGGCTTCGGAGGAATGCTCCGAATTTCCTTGGCCGCTAATTCGCGCGGCGCTTAGCGATCTTGTGGCATCGCCGAAGCCTTCTGTGCTGACCGGATGCAGCCTCGAAGAATCCGTCATGACCAAGCCGAAACTCTCGGCCATTCCCGATGACCGGCCGGTCAAGACGTCGAACCGCCGGCCGCCGTTCGTCGCGATCTGGCCCGCCTATGCTGAATTGCTCGGCCGCGGAGCGGCCAGGTCTTGGGTCGGATTGTGGCGTTGGCTATAGCGCTGCGTTGAAAGTTGACCTAAGTGCACTGAAGTTGACTGAGACTAGCCCTCGTCTTGCTAACACTTCAGAAAATCGTGAATTGACTCCTCCGCTGCGCGAGCGCTTGTTGCACGGCAACAGTCTGGAGTCCGCCGTGTCAGTTCCAACAACGTTTCCGGGCAGCCCCCCGAAGACTAATACCTGTGGCAAATTGTGCCTCCGTGGGCGTGAGCGCGCATTCCGGTCGTCGACAACAGGTCCATCCATTCTAACTATTGGCCGAGCCGCCAGCATCCCAACATCGACCTCCTCCCTTGAATTTGATCCGATCGAGAGGCTCACATTTTCTGGGCGGTAGTCAAGCACTGGATTGAGGTGCATTCACCGCTCTCGCCTGACGCACTTCATGTTCATGTGGGGTTGCTGATATTCCTACCTATTGCGTTTGGGCTTCGTCGGCCGATCACAGCTTGGTGGGTTGTACTGGCTTTGGAAGTGGCCAATGAAACTGTCGACTTGATCTCGCTCCACACCGCCCAGAACCATTACCGCATCTACTGGGGCGATAGCTTCCTTGACCTAACGAGCACGCTGCTATGGCCGACGCTCGTCCTGATCCTCGTCAAGAGGAGGTTGCGGAACGATTTGATTGCCATCCCTTTTGGCGCGTACGGACGTGGCCTCGCCAAACTGCAGCCGGCTGACTAAATTGGCCACATCCCGCGCAGGGAGGCAGCTTGTCCAGAACGTAGGTGCCCGGTCACGTAGATTGCGAGTAGACTGAGATTTGCGCAGGTTGGATTCTTCACTGATTGGCGCGGCTCATCGCGGGTTTTGACGCTTCGTAGGTTGTTAGGAGATCGCCTGTAGGCCATCGCGGCACAAGCCCAGCCTCATCGAGATGTCACCTCTCAAGGCGGCACGCCGTCGGCCGTAAACATAGTGTACAAAGCACCGGCAAAGAGTGGCTGCTCGGCTGCTACGCGCGGAAGCATCGGCCGTTCACCGGTCCATCGAAGCATCGAAGACGCAAGGTGCCGCGAGATTCCCATCTCCGCGGATCGCAGCAACCGCAAAGGGATAGCCAGTTCGAGGTCGCGCGTACCCTAGCCGCTCGGACGGTTGGCTGGGTCGAACAAAGCGAGCTGAACGTCGATGATCGGCATTTGATCTGCTGTGCCAGCAAGCGTTGAAGTTAGCAGGACTAAGTCGGAGAAGAAGCTTGCCGGGTAAATATCCGAGAGGTTAGCCCCGGTGGACTCCCCGTTAGAGCCAGTGAACCCATAATTATACGCTACCGTCGTCTCGCGTGTGCCAGGGGTCTTCAGATCAATTACAACCATAAAGGCGCCAGAGCTGCCGTTCGGCTTGATCGTTAATGTATTGTTGCCGTCGGTGCCGCCGCTGTAAGCGCGCACCACCGTTACTCGAAGTCCAGTCATGACTCCGCTCATAACATGGGTCATCGTTGCACCGCCCGAAAGCTGTAAGCTTCGAAGTTCAAAACTCTGCTTCGGGCAGACGACATAGTCGCGCACAATTGTTTTGCCAGAACTCTCTATATTTGTTGACATAAACGTTTTGAAAGGTTCTGAATCGATTATCAAACGCTCAGATCCAATTAAATTCTTCCGAAAATTCACAGCAATAATTGAGCAAATGCCGTTTCCATCACCAACGATGCTCGTTACTCGTCCGAAATTAAAAGTCCTAAGTCCAAACCCAGTTGTCTGGCGTACGCGAATAAGTTGTCCAAGAAAGCACATGCTCGCAAAGATTCGAGCCGCCGCTGGCGCAGTGACCAGATTTACGCTTATAGTTTTCTTGGTGCCATCCCAAGCTACCCCCCTGCTGCCCAATGTCAAATATCCGCCGCCCTCCTGAGTCAGTCCGCGCGCATAGGTCGGCGGATATGTCATCGTGCCGCCAAGGATGTTCAGGTTTTCGCAGAAACCCACGCCGGTTTGGATGGACGACCTCACGGCCGACGATGCGCGATCGGTCGGATTAATGATGGTCAAGTTTTTTGAATTAAGGCGCCAGCCTTTATGAAAGATAGGGCGGTTGAAAATCATGTTTTCAACGCCAGTTCCGCTTGCAACGAGCCCCGTGAATTCATCGCAATTCGATAAGCAGGTCGTGATCAGCTTGTCGACTTCGCCGCTATCGACTGTGATCTTGCAATTGTTGGTTTCTAAGTATTCGCCCTGGGTCCGCAAGATCCAGTTGCAAGTAACATTGCGAAGAACAACCTTTCTCCCTGATATCGTGATGCAATTATATGTCTGACGATTAGAGAAGGAAAAGGTTAAGTCTTCGTATTCGTGGTCAATATCGAAAACGTTGCCGTTTTGATCGATGCTGTAGATTGACGCCCGTCCATCGCCATTGGCGTAGGAAGCCTTATATGGGAAGTTCTGGCTATGCGCGTACTTCAGTTCGCGATCGAGAATGATCTTACCGGTCGTCGGGTCAGATGAAACTATTTTAGCATATTCAAAATAGCGGGCGTTAAACGGGAAGCCCGCAAACTGCTGATCGAAGCTGGCAACAAGGAGATATCGACCGGCAATGAAGTTCGAAGCATCCGCGGGCGCGAGGCAGGTTACGCTAGTGTCAGCAATTGCCGTAGTCGCGATCCGATAGCGGTCTACGTCGAGGTTAATTCCGCCCCTGTGGTAAGACGTGACGTCAGCACTAATAAGGCCGAAAACGGAGTTTTGACGGGAAAGCCCGAGATTGTGCAATCGCGACCCGTGACCATGGACACGCAGGTAAGGGATTTTTTGTACCCAACGCGGGTTGGTAAAACCATACACTTTGCTGCGGCCGAGATGGAGATGGACGGCAGTTCCGGTGGGCCGTGCAAGCGCCCACCCGTTGAAGGCGGCAAACGCGCCATCGTCGTTGGCGAAACCATCGCCCAGGGCACCGAACTGCTCGATCTCTACGCGAGCGTCGCACAACTTGAAACCTCGCCCGTTAAGACTCAGCGCTGAGGTGCGAGGGTTGGCTGCCGAGTAAGCCGCGTCTACAACTGGGTCGTAAACATACTTTGCGGCCCCCATGCCGAGCATCGAATAGCCGCTCGTTGTGATGGCGTCTATGCCGGCTGGGATCGTTAGATCTGAGATGGTCGTAAACAATCCGACAGACATTGCATCACCGCCGGGATCGCTCTCGAAATTCTGGCCGTCCAGAAATTCAGACGCGCTCGTGGCCGGACCGATGCCGACTATGGTTGCAGCGCAACCAGACAAAAACGACCTCCGAGTGGTCGTAAAACCTGCATTTCCTGGCGAAACCGATCGATCGAGAGATATCATTTTTCAACCACACGTCCCAAAGTGCCGACGGACTGACCACTTCAATATTTGGTATCTTCGGAAAGCGGATATGGCATTCAAAATTGACTTTTTGGTGCCTCGCAACCAGAAAGGATGAACAGCCTCAGACGGACTCTTGGTGCGGTTGGAAAGGTGACCGTTCCGGTTCCGTCGCCGTTCAGTGTCACAGTGTAGGCTGACGTGCTAACAACCGAAGCGATTCCATCATCCCCATAGACTCGACCGACACCTCGGTTATTGTCTTGGCCTGAGATGTGAATGGGAATGCCGTCGCTAGTCCGTCAGTATAGATCGGCCCGGTGACGTCGAACCGGCCATCTAACCGGACTCCTTTTCGAAACGGTACGCAACTAGCAGGCATAGCCCCGCAGTGTCAAAGTTTGAAATTGCTTCCGCGTGAATGGCCGTCCGCCGTAAAGCGGCCCTGTCTACACATCCATTCAATGCACCTCTGCGTTCTGCAATGCATGCCGAATGAGCCTTCGTCCAGGATTTAGTCCGCTAGACACCGCTCGAGTTTTGCCGGTGTCGGTGCAGGTTGAGAAACTATTGGTTCCTGCCTGATCATAAGAGTCCGGACCGGGATTCCCTTTTGCCTGCCCGTGTGCGAGTCTGGCGCATGCGCACAGGAATCTCCTCCACCGTCTCGCCTTCTGACCATCGGCGTTCGGTTGCCTTGGTCAAAGACTGTAACACAGCCCGCAGAAGCACGTTTGGCGCGCCGAGATCGTGTTGTTGAGCGCCGATGACCTTGCCCCTCTTATCTAATCCGGTTTGAAGTTCGTTCTGGCCCATCGAGAGGACCAGGACATGAAACGTAGCCGCTTCTCTGAAGAGCAGATCATCGGAATTTTGAAGGAACATGAGGCCCGGGTATCGGTTGCCGATCTGTGCCGCAAGCACGGGGTCAGCGACGCCTAGATTTACAACTGGAAGGCCCGCTTCGGCGGGATGGATGTCTCCGAGGCGAAGGCTCTGGAGGACGAGAACACGCGGCTGAATCGGCTTCTGGCCGACGCCATGCTCGACAATGCCGCGTTGAAGGATCTTGTGGGAAAGAAATGGTGACGCCCGCGGCCAAGCGGAAAGCTGTCGCTCGCCTGAAGGAAGGCTTCGGGATGAGCGAACGGCGGGCGTGTAAAGCCATCGGCTGTTGCCGCATGACGGTTCGCTACGAGACCAGCAGGCCGGACGACCGCGAGCTTCGCGACGGCCTGCCCGCACTTGCGTGCTCCCGGTGCCCCGTGGCCCGGATGCGCCAAGCTTAACGAACCTGACGTACCGAACAAACGATGGCACCAAGAACATCATGCCGGACAATGGCTTCATCGAGAGCTTCAACGGCCGACTGCGCGATGAACTGCTCAACGAGACGCTGTTTACTTCGCTGGCTCAGGCACGCGTCGCCATCGCCCTGTGGCGCGCCGACTACAACACCCGGCCGCATTCCCAAATCGCCTGGCAGACACCGGCCGAGTTCGCCACCACCTTCAATCTGCGACGGTCGCTCGCGCTGCGCGATGCCAAAGGCTCCGCGCCAGCGCCCGTCGCTTCACCCGCCCAGCAGGGCACAACCCACGCCGGAAACGAACTCAAAACTGGATAGAAACTGGGGGCAACGTCACCGACGGCGACGGCACGATCGAAGTCATGCGGCGGACCGGCAAGTCCAAGACCTGCGTGTGGCGCTGGCAGGAGCGCTTCGCCACTGACGGCTTCGAGGGGCTACTGCGTGACAAGACGCGGCCCTCGCGCATTGCGCCGCATCTGGAAGGCGCACGGGCTGCAGCCAAACCGCTGGCGGCAGTTCAAGCTCTCCAACGATCCGAAGTTCGTTGACAAGTTGCGCGACGTCGTCGGCCTCTATGTCGATCCCCCGGCCCACGCCATCGTGCTGTCGGTCGACGAGAAGAGCCAGATCCAGGCGCTCGACCGCACCCAGCCTGGCCTGCCCATGAAGAAGGGAAGGCTCGGCACCATGA
>NZ_JAMYQK010000083.1:0-5702 GCF_040320845.1 Mesorhizobium sp. M0601
TTCGGATCGGCCTTAGCAACCAAATCCTACGTCATTTCAACGGCTTGAACCACATCCGCCAACCCACCGTGAATTTTCAGGCTAGCTGACTGAGGCTGGCTTGGCAGGGGACAGGAAGCAATCTTCCTGCAGGTGCACGAGCCCGGACGCGTCGCCTGTCGGACTTCACAGACATGAGCGGCGCCGGCGTCACCATCGCCGGTCAGTCGCTCGATCATCGGCTCTACCATTTCCGACTCGCCTATTCCGGCTTCGAACATGCCCATGTCGTGCTCGGCGGCGAGAACTTCGTGGCGATGGCGAAGGCCTGCAGAACGCGCTCTGGTCGCTCGGAGGAGTACCGCGTGGGCAACCGATCGGACAGCCTGTTCGCGGCGTTCCGCAACCCGGACCGGGATGCTTGCGCGGACCTGACGCGTCGCTACGAGGACCTCGTCGCCCACTACGGCATGACTGCAATCCGCAAGACAATGCCGGCATCGCGCACGAGAAGTAAGCGCGTAGCTGATGCCGTTTAGCGCTGGTAGTTCCAAGGCATGAGCGCCTCGATATCGCTGTTTGGTCAGCCATTGGCGATGCGCTCGAAGGTCTGGGTGAGCCAGGCGTGCGGATCGACCTGGTTCATCTTGGCGGTGGTCAGCAGCGTGGCGATGGTGGCCCATGTCCGTCCGCCGCCTTCGCTGCAGCGAAGAGACTGTTCTTTCGGGTAATTGTCTGTGGCCGGATGGCGCGCTCGACGGTGTTGGAGTCGATTTCGATGCGGCCGTCGGCGAGGAAGCGCTCCAGCGCGGCACGCCGGCCGAGCGCATAGCGGATCGCCTCGGCGGGCTTCGATTCTCCCGACAGCTTCGGCAGCTCCTTTTCCCACAGCGCAAAGAGAGCGGCAAGACGGCGGCTGCGGGCAGGCACCGCCGAACCCCTTCTGGAATGACACCCCATGATCACGCCGGGTGCGTCCACAACATCTGGTTCGGCACCCGTCGCTATGCGCGCCGGCACCCAGACCTCTGTCCCACCGCACAAAGTCGTAAGTCGTAAGCAGCCAGCTCGGCGATAGAGGCCATTGCTGCCTGTCTGACGGCTCACGCCATCACGGTTTTGCCTTCCGCCATGCTGTCCATCGCTGTGGTCGAATCGCGAACGCCGTTCATCGGCCTGGCGAAGACAATCCCGACCGCTCCTCCAGGCTACAATCCCCATAGCGCCACACCACCCGCAGCTTCGCTCAATCCGGCTTGCAATGAGGTCCGACAATCAGCCGGCTCGCTCCGTCGAGCATGCGGACCTCACAGAAGCCTCCAGATTCCTTATTGTGAGGAGCGTGGTCTCCCCGGCGGATCAGATACCCTCGAAACCAATGGGCGAAAGATTACATGATAGTAATCAGGCGTTTCGAACCGTTGCAAATCAACGGGACGTATTGTCGCGACACTTGCCTGTGACAGACATCGGTAAATCTCTCCCTCCCGGTTTATTTCTTGCAGGTCGAGAGAGTTCGAAACATTCCTACACACGGTTGTTGCATTGTTTGAAAGTTCTACAATTTCCAATTGCAACCATTCGTAGTGTTCCCCCAGGAGAAATTTGACACTGATACCGCTTACATATGGCAGCATAATGGAGAAATAACCGTCATGCAAATGGCTTGCTCTAAGCAAGAAGACCCTAGACTCGTGTATGCTCCCTATCGAGACCTTCAGAGGTGAAAAACGGACATTCATATCTTCTGGTCTTAGATCAAGTTGAAATCTTCTTTGAACCAGACGGCTGAGTACGAAGTCAAGCCCCAAGCTGCGCGTTGCATATGAACCCAGCCGATAAGGTGAGGGAAGGCTCCTCACATTCTTCCAAGCACTGTCTAGATGATAGAGCGTCTTAGTCCGATCTGGCCCCATAAACTTGTCGTTCTGGAACCCCTCGAAAAATTCCAACTCCGCTTCAATAGGCATGTAGGCATGACGAAATAGAGCCGCATGGGCGGCCCGCTGCAAAATAGAATACTCGTGCGTCACACCGGCCTCCGTAAAAAATGACCTCGCGTCATTTATGAACCGCAAGCATTCATCCTGAACTTTGGCAACCTTCTCGTACTGTCTCTCACTAAGTCTGATCTCATCAAGAACTGGATCGCCGTTCAAATCATAGTCGACAACCATTCCTTCCTTGAGGATGCAGCATTGCTCAAATAGATCATAATCCCAATGGGGTGCGGAAATAAGTGCTTTTCCGTTCGCCGGACGGTAAGGTTCGTCGGAAGCAACCAAATAGCGACCCAGTATGTCGACTTTAAGGTCTTCTTTGAAGGTGCGAATCAAATATTCTTGCGTCTTGCCGTAATAGGCTATGTCCGCCAAGATAATGGTATCGCCTTCCTCAAGCTCCATTTCCTTTGACATATAGCGCATCAAGCGGACACGCAAAGCAAGGGAGTTCTTAAATATCAACTCCAACACATCGTCGTCGCGCAGCAGCTGATGGAATGCCGTTCGCGGATCGGCAGATTGATGGGCAATTCGTATTAACATTGCAGTCACTTCCGGCGGAAGCAAAAGCTGTTTTGCAGTAGCATGAAAATCGTCAACTTCTTCGGGGTGGATCCCGCCAATATAATAATCTACATCGGCGCGAGTTTTGAAGGAGGCCGCAACAGCAAGAAATTTGCGGATTCGTACCAGTTTGCCGACGGGCTTGCGCGCATAGGCTTCACATGCAGCGGAAAGAAGATAAGCATCACGCAACAGGAAGAAGACTTTTACCCGCTTGCCCTGCTGCTGTAGTTCTTCCACCTCGTCCATAAGAAAACGAGCATAGGCGTATAGCACCGGGCCAAACGACATATAGCCGATCATCGTCTCAGGCGCGTACGGCTGCAGGTTTGCAACGGCAAAAATTGGCCGAAACGGACTATAGCATGGCAGAATAACTGCCTCAGGCGCTGCCTGATCGAGTACAATCAACGAAGATGCCGCGTGCTGCAGGCGCAAGAGGTCTGCGACCTCATGATCAAACGGCAGAAAATGCAGCGCGCGTACACCCAATCTCCGGGGCACTTGGACATCGGCCACATCATTATCTCCGATGTGAAGTAGTTGGGCTGCAGGCACTCCGCACTCTTTGGTTACAATCTGAAACAGGGCATGGCTCTTCGACGTCCCATAATCCACAGAGCAGTAAATCTTGCCGATTGCTTCCATAACGTCTGCAGGCAAATGCCGAGCCAAGAGGCGCCTCAACTCGTCTTCGCGCAAATACGTGTCGCTCACGATGATAATCTTGATACCACGGGTGTGCGCCAGCCTGATCAGCTTTAGGTACGGTGAGAATGCAAAGCAAACATCCATCTCGGTGCGGATTTCCGCCTCGGCCAATAGCTCCCGTTCCTCACCAGAAAGCGATGTAAAAAGCCGATAGATATCACCGATATCGATCTCACCAGATCCGTTCGCTAAAGGCTTCGCTCGATAGGCACGCTTAGCAGCGCTAACGCGTTGGTGAGGAGTTATCCCTAACCGTCGCGCGATGGGATTGTCGGCGAGCACGGCAAAAACGTCTCTAGGTGTCGCTGTCTTGCGCCATAGCAATGTATCGAAACAGTCAAGTGAGAGTACCTTCACGGACTCCCCAAAGTTGTCTAGAATGGTGGGGATGTCATTGGCCTTTATTTGTATTGTCGCCTTATGATGAGTGTCATGCATGTTGCTCGATAGCAAGCAATCGTCGGTTTTTTTCCATCGGGTGGTCTTTTCTGCTGGACCGCAATTGTCCGTGACCATTGCACCTTGGTGACCGATAAACTGATAGACATCGTCTCGGGTGCGACGCGGCAAGATGGCGTTATACAGGTCAGGATCGACAACATGTTCCATACGGAACTTGTCGGAAGACTTCTGATCAACCTCGGCTTGCTTTATCTCGGCGGCCAAGCGCTTCAGTATAAGCTGCATACATCGTTCCTTTGTGCAAACGCAATCGTTCTGGGTCAGAACTTCTCACTGTCGTCCACTCTTGGGTCTAGGACCTCAGCATCGCCAAAGGCTCGACGCCAGCGGCTACCGCTTTCGCTACGGAGCTTCGAAGGAGCCCGCATCTAAAAAGAGATGTCCTGAACTGGTTGAGGGTCTGCGTAGCAAACCCCGCTCTCCTACTGCCATACGATCCCCATCTCATCGTTTGCCCATGCTCTCGCAGAAACAAATTCGGCTAACGGCCAAATATATCCGATGATGGGTTGACCTCCAACGTCTCATCAAACCGTCTCTCGAAGAATATCATTTATACAGGCCCCGTCAACGGAGCAGGGGAAGTGCGACCATTCTTTCCAAGTTGTTGATTATGCTGAGAACAACTGCGTTTTGGCGTACTGGCTGTTGTGATGTTTTGATGAAGAAGTGTTAAAGTTAATGTAGGTGAGGGCATTAGCTCCATGACGCGGCATGAGGTAAATGGCGAGAGATATACCGCTGCTGCCACCGGGCGGCAGGACATCCAGCACTCAAGGTGCTGTCACGTTGGGATATGAACGCGCTGAAGCGGTGTGCGCTGCTGTAAGCAGAGCGCAGTTACGGTCTTCTCTGGTTGGGGATCGCGCAGGATGACAAGCGAGGATGCTGCGGTAGCGGCTGGCATGTCGCAGCCTGTGGGAACTAGACAGGCGGGCGGCATGTCACCAGCGACGTTTAGATCTTTTACCAAGTCGCCGTCCGGGCGGTATCTTCGTTCGGCGAACGCAGGAGATCGCACGCCGGCCAGTCTCGTCGACAATGCAAATAGAGGTGTCTCAAAAACACCCCAGTCCGGCAAAGTAGTTGATGCCTGCTCTCCCAACGTTTGTGGCGGCTCACATCGACCACGTTTTCACATTTCGACAGGAGCAGCCGCCATCATCTGTCGAAGCGCCGCAAAAATGCGCGTGACCCGCGGCCGGAAATACCTCCATCGCTGCCGTCAGCCAATCTTGCTCGTGGTTGGGAAAGTCGCGCCAAGGGAACCTTCCATGGCACCGGGATCGGGCGCGGTGCCGGCGTCTGCAGCGAGCTTGCGTCGCGTGACCGCATCAAGTCCCGTGTCGTCAAGCTGGATGGAAAGAAACTTCAGTCGGCGCGCGCTCTAACTGGCGCCAGACGCGATCCTGCTTAAAGTACCAGCCGAGGAATCCAGGCTCGAGTTAGCCCGATGGCGAATATCCGATCGCGGGCATCTATGGATTCGGTCGCGGGATGATTCAGCGCCCAGCGGTCGCTGGGCGAGAGATGGCCGCCACGCAGTTGTTTCGTAGCCGGGCGGGCCAGTTCATCTATAGCCGCCTGAAGTCTTTTGAAGGCGCTTATGCGATCGTTTCGCCAGAGGTCGACGGGTATTTCGTCTCGAACGAGTTCCCGACCTTTGATCTGCGAACAAACTGGGCGTTAATCTCGTTTCAATATGGCGCCATATTGAAACGGCATTTGACGGCATTATTGGCGTCGCTTTACATGAATGTAGTCGCTGTCCGAACTTGTTATATGCATCATCCATGCACAGACAAGCTGGTGTACAAGAGCGCTATGCCATAAAGTATGAGGATTAAATGCCGGCTTTCACTAAAGAGGAATACCGCGAGCGCAACGCCAGATTGCGGCAGAAAATGGCAGAGTACGGTATGGATGCGCTGCTTGTCATGAACGAGAATAATATGAACTATCTGACCGGCTATGACGGTTACT
>NZ_JAMYQK010000084.1:0-5648 GCF_040320845.1 Mesorhizobium sp. M0601
TTGTCCTCCTCCTCCGACCATCGCTCACGACGCCTGCGCGCCCTCAGCAATGCCGGATAATCATTCCCCACCACGACCGCCTTGTTGACGCGCCCTTTGGACAGGCAAATGGAAGCAAGGTCACGGCCTGCGCAATCTCTGGCGCGCGAATAGAAGAAACGTCCATACTTCAAGGGCCGCTTAGGGCGTAGGATCTTGCCTCGAAGACACTTCAGGATGTCGTGCTTGGCATCGTAACGGAAGCGATGCAGCGGGACCGGGCTGCGGATCGGCTCCGTCTTGGCGGGGATCAATGCATCGATGCCGCGTTGCTCGAAAGCGGCGAACACTTTCGCATAGGCATAGCCGGCATCGGCAGTGACGGTTTGGACGATAAGCCCGTCGCCTTCACAGCGGCGTCAATCCCCTCCACGATCATCTGCCCCTCGTTGATCTCGCCGGTGGTCACCGCGACGTCGAGAACCACGCCGCGCAGATCATCGACGACGGCATGCTGCTTGTAGGCCGGCTCAAGTCGGCGATTGCGGGCGCTTGTCGCCATGGTGGCATCCCGGTCGGTTACGCAGATCTTCTTGAACTTGCCGGTCTTGCGGCTCTTCTTTGCCCCCGCTTCCGCTTCCTCGTTCGCAGCGTTCACCGCGTTCGACATGGCGAACCGCCAAGCTGTCCCAGCTTACGTCGGCTCGGATCAGCGAAGCATCGACGTGGACGATCTCGCCCTTGGTGATCTTGGCCTCGATGCAGGCCTGCACTGTGCGCTCAAAGATCCGGCGAAATCGTGCCTCGCCCCAGCGCTGGCGGATGCGTGTCAGGGAAGAGTGATCGGGAAGTGCTTCGTGGAGACCGTAGCCGACAAACCAACGGATCGCGATGCCGGCGGTCATGCACAATTCCAAGCAGGAAACCGGCGAGCATCAGTCGGACCGCAACCTCAGGATCAATGCCCGGGCGGCCATTGTCGGTGCAGTAGAGGTTCGCCACCTCGTCACGCAGCCAGGACAGATCCAGCACACGGTCGACCCGCGCGAGAATATGATCATCAGGAACAAGCTGCCGTAGCGAGCCAGTCATGAATAGCTCAAGCTGATCGCGCTCCTTCGTCACAGCATCGCGATTCCTCCACCGAATCAACGATTGATCAATTGAATCAGCGGGAAAGGACTTCTTCAACAGCCCCACCCGGCAGCGCTGCCATGTGGCTGAGAGCACCTTGGTCACGGCGGCCTTGAGGCCCTCATGGGCGTCGGAGACGACGAGCTTGACGCCGCGCAGGCCGCGCCGGGTGAGCTTGCGCAGGAACTCCGTGCAGATCGGCTCGGCCTCCGAGGTGCCGATCTCCATGCCGAGCACCTCGCGCCGACCGTCGGTATTCACGCCCACGGCGATGATGACGGCGGCCGAGACGATCCGCCCACCGCGGCGACTTCAGGTAGGTCGCATCGATCCACAAATACGGCCAGTCGCCCTCGATCGGCCGCTCGAGGAAGGCCTTCACCTTGCCGTCGATCTCCTCGCACAGCCGCGAGACCTGGCTCTTGGAGACGCCCGGTTGATCGTGGCGAAGGCAAGTGCGGTAGGGGCCAACACCGGGAACGCTCATCAGACGCCGGCAGACCTCTTCCTTGCGAACGAGATCGACACAACCTGCTTCGTCAGGTGGGCGAACTCCCTCAGCATCGCGCTGAGGATCGCCAGCAGGGGCTCGACCAGCGGCATAGACCGGGTCTGTGCCGGCCAGGCCGTGACGGCGTGCCCAGCTTGATGCCGGCCTCCCGCAGGATCGCCCTGACCACGTTCTCGGTGCTGCGCACTTCGTCAGCACCGTGCGGCGAGCGACAAGCAGGAAACGCCAGAGCGGGCACTGTCGGCTTTTCACATGCACCCGCCGATACCAGCCGGTGCGCATGATCTGCGCCAATGCGCGGGCATCATTGCGAACGGTCTTGTTCGGTATTGTCTTCATCGCCGCATTGGCCTGCCGCGTCTCGATGCAAATCGCCGACAGGCCCTCGGCACGTAGCCCGTCATGAAGCCACGCCGTCAGCGAACACGCTTCCAGGCCGATCCGCTGAAGCGGCAGATCGATTTCACCCAGTGCGTCGATCAACGCCTGCGGGTCGCTCGATGCTCGTACCTCCTTCACGATCCGGCCACTCTCGTCGACAATAAAATGGCGGTCTCTTCCAAAGACAGGTCCAGTCCGGAAAAATACTTCATGGCTGCTCCTTCCTGATGTTTGTGGCGATTCAACATCGACCACGTTCTCACATCTCGACAGGAGCAGCCGCTTTCATCTCGGCTCGGAAGAGACCCCAATCACATGGGGTGATCGCGGAGCATCCAGCACTCAGCTAAACTGCTGACGTTTAATCTCGCCATGTGGAGAATGGAATGATGAAGCACTTTGTTGGTCGGATGTTTCCCTCGACCTGACATCGGTATGCGTTCTTGACGAAGAGGGCGCCGTGATTTGGCGCGGCAAGGTTGCCTCAACCCCTGAAGCCTTGACTGAAGCCATTCGCAAGCATGCACCATCAGTTGTGAAGATAGGCGTTGAAACAGGACTGTTGTGCACGTGGCATTGGCACGCACTCCACGAAAACGGCCTTCCTGTCGTCTGCCTTGATGCCAGGCATGCTAAGGCGGCGTTGTCGGTTCAGCTGAACAAGACTGATGACAATGACGCCTACGGCTTAGTGCAGAGCGTTGCGCGTTGATGATCTTGAGCGACTGGCCCTTAGTCAGCCGCCGCGCCGGAATGGTCATAAGTTCGCCGGTAGTCAATGTTGTTTTTAATTAGTCGCTACTGACTGCACCGGTAGGACGAGCCGCCGCAGGACCGCCCATGCGGCCACTTCGGCGCCCATTGACGTGCATTCACTAGATCTCGTCGGTCATGAAGCGATCGAGAAGACCCTGCTCGATCATAACTTTTTGCTCCCTCGCCAAACTCCTCGGCGGCCAATCGGTACCTACAGCAGCCGCAAACCCGACTATCGTGAGTCGTCAACCTCGTGAAGACACGACGGAACGAAGTCAGCTCGACACCAACTGCCTGGCGCCGTTCGGCAGTGAAATGAGCTTGAATCCTGGGCCAAGTCCCACCGTGACGTATATTTGTTTGCCCCAGGCATCCGCGTTTCCATCAATTGCGACGCAGCGGCCCGGTACTATCTATGTCGGACGCAGATGGACTCCATCTATAGTCGATAATAGACAGGCCCGGCGGATGCATTAAGTTGCTTACTAAAGCATTCATGGCTGTCGAATACCAAGGGCCGAACGTCCAACTTGAGAAAGCTTCCTCGATGACAGCTCAACCACAAAGAGCCCTCGGCATTATAGGACTCGACATCGGGCTCGCGCCCGGTGAATTTCAGCCGCAGCCGGGCTCGCTCTTCCATCCGGCAACCTTCGACTTCCCAATAATCATAGAGACGGCGGCAGGAGCTTGGACGGAGAGGGTCACTCGCCGGCGATCCCGCTCTCGATCCAGCCTACATTGCAGCTGCTCGGCGGTTAGTGGATCGCGGAGCCGATAACCGGGGACTGCGGCTACGCTATTCGGCATCAAGCCGCGGTGGCTGCATCGGTGAATGTACCCGTGGCGATGTCCAGCCTGCTTCTGGCGCCGACATTGCTTCGCCAACTGCCGCCAGCAGCCAAGCTCGCAGTCGTGGCCGCCCAGTCGGTGTGATTCCTTGCCTTCGAATCAGCAGGTTGGGGTGGCGCGGTCATTGAGGGAGGACCTTTGCTGCCGGGTTCTGGCGGCGTCGGCAGGCGGGATGTCTGCAACGATGCTGGCAACGCTTTCCACCAGTCGGGCAGTCGAAGACATCATCGTGGCGTTCGAGGATGAGCAGCATTGCAGGCGTCTCCCGGAAAGGCTGGTGCAGCCGGGCGGCAGACCTGCCCAGCCCGAACGCAATTAATAAACAACGGTGTTGCCGAACAAACGATTGCGACAAACCAAAGGGAGGAGATTAGTCATGGGAAGCATTGAAGAATTGAAAGCCGATCTGAAGCGCGGGCGGATTGATCGCCGGACGTTTATGTCGGGGGCTGTCGCAATGGGGCTGTCAGTTGCCGCTGGAATGAGTGTGGCCAACGCAGTTGCGGCTGGAACTCCGAAACGAGGCGGAACTCTTCGGATCGGTCTTGGCAGCGGATCGACTACCGATAACCTCGATCCAATAACGATCGATAGTATGTTCAATCAGGTTTGGTCGTTCGGATCTCTCCGGAACGCTTTGACGGTCATTGAAGCGGATGGCAGCTTGAAGCCGGAATTGGCATCATCTTGGGAAACGTCGGACGCAAAGACTTGGCGTTTCGAAATTAGGAAAGGTGTCGAGTTTCACAATGGCAAGACACCTGAACCCGCCGACGTGGTGGCTTCAATCAATTATCATCGTGGCGCGGACACCAAGTCCGGGGCGAGTGTTATTTTGAAGGAGGTCTCAG
This sequence comes from Mesorhizobium sp. M0601, assembly GCF_040320845.1. Lineage (NCBI taxonomy): Bacteria > Pseudomonadati > Pseudomonadota > Alphaproteobacteria > Hyphomicrobiales > Phyllobacteriaceae > Mesorhizobium > Mesorhizobium sp. M0601. Next base: position 4,465 of record NZ_JAMYQK010000084.1, read on the forward strand.
ACGTTAAGGTAGACGGGCAGTTTGTCGTAATTACTTTGGGGGCCGCAAACGCCGATTTCGCCTTTATCCTGCCGACTACTTGTTCGGCATTTGCCCCGCTAAGGATGGCGTAATCGACTGGGCGTCCGGTGTGGGGACGGGTCCCTATAAATTCGAAGCGTATGAGCCGGGTGTCCGCGCTATCGGTGCTCGAAACGAAAACTACTTCAAAGCCGACGCGGCTTACGCTGATTCGATCGAGCTTCTCACAATTCAAGATCCGGCGGCCCGCGCGACAGCGCTGATGACAAACTCCATTGATGTCATGGACCGCTGCGATCCAAAGGTCGTCGCCGTGCTGAAGAATAGGCCCGGGATCGTCATCACGGAGGTGGCGGGCAATCTTCATTACGCGATGCCGATGGATGTGACCGTCGCGCCTTTTGACAACCTTGATGTCCGGTTGGCGCTTAAGTATGCCATCGATCGTGAGGCTATTCTCAAAACAATCCTGCGTGGCCACGGTGTTCTCGGTAACGATCATCCCATCGGGCGGGGGGAATCGGTACCTCAATACATCCTTGCCGCAACGTCACTACGACCCTGACAAAGCGCGTTTCCACCTGAAGAAAGCTGGCGCTGAGGGACTTGCCGTCTCTTTGTCGGCCGCAGATGTAGCCTTCGCCGGTGCCGTTGATGCCGCGGTCTTAGTCGCTGAGCAGGCCAAGCAGTCTGGTATCACGATCAACGTCGTCCGTGAGCCAAGTGATGGATATTGGTCGAACGTCTGGAGGAAGAAACCATGGTGCATGTCCTACTGGTCTGGTAGCGCAACCGAGGACCTGATGTTCACCAGCGGATATTCGAGAAATTCAAACGAGACTCATTGGTCAAATGAGCGTTTTGAGACGTTGCTTGTCACTGCAGAACTCGATGATGCGAAACGCCGCGCAATGTACTGGGAAATGCAGAAGATCGTGTCGGACGATGGGGCTACCATAATCCCGGTCTTCGCGTCCTATGTCGGGGCTCACTCGAGCAAGGTCGGACATCCAGACGTAATTGCCAGCAACTATGATATGGATGGCTGCAAAATCACGGAGCGCTGGTGGATCAACAGCTAGCCTGAAAAATTCACGGTGGGTTGGCGGATGTGGTTCAAGCCGTTGAAATGACGTAGGATTTGGTTGCTAAGGCCGATCCGA
>NZ_JAMYQK010000085.1:0-5457 GCF_040320845.1 Mesorhizobium sp. M0601
GATGGTTTGACATTGCATAGCACCGCCCTGCGACATGCCTGGTTGGCCTCGCTCAAAGGACGCTTGCAACAGGTCGACTAAGTCACTGTCTCGCGCAGGCGGCTTATAGAGGCCCATAACCGGCCGTGCCGAGTGAACCCGCAACCGAAACCTTTTCGCCGCTCCACTCTCAAGCTCAATTATCGCGCCCCGTTCAGGGCAAACTTTGAGCTAAGTGCCTCGTCCATGTTCCGGATACGAGCGGCGGGTACGAACCCCGCCAGGACCGACAACCAGTGGCCTGTCGTATTGCTGCTGAAGCATTCATCCAGGATTTCAGGCAGCGCGTCTCGATTTTGGAGCCTATCAGGAACCTTCGGAAGCGGGGGCCTCCGCGAGGTCGTCGCGGCCCAGGCATTTGCAGAGCGCTGGGAAAAACTCTTCCTTGTTGTTCTCCAATTCAATGTTGCTACAGAGGTTTTGTCATTGTTTTTGATGCGAAAAATAATGGCGGTTTCTCCCGAAATACTTGGAAACAACTGCCGGATAGGAAACCCTTGGCTGGGATAGAGCTTACCGTCGATATCGTGCCTTGAAAATTGAGAAATTGAATGATGAATGATATTGGTGGGGGGCATGAATCACATTCAGGTTGGAGCGGAGCTTAACTCAGATTAGGAAGCGGCGACCGTCGTGGCGGCCTCATCAAAGGCGATCCCACTCTTGTCACTCAACGCACCTCGTTGGACTGCGCATGAAAAATCCGCTTGATCTCCACACGCTTCAAATTGCGACAGCAGTTATCGAAAGTGGCAGCATGACTGGCGCTGCTCTTAGATTCGGTCTCACCCAGACAGCTATTTCCCATGCAGTCAGACGTGCTGAGAGCATGGTTGGCGTTGCCCTCGTTCATCGTCACAAGCGACCATTAGCGGCGACCGAAGCTGGGCTGGCCCTTGCCGTGCATGTTCGGGAGGTCACGCAGAAACTTGAAATCGCGTTTGACGAGGTCCGCTTGGTGGCCTCGATGCCCAAGCCCCTCGATTTACGAATAGGTCTGGTGGACACATTTGCCGCTACTATTGGACCGCAGCTCCTCAAGGAACTTGTTGATGGCGCAATGGCGCTACGGCTGACGGCATTGACGGGCATTGCATTGGTGCATGCCGAGGCGCTCAAACGACATTCAATCGACGTCGCGATCACCTCCGACACCATGGCCGATCTGGATGATGTTTCGCGATACCCGATTTTTAGGGAGCCATATCTGCTTGTGGTAGCAAAAAGCGCGGGAGCCGCCTGTCGCGACCTAAGCCTCGATGCGATCTTCCAGCGATACAAATTCATCCGCTACAGTGCCCGCTCACAGATGGGAACTCACATCGAAAGCCACTTGCGCCGCCTCCGGCTTGAGCCGCCGCGAATGCTGGAATTTGACAGTTCGGACACGCTTCTCGCCATGGTGGCAAGCGAAGTGGGATGCGCAATCACGACGCCCCTTGCCCTGTTGCAAGGACGTACCAGCGCCCCAGGTCTGGAAGTCTTGCCCCTCCCCAGTCCGGCGTTCTCCCGCGAAATCGCGTTGGTCACCAGACGAGGAGAGTTTCCGGCACTCGCAGCTGAAATCGCGCAACGTGCACGGGACATCGTATGGGTCACGGTTCAATCCCAGTTTACGGAATTGGTCCCGTGGCTTGCGCCAATCGCGGAGTCCGTGATGTTCAACACTTCGCATGAAAACTGAACACGCTTGATGGCGTTGGTGATGGCATCGGTGTCTCTGCGCAAAACACGGGCGAACCGCATGATCGGAATGAGTTCGGAGTCGATGGCATCGTCATCCACGCGTCCAGTGGTGCCGATCTCTTGCCGCGAAGGATGCCATTGAATCGCATCGCCAGGCGGCGCATCTCTGCGAAGCATGAGATCCTGCTTCACGGCATTAAGCTTTCTTGCCTGCCGCTATCAGCAGGCCTCTCGGCTTGATGCACAGCGCAGCGGTACTACTGGCGAGATCGCATGACCGGTGTCCGGATCTCGACCCGGCTCCGAATTCAACGTGGTCGGACCAACGGCCTGCTCTCTTTACCCCCGCCGCCACGCTCCGAGTAAGTCGCTCCAGATTGGCGAAACTGCCAGAGTAGCCGCGCTGTTTGACGTCATGAAACAAGTGCGTCCGCAGCGGTTCCCATCCTTCCAGCATTGGGCGAGGAAGGCTTCGAAACGCCGAGATGCCAAGGCGATCCGCGCCTTCTTGGGGTGAACAAAGCTTCGTGGAATGCGCACGCATCGTTCGGCCTTGGCCCGCATGTTTGCATCGGCGCTGCACTGACCTATCTCGAGGCGGAGATTGCCATGCGCACCGCATGCGGCGATTACCAGGATTGGCATTGGCCGACCATACGCACGTCTGGGGCAACAACGCGGCCTATCGCAGTCTCGATACCTGGCGCTGCGCTTCACCCCCCTTCGAGTTCCGGCGGGTCTGCCGGACCTCGCTGCCGCGAGTGCCTAAGTTCATGGCTGACGCCGGCTCGATCTGCTGGAGGAGATCCGCAGCCGGCTCCGCCAGCTCGAGGCACAAAACCTGCTTCGCCAGCGACGTGTTGTTGACGGGCCGCAGGGACCGCTCCTCGCCATCGACGGCAGGACCTATGTGCCTTTTGCCAGTAACGACTATCTGGGCCTCGCCAATCACCCGGCTCTACTCGCCGGCGCACGGAACGGGCTCGATCGCTTCGGCATCGGCGCCGCTGCGTCGGCATTGAGCACCGATCACACCAGCCTCAATGAGCAGCTCGAAACTGTGCTCGCCGAATTCCTCGGCATGCCGCGCGCGCTGCATTTCTCGACCGGGCTACATGGCCAATCTCGGCATCATCCCCGCTGGTCGGTCCTGCGACATCATCTTTTCCGATCGGCTTAACCACGCGTGCATCATCGATGGCGCGCAGCTCTCGGGCGCCGAGTTCCGCATCTAGGCTACATCTACTCGCGGGAGAGAGGTCGAGATTAAGGGCCGCCAAACTGCCCGTCTCAATTTGGAGACAATCAGTCGCCAGCGGTTCTTCGTCAAATGCAGTTTGTCTATGGCGGTCATCTAACACCCAGATAGATTTCAGGATGGCGCCCACTCCCGGAACGATTAAAGCGCGTTCCCGATGCACAAGCCGCCGTAGTCTTCACCCAACGATTAGAATCGCATCCAGGACGGACCAAACATAAACAGGCCTACGCTAAACAAACGCCTTTTCGCGACGCATATCGGTGCGATTCGCTGGTCAATATCGTGACAGCCAACCTGGCAGTATGCGGTGTCGCAATCGCTAAAGATCAGCAAGACTCCTGTTTGCATCTAATCTGATGCGAGCGCGTGGCTGGCATCTCGGACTGGCCGTTGCGCTGGCGCAGGCCGGTGCTATCGTGTTAAGCGCATTCGGGCTGCGGCAGTCTCAACCAGGGCGCGAGCAACTTGCGTCGACCGACCTGGCAGGCTTGCCGTTCAATCACCTGCCGATCTGTGGGCGGGAGTAAGAAGGAACATGAAGCTCTGACTGGAATCTTGTCCAGGAAACCGATACGGATCTCGTGGTCCTAGACTAACCTGGTACTACTGCGTCATGAGCCTGACGCGGACTGTCCATTGCCCTTATGCAGCACGGACGTCGTTGCAGACGGTTGGCCAGGGCCACAGTCAGGCGCTCGCCTGAGGGTTGGGATCGAGGTCGGGACGTGCCGCTCTGGTCGGATCGGAGGATCTGCGGGGTCGATAACCGTCGGGAAGACCAGGTGTTTGGCGGCCCTGGGCGCGAGTTTGAGTTGAGGGGGGATCGTGTTCCTCAGAGAGACCAAGAAGCCATAGGCGGCGATACAGAGGCTGGCGTGGTGGTGGAAGCCCCGCCACCCTCGGCCTTCGTAGTGACCCAGTCCCAGCTCCTGCTTGAGTTCCTGATAGTCTCGCTCGATCCGCCAACGCAGCTTGGCGGCGTCGACCAACTGGGGATCGTAGCGTCGGCCGGCAAGGTGGAGAGCCAATACTTGCTCGGCTCGACCTCGCCTTCAGGCCACTCGATCAGGAGCCACTCTTCGGCGTGAGCCTCGGGCCGATTGTAGTCCCTGGATGCCGGCCGCAAGCGCACGGCGGCGAAGCGGGAATTGAGTTCAGTGTTGGTTCCTTCACGCCAGGCGATCGTGCGCCAAGCCTCGGCGTCGAACTCCTCGGCCAGGGCCTTGGCCGAGATCGGCTTGTGATTGTCGGTTCGGCCGACTCGAGACGACGGCCGGCCTCTTCCGCTCCAAGGCTTGGGCGGCAGCGGGCTCTCGCCTTGGCGCCAGGCGCTGAGTGTGGGCTGAACGCCGACAACATAGGTCAGACCGAGCTCGGACAGGCCCGCGCGGAAACCGCCGTCGGCGGCATATCCGGCGTCGGCGAGAACCACGCCGGGCGCGACGCCTTCGGCCTTGGCCGTCCTGATCTGCTCGAGCGCGATCTGCGGCTTGGTCCGGAACGTGATCTCTGCCGGAATCTTAGCCTTCTTGCGTTGTTCCGGATCCTCCGCCCAGCTGTGCGGGAGATACAATTCGTAGGCGATCGGAAGCGAGGCTGCGTCATTTGCGATCGATAGGCTAACCGCATTCTGACAGTTGTCCTGCTTGCCCGCAATACTGGCGCGCTACGCCCACCGAGTGCTTGCCCTTCTTGGGAAAGCCCGTGTCATCCACGATCCACGCCCGGATCGGTCCACGCTGCTCGATCTGTGGAAGAACCCAGTCGCGAACCCGCGCTAGCAAGGCCACGTCCGACCACGGCGCCTATTCCCACTAAATGCAGCAGAGACTGATGCTTGGCCGACACCCGCGACGGCGCCGTGACGGCCGCCAACGGCTCCACGCTTTTGCGCTCTATCGGTATCAGAAGTCAGTGGCAATAATACTTCAGCGGCTCAGCTCGGTCGGCGTGGCCGACCACCCCGATCAAAGCATCGACATAGGCGTCGAACGCGGCTTCACTCTCGGCTGTCCAGTCGGGCATGGCGGGCACTTCCCTGATCACGAAGCAGCACCCTAACAAATCCGCGACCAGCGCGAATCCCCCGCAGCCGCGACTTTCTGACTCAGTAAGACTAGGGAACTGCAGGCACTCGCGGTGCTGTGAACCACTGCCGAAGAGCTAGCTCCGCACGCCGCGTTCTGTGGGAACCGGGGGCGGGTGACCCGCCCCCGGTGACTCGGTGGGCGGCGTCGCGAGGCGTCCCCCTATCCCGATCAATCTCGAGAACCAACTCTCAATGTTTTCACATAGTTTAACACGAGGTGCAAAATGAATCCTATGCGGCGAATAAGTGGAACTTCAGCCTGACTGTGGCTTTGCTGCCGGAAACAGGAGATAGGAGGATGAGACGACCGCGCCGGAACAGCCTCGCTTTCAAGGCAAAGGTGGCGATTGCCGCGATCAGCGGCGAACAGTCGCTGGTAAAC
>NZ_JAMYQK010000086.1:0-5228 GCF_040320845.1 Mesorhizobium sp. M0601
TGCCATGTCCTCGATCGTCATTAAGCAGCCCGTGGCCGCGGGCGTCCAATTCAGTTTGCAGATTGGTGTCTTCTGGCGACGAGATAACGGCATGCGAGGCGGTGGCCGGGGTTGTGCGAGCGGGTGTCAAGCACGGCGCGGGTCGGCCGCGATGCGCGGGCGCTATTCGCCAGCGCGCTGCGCATAATACCCGATGACCGTCTGTCACCCTGCGGTTCCCCCACACTCTGGGTCAAGACTACGCGAGGGCTAGTTGCGGGTTCAAGCAAACCCATCGTGAGATGGGCGAATCCTCAGATTTGCGTGAGGCCGCCGGGATCTGCTTCTGGCGGCCCGACGGTTCGGCTGGACTATGATGAAAGGATCGCCAGGATCCAGGATAAGGACCGGAGAAAATATCAAGCGCAGCAACCATTGCAAAGAACAAAAGAGTGACGGCCGTCCTAATGCTAAGGTGCCAGCCATCTAAAAACGCGATGGCACTGTCCGGAACATTATATTGGCGGACCCAATGCCAGGTGGCACATACTCGGCGGGTAGCGGATCGAACTGCATCCGCCCCCGTCAAACGCCATCCGGCAGAAGTCGAGCGAACTGACGTGCAGATCAAAGACGTGCTCCTCGCGCCAGGAAACGGCGCGTTTTTCTACGACGATCAGGCAGCCATAAGAGCCGGTGCCTCGCAGGACGGTTTTGTCTATGTGGGCGAACCCGTCACGCCCGACTTCCAATCCATTCGGGTTCCGGCATCTTCGCTGAGTGTCGGGCTTGTCCTTGTCGACGACACCGTCGTTTGGGGCGATATGATGAGCGTCCAGTACTCTGGTGCCGGTGGACGCGATGCTTTGTTTGAAACTGCTCAGATCTCGGATTTGACGTCGCGGGTTGTGATGCCCCGGCTTCGTGATGTCGATGCGTCTCGCTACCTTGATGCCTGCGCCAAGGTATTCGAGCCCTTCGAACACAAGCGGTTACCTCTCGCGATTGAGTATGGGGTCAGCCAGGCGCTTCTACGCGCAGCGGCCCACCTTCACCGTACGGCGATGGCGGAGATCGTATGCAGTGAATTTAACCTACCGCTGCCAACGCGTAGGGTCCCGATATACTGCCAGAGCGGCGATGCTCGCGAAATCAACGTGGACAAAATGATCCTGAAGGCGGTGGATGTGCTTCCCCACGGACTGATCAATTCGCGGAAGAAATTCGGCGTCGGCGGCCAGACGTTTATGGAGTTCGTGAAGTGGGTTGCGACCCGAACGCTCGAAATCGGCCGGCCCGGGTATCATCCGGTGCTGCATTTCGATGTGTATGGCTGGATCGGCCAGGAAATCGGCCTGGAGCCGCAACGCATCGCCGACTTTATTTGCAGGGTTGCCGATACCGTTCCGGGTTTCGTGCTTAACATCGAGTCCCCGGCGGATTTTGGTTCGACGCAAGCTCAAATTGAGAACTACGCCCAGATCGTATCGATTTTGGACAACCGGGGTTCCAGCGCTCGCATTGTCGTGGACGAGAGGTGCAATACGCTCGAGGATATTCGGCTCTTCGCCGAAGCGAAGGCCGCGCATCTGGTCCAAATCAAGACGCCAGACGTTGGGTCGATCGCCGATACGGCACGCGCAGTTCTCGTCTGCAAGGCGAGCGGGGTAGGAGCGTATGTCGGAGGAAGCTGTACCGAGACAGATCTCTCCGCCCGGGTTTCAGTTCACGTTTCGGTAGCGACCCAGGCCGACATGATGCTCGCGAAGCCCGGAATGGGCGTCGACGAGGGATTTTCCATCGTTGGCAACGAACAAAACCGCTTGCTGGCCATGTTGAACCGTCGGCGGATTCAAAGCCAAAACGTTGGATGAAAAGCACGGTGTCGCATGCAGAACTCTCTTGAGGGGATCATCGTCGTAGCCGTGGAGCAGGCCGTGGCCGCGCCTTATGCGTCGTCTCGCCTTGCGGACGCAGGCGCCCGGGTCATCAAGGTCGAAAGGCCCGAAGGGGACTTTGCCCGAAACTACGACAAGCTGGTGCGGGGACAGAGCGCCTACTTCGTCTGGCTCAACCGGGGTAAGGAATCGGTTTGCCTCGACCTGAGGTCAGAGGCGGACCGTGCCGTCCTGGAATCGCTTATCGCCGTTGCTGACGTCTTCATCCAAAACCTAAAGCCGGGCAGCATCGAAAAACTGGGTTTCGGGTCTGCGGATCTCCGTCGGCGCTTTCCGAGGCTGATCACCTGCGATATCTCCGGTTTCGGAGAGGGAGGGCCGTATTCCCATTTGAAGGCTTATGATCTCATCGTCCAGGCCGAAACAGGTCTATGCGCGATCACCGGCAACCAACAAGGGCCCGCGCGTGTAGGGGTCTCAGTTTGCGACATCTCAGCGGGCATGACAGCGCATAGCGCCATTCTTCAGGCGCTGTATCACCGCGAGGTCACCGGCGAAGGGACCAGCATCCAGGTGTCACTGTTCGATGCCGTCGCCGACTGGATGAACGTGCCGGTTCTGCAAAACGACTACAGCGGGTATCGCACGGTACGCGCCGGCGTGAAACACCCGTCGCTGGCGCCATATGGCGCCTATCGTTGTGCCGATGGCAAAGAGGTCATCTTTTCGGTTCAGAATGACCGCGAGTGGGTAAATTTCTGCGAGAAATTCCTGAAGCAGCCAGCGCTCACACGCGCACCTGGTTTTGCTGACAATATGGAGCGCCTCGGTCACAGTGCGCAACTTGATGAGATCATTGAACGGCGGTTTTCTGAACTGTCCTGCCACGAAGCAATGCAGGAGCTCGAGGCGGCCGGCTTGGCATATGGCCGACTGAACGAAGTGGTGGATGTTTCAAAACATCCACACATTCGCAGGGTTGAGGTTGCCACACCTGAAGGAACTGTAGACACGATAGCGCCGGCGGCGATCTTCAACGCTGAGCGCCCCTCGTTACGGCCAGTTCCGGCTCTTGGTGCTCATACCGAGGCTGTCCGCGAGGAGGTTCTTGGGCTTTTGCGCGAAAGAGCCGCGTCAGCGTGAGCGCACGTCTGAGTGAGGTCAGTGCGCTGGCGGTTTACGAAGAGCTTGTGCGCCTCGGATCATCTCAGCGCATCGGCCATCCAGCAAGCCTACTGCCGTCACGCTCGCTAAGATTGATTGCAGAGGCTACCCCATGATCAAGGACACCTTTCCGGCCGTTGAAAGCGCGATGTCTATACCTCGCTGGAGATCCCTGCTCTTCGTACCCACTCACATACCGCGATTTGTGGAGACGGCCCATGAGCGGGGTGCGGATGGCGTCATACTCGACCTCGAGGATTCCGTTCCCCAGGATCAGAAGGGAGAGGCGCGGCGGCAGCTTCCTGAATGCGTGGCAAAGGTGGGCCGGAAAGGCGCATCTGTTTTGGTCCGCGTCAATCATGGTTTACGCGCTTTGGCGGCCGATCTCGATGCAGCCGTGATAGCGGGTGTTGACGCGCTTGTTCTTCCGAAGACGGATTCGGCAGAGTGGGTATTAGGGATCGCGAATGCGGTTTCAGAACTTGAACGGGAAAGAAATCTTGCGCCGGGACGCATCCGGTTCCTTGCTCAGATCGAGACTCCGGGCGCACTGCAAAGGCTTGCGGCCATTGCGTCAGCGCATCCCAGGATGATCGCAATGGCGCTTGGTCCTGAAGACTTCAGTGCCGCTGTTGGCGGCACCCCGGAATTCGACCTTCTGTTGACGCCGAACCTTTCTGTTCTGTTTGCCGCCCGTGCGGCCGGCTTGCTCCCGCTTGGCTTCATAGGAAGCATCGGAGATTTCTCGGACACGCATAAACTTCGTGAAGCCGCGGTGCATGCGCGGCGGCTAGGCTTTGCTGGAGCCTTGGCGATCCATCCGACACAGGTGGCCATATTCAATGAGGCTTTCTCGCCAAGCGCCCAGGAACTCGAGTGGGCCCATAAGGTCGTCGCGGCAGAAAATGATGCCACCACGCGTGGCCTCTCTGCATTCTCGTTGAATGGCAAGATGATCGATCCGCCAGTGGTGCGGCGCGCCCACGACATCCTGGCTCTCTCCAGCAACAACTGAGCCTATGATCAGCGGCCGGACAGGCGGTTTTGAAACTAGTGCGACAGTTTTGTGGCTTGCCTACCATCTCGTTTCGAGATAGATAAATAGCACTGGGGAACATGCCCCGGTTGGATTTGTTCATCGTGGACATCAGGCAGTTAAGATATTTTGTCGGCGTCGTCGAAGCCGGCAGTTTCACGAAGGCAGCTGCGACCCTCAACGTTGCTCAAAGCGCTCTAAGCCTGCATGTGCGTCAACTGGAGGAAGGGTTCGGCACCCAGCTGCTGGTTCGCGACCGGACCGGTGTCAGCGTCACGGCGTCCGGAGACAAGCTGCTTGAGCGCGCGCGGGTTATCCTGAAGGAAATTCAGCTCACTGAGGCCGAACTGACCAACTCGGTGGCTGCTCCTTCCGGAGAGGTGACCATTGGCATTCCGTCCGGCGCCGCTCGCGTTCTTAGCGGTCCCCTGCTTGAATCTGTAAGGAGCGAATTGCCGAGGATCTCACTTAAAATGATCGAAGGCATGACGGGACCGCTGGAGGAGTGGATGGCTGCTGGCCGCTTCAATCTGGCCGTCCTCTACCGCACTGCCGAGAGCGTCGGGCAAATGGCGGTGCTGGCCCGCGAAGAGTTTTGCCTGGTGGTGCCGCCGGGCCAACCGCCTTTCGAAGATTCAATAGCGCTCGCTGACCTGCACGCATTTCCGCTGGCGGTTCCCATGCGCAACAACAATGTCAGGCGTTCGGTGGCTGATGTCGTTGCTCAACACGGTTGTGTTCTGGACGTCAGATTCGAAGTCGACTCCCTTTCTACGATCATAAATATGGTCATGGAAGGAAAGGCGTATTCCATCCTTACCCCGTCGGCCATTCAGAAAGAGGCGTCTCAAGGCCAGGTCCGGACGGTCAAGATCATTGACCCGGTGATTACCCGTTCCGTTGTGCTTGCCGTCAACCCGAAGGATGAGCGCTCTCCAGCCGTGTCTGCGGTCCGCAAGCTGATCCCCAAGGTCGTAAAGACTTTGATCGAAGGCAAGCACTGGTCAGCCACGGTTCCGGACCGGGTTTAGAAATCCCAAGCCAAGTTCTTCCAGTGCGATCGCTTGTCGCGGCTGCGTGTGCGATATCAATCTGGATTCGAGATGGTTTTGGGCGACATTCGATATTTGACCGCATGCGACTATCGCGAT
>NZ_JAMYQK010000087.1:0-5060 GCF_040320845.1 Mesorhizobium sp. M0601
AATACCCCACGGGATCGCATCCAGATCAGCAAAACCTATTCACTTCAACGACATAGACAGATGGGTGTTATGAAACAGGATTGTAATCGGCGCGCCATACATTGAGCCTCGCGCGGGCCTGGGCCAGGGACGTGAACCGCGTCTCGTTGAGGAGTTCATCGCGAAGGGGGCCGTTGAAGCTCTCGCGTTAGGGTCCTAGCCAACCTCCGACTGTGAACTCGCGGAAGCGATTTACGGCAAGCGCACACAGCAGCTCGTCCACGGCGTTCGTACATGAAGTTTGGAAACCTATAATACTGGTACACACCTCCATGGGGGAACATTATCTCCAATATCTCAGCGATTACCGGATAGCTATCTGCCTTCACCTACCTCGGCCTAGTGCAGAATCTTGGCCGAATGAACTCGGCGCTCTTGCTGCACACCAATGGTCCGTCCCGCGCGAAGTGCGATCATACCGCCGCAGCTTACCTTCAATCCGGCACTGGCGAGGATCTAGATCCAAGCCGACGGCGCCGGGCATCAAATAAAAAGCCGCCGACCGAAGCCAGCGGGCTTGATTGGGATGGCCCGCGCGGACGGTCAAGGCTGCGCCGGCCGACCATGGCGGAGGGACCACCTCGGTCAACGGCACGGCCCGATGACGGCGTGCCGATGTACCACAACATACGGCGAGATAGAGCCTTCCGGCGTCGCGGAAAAAAAGCCCGCCGGTTTTGAGCCAGCGGGCAAGTTCTGGAGTGGCTGAGATCAACCCAGCATCAGTCAACGACCGGCGGAAGGGTTGGTTGCAGTGGATGCCAGCTAGCCGGAGCATGCTGTGAATCGTAGCAAAGTGAAAAACAAAACTCTGGACTTCTAGGTCGGACTCGCCCCAATATTTGTTTGGGGGATTCACATGAAAATTGGAGCACTCATCGCAAGTGCAGCCCTGTGCGTCAGCGGCTGCTCTACGAGCGCTGTCGTGTCGGACAGCGATCTCACGGCAATGAATACCGTTGCGCTATGTCACGTTCTCGCCAGCAGCACGGACGAACAGTATCGTAGCAGGGTAGCGGCCCTTCTAGTGCGCAGGGGCGCAACAGCAGAGAGGTGCACCAGGCTTGTGCAAACCGACAATGCTGTCGCGACAGGCATAGCGATCGCGGCTGTCGGCGGCGCAGCTGTGGGTGTCGCTGCCAACAACGGCTATGGAGGCGGAACATATTACCGGCCACCGCCACCACAAACCTATGGCGTCGCGTGGGACCAATTCTATGGCCAGAACTACAGCGTTATCTGGCGCTGCCGCGACCGGTCCACCGGGCGGTTCCTTGACGATTACTATTGCGCCGGCCTGCCCATGGTCGACAGCGCATGGCCGGGCTGGTCGGCGTAGCGGATGAGCAGGCCATACCGCAAATATCGATCCAATCGGTGGCAGAGACCCACCGGTGCCAAGCTGTGGCGGCGCCAACTTGCGAGCGTGCCGGCAATGCTCGGTCTTACGGCAGCGGCGGCGGTGGCCGCCTTCCTGGCGCCGTCGGGCGCGCAACGTAGCGACGATGCATCAAAGGCCAGCCCACGAAGGGCGGCGCCCGCCTCGCTTACCGGTGTCGCTTCCGTCATTGACGGCGATACGATCGAAATCCACGGCCAGCGCGTCCGCTTCAACGGCATCGACGCGCCAGAGAGCCGGCAGCTGTGCCGCGATGCGAATGGCGCCGAGTATCCTTGCGGCCGGCGATCGGCCGAAGCGCTGGACACTTTCCTGGCCGCGTCGAGGCCGCTCGAATGCACATTCGTGACGTGGGACCGCTACCACCGCTTTGTCGGCGATTGTCGGCGCGCCGACGGCGCGGGCGTGGCCGCCTGGATGGTCGAGCACGGCCAGGCGCTGGATTGGCCTAACTACAGCCAGGGCGCCTATGCGGGGCAGCAGGCGCAAGCCCAAGCCTCAAAGATCGGCCTGTGGGCCGGGACGTTTCAGGCACCCTGGGAATGGCGCGCTGCGCACGCCGACGCCGCGGCGCCGTCGAGTCGCCCGCTGGGCATCATCAGCCGTAAGCTGGTCGCGCAGAGCGGCTATTCTTGCGAGCCGCGGAGAACGTGCAAGCAGATCGGTTCCTGCGATGAAGCCAACTGGTACCTGCAAAACTGCTCATGGGGCGGAAAACTCGATCGCGATAAGGATGGGATCCCATGCGAAACACTCTGCTAGCTGAAATGTAACGGAGTAAGCGCGCCACGGCCGTGGGTCGCCTGGTTGGAGACGCCGAAAAGCTGGACGATGTTGGTGATGTCGGTCTCGATGAAGACCTCGAGCTTGTCGTGCAGCATCCCCTTCTTGCCGAGAAGATAGCGGATTTTCGCCTTGCGGGTGGGCTTGCCTTGGGCGTGCGGTCACACTGGGGGTCGGCGCCTTCGACCTCGCCCTCTTCGGCCAAACCTCCAGGATTTCCGTGAATATCTCCCGCGCACTGGTGCAAAAGTGGCGTGCGGCGTCAGGGTTGATTGGGTTCAACGCAAAGATCGCACCCCTCCATCGGTCGCACAGGTCGTCGGAGAGCCCTGTAAGATATGAATGCCGGTGTCGTCCGCCGGGATGTCGCCAGCGGAATCGTGCCGTCTACCCTCGCTGAGGAGTTCAGGATGCCCGGCAGGGGATGCGCTCCCTGAAAAACGCCTAGCGCGACGGGGGCTTTATCATATCGGTCGCGCCGAAATTAGTTCAGGTTGTCTTCCCAGAACTCCAGGTCGTCCGTGTCCATCGTGTTGCCGGAGCTCTCGTGCTCCTTTACAAAGTCTGCCGCCTCCTCGCTTTCGAGGAATTCGTCGAGCGCCCTAACGGCCGCCTGCACCTTTTTCAGCTTCTTGCCTCGCCATAAATACGCATGCGGCGGATCGGGGTCCATGATGTTGTATTGGATCGCCATTTCGGCATTCGATTTCTGGTCGCTATCGTACCAGACAATGGGGACGGCCTTCCCATAGAGGTCCATGATGAGATTGCGGTAAAAGTAAATGCTGACTCGTGGTCGAAGGTCGACGATCGTTTTCAGGATTTCCTTGAACCGGGCCTCGGCATCGACGCTGGTTTTCTTGGACATGATGGCCTTGACTGCAACAGGGTCCTTCGCGGCCTTGAGCTCTTCGATCGTTTCGCTCGCCTCGTCATACACATCTTGGAGGCCTGCCAGTTCCTGTTTCAGCTCCGCGAGCTCGTCTTGTAGGGCCTTATGTTCGGAGGCGGACACGTTGGTTGCGGGAGCTAGGTTCTTCAATAATTTCTTCAGGTCGACCTTCCACGCCGCCCGCTTCTTGTCCCAGTCATGCTCAGTCCGCGGTTCAAGTGCGGTTCCAGTCCCCTGAATCATTTGGCGTAGATCGACGAGCTTTGCATCGTTGTCGATGCTCCACCCCTGCTTCAGCCCTAGCGTACCAGAGACAGCGCTGAACCTGATCGGCGGCACTACGATGGGGAGCGCTTTCAACGATTTCGCCCAGGTGGCGCCAAGTTCCATCAGGCAGAACCAACTCTCCATGTAACACGGTGTCATCATTAGGATGACGAGCTTCGGGCTCTGTATCTGCTTCTTCATGTAATCGTTGAAGTCATCTCCAAATGGGATGTTTTGGCCGTCGACGCTGGAGCAGAAGATCGATTTGGCGGGCACGCCGATAGCCTCTTTCAGGAAGGCAACGAACTTATTGGCAAGCGCAGCGTCGGCCACTGCGTGGCTGATGAAGATGTCGGTCATTGAGGCCCCCGATAGAGGTCGGCAAGTTATCTGCGCCGGGCTCCCAAATGCAAGTGCCGCCAGCGTTCCGCTGCCCCCTTGTCAGAGCATTTCAGTTTTCGAGCTTGGGTGCGACGCGATTGGCATCCGCCCATTCGGCGAGTGCATTGCTCAGGAAGAGACGCGCATACTCGCGTTCTTCATCTTTTCCGGTGACGCGCGAGAAAGCGAGCGAAATTCCGTCGTTCCGGACGTGGCGGTCCACAGTGAACGGATGGGGCTGGAGCCGATCCCGCGCCCATTCCTTCATGTCTTCGATATGGGTGTCAGCAAAGAAAAAGCAGGCGGCCGACATAGCCCGTCTCAGCTTGTCCATCCGCCTCGCGGCTTCGCCGATGTACCTGACCGCCTTGGCGGCCTCCTTGCGCTGCAACAAGCCAATAGTCGCCTCCATGGCCTTTTCTTCGTCGTCGCAGCCGTCGAAGGAAAGAAGCCACTGTTCGTAGCGCCTGACTTCGGTCAGGAACTTGCAGCTTGCGCCAACCAGCGTGTCACCGCGCATGCTTCCGAAGTAGCTGTTCCGCGCGAGCTTCTTCGGGAGCCGGGGATCGAACTCGGCAGCCTCGTTGTCGACCATTTCCGTCAGGACGTATTCGCCGCCGGCCTTGCGGACCTGCCGCAGGGCTCTGTGGATCGTCGGCGCGTCCTTCCGGAAGTCATGGAAGATGCCTTCGATCTCGGTTGCGATCGGCTTCAGGGCTTCTAACTCCCGCAGCATGCTGGGAACGTGCGTCAGCCGCGCCATCAGGAAGTCTTCCTGATGCCTCCGCTCGTCGTCCTGCTTCTTTTTTGAGAACGCGGCATGCTTGACCTCCGCTGAGGCGCAGTCGTGGCCGATCACCGCGATGCACTGGCGGTTGAAGATAAAGACGAAGGAGCCTTCGAGAAATTTCTCCCGCCGCTGACACATCGGACAGGGAATGTAGTCGCCCTCGGGCCGTTTCTTTCGATCCACAGCGAACGTGTGGATGATTTCGAATGGCTCATTCTTGTTCACGCGACCCCAGTAGAGTCCGGGGAAAGTTTCAGGCTGATAGGACTGCTTGACGTGTTCTATGAACTGGTCCCGCAGATGATAAGGAGCCTCACGGTAGGTTGCGTGGCCAGTGTATTCCTCAGGAAACGTGTACTCTATTACATTGCGAGCGGATGAGTTGTGTGCGTCAAGTTCTGCAAAAATGGCGTGGCAGTAGCTGTGACGTCGGCGTGTCCGCCGCGCAGCCCCCGTGTTTAGCGGAGCGGCGGACACACCGCGGTGCTCAGGCGGCCAATGCTATAAGG
>NZ_JAMYQK010000088.1:0-4516 GCF_040320845.1 Mesorhizobium sp. M0601
AGGTTTCGGAGATCAGGTGAAGAGAGATGGCCTGGATAGTGCAAGCCGAACGGCTGCCTGAATAACCGTCTTCACGCCAAGCTTCTTCCTGGCGTTATCCCGATGATAGGCTGCGGTGTGCCGACTGATTCCCAAGATGCGGCCGATCTCCCACGCCGTCTTTCCGCGAGCCGCCCACTTCAGACACTCGATTTCCCTTCGCGATAGGGTAACGCCATCCACGATCCTGTCGTCGGCCAGCTTGCGACAGGCATGAAGATGGAAAAAGATCGCGATGAGCTCGAGCGCGCGTTCATATCGATCGATCACGCGGAAGAACAGTGGTTGCCTTTCATCGGAGGCGAAGGTCAGTGCTGCAAACAGACCGCCGCTGTCATGGATCGGGATCGTAAAACCGCAGTGAATGCCGAATTGCGTCGCCTCATCCATCAATTGTCGCTGCTGCGTCGACAGTTTGAGATCAGCGCCGTGCGCATCCCAGCTGAATGGTTCCTGAGTACCACGCGCCTGATGGATCACCGGGTCCATCTTTTCGTACTGACTGTGAAGGTAGTGAGATGTCCAGGGTTGAGGATAGGTGGAAATCAGGCGCACCTTGCGGCCCTTGCCAGGCGAAGGGAAAAGATAGGCAAAAGACGGCAGATCGAGCGAAGAGGCAATCTCGCCCAGAGCGTTGCGCAGGTCCGTCGCGTCGGCGCTGTCTGCGATTTGCTCTACAAATCTATGAAAAACGTCTTGCATAGCTAAACTGCAGTGAGTTCGCCCACGGCTTCTGCCCCCACAGACGGTCGACCAAAGCGCAGCCATTCAGGGAAGAAGGCCCGGCAGGAGACTGAGCTCCGTGCCGGGCCGGTGCGCCTTGGGAGGGCGATATGTGCTTCGACGGCGCTCTTATCGACACCGAGACCTCATTCCAGCGTCATCTGTTAGCAGGCGACAGTTGTCCTCTTGGGTTTGCACTTCATTACGGTCGGGGTGTCTGTTTGCGGGCTGTTGAATCTGTCTCCATGGAGTAGCTCAGCCTCACGGTAGATTGCGGTCTGTGGTCTGTAAGAGCATCACCTCTACAATTCTCGCAGCAGCCCTACGTCACCGTCTCGGACGCGAAGGCGGCACTGTGTTTTTCGAGATTGGGCGTCGCATTCCGGCATCGGCTCGCACAGCCTCCATGCAAGTTGCCTGAAAAGCGAAGACGAGGCTTTGCGCGCGCCACCTCATGACGCCACAGGGCTGCCGGACGTGATATCCCGGACGCTCCGAGTGGAAGGCGTCAGCAGTCACGTCAGATCATATCGCGCCCTCCGCCTTCAGCCCGCGATAGGTCGTCTCGACTGATTTCGCGGTCGCGTCGACGATGACGTCGATCTCTTTTCGGGTAATGATCAGAGGTGGGGCAAAGCCGAGGATATCGCCATGCGGCATGGCGCGACCTATGACACCATTTTCAAACAGAGCAGCGGCGGCGCGCGCGCCGACCTGAAGTCCGGGCTCGAATGGCATCCGTTCTTTAGGATCCCGCATCAATTCCACGGCGGATAGGATGCCTACGCCTCGAACCTCGCCAACAATGGGATGTCCCTCCAGTTCGGCTTTCATGCGGGCATGCCAGTACGGTCCGACATCCCGAACATGTTCCAAGATGTTTCTTTCCTTTATCAATTTAATGTTGGCAAGCGCGGCCGCCGCGCAGAGTGTGTGACCAGAATATGTCCACCCGTGGCCAAGTGGCCCATGCTTTTCCGTTCCTTGCTCCAAAACCGACCAGACCCGGTCACCGATAATCGACCCGGAGATAGGCAGGTAGGCGGAACTCAAGCCCTTGGCTATGGTTACGAAATCCGGGCGCATGCCATAGAGGTGGGAACCGAATTTCTCGCCGGTTCGCGCGAAACCGCAGACCACCTCATCGGCAATAAGAAGGATCTCGTACTTGTCAAGCACTCCTTGAATCGCAGCCCAGTATCCTTTGGGGGGCGGAACGATACCCCCGGTCCCAAGTACCGGCTCTCCAATGAAGGCTGCAACCGTCTCCGGGCCTTCAGCGAGGATAAGAGCTTCAAGTTCGTTGGCACAGCGCCTGGAGAACGCTTCCTCATTTTCGCCGTCGCGCGCCTGGCGATAGTAGTGTGGCGTCGTCGTATGGCGCACCAAATTCAAAGGCAGGTCGAAGAAATCGTGAAAGAAGGCAAGGCCTGTCAGGCTACCTGTAACCAGCCCTGACCCGTGATACCCGCGATTGCGCGAGATGATCTTCTTCTTTTCAGGGCGGCCGAGAATGTTGTTGTAGTACCAGACCAGCTTGATGTTGGTTTCATTGGCGTCGGAACCGGAGAGGCCGAAATAGACCCTTCGCATGTTCTGACCGAAATATTCGACCACGGCCTCGGCCAGGAGAGCAACCGGCTCCGTGCCCTGGCTGGCGTAGACATGCGCGAACGGCAGTGCATGCGCTTGCTTAGTAATGGCGTCAGCAATCTCGGTGCAGCCATACCCCATATTGACGCAATAGAGCCCGCCAAAACCGTCGAGGCTTTTTCGTCCTTCCGTATCCCAGATGTAGACCCCCTCTGCTCCGGCCATGATCCGATTCGGCGTCTCGCCGCGGCTGTGTTTTGCCAAGTGCGTGGACGGATGAAAGACGAAGCTCCGATCCTTTTCCTGGACTTGCTTGGTTCCCAGATTGGTCAGGCTCATTGCCGCTCTCCCGTTGATCGCCGGCGGAGACACCCGGTCAGCCGCTCGTCAAGGGCTGATTATACCGACGGACACATCTCACGTTCCACGGCAATGCGCGTCCGCGGCCGACGAATTCACGGAACTTACCTCAATCTCCGTGGAAAACACGGGCTCCGGAAACTCACCGCTCTTTTACTGCCGACAAGGGAATCGGCGAATTGGATTTTACGGATTTCGTCACGACAAGGCTGTAATATTGATCGATCCCGAGGCCTACCTGCAGCAAACCCTCCATGAATTCCTGATAGGCAGCCACCGAGGGAGCTGCGACGCGCATCAGGTAATCGACCCGGCCTCCGATAGCCCAGCAGTCCATATTTCGGGGAGCCTTGAATCGCGGTCTCAAAGTGTCGTTGGTCTTCGAGGCGGTGACGATCGAGCACGACCTCCACCATCACGAAAACCACGCCCCCCGTGAGGGATGGACTCAGCCGCGCGTAATAGCCTTCAATGACTCCTGCTGTTTCGAGTACGCGGAGCCGCTCCGAGCAGGCCGACGCCGACAGATGAACGCGCTTCGCAAGCTCGCTTTTCGATATCCGACCGTCTGCTTGCAGCTCCGAGAGAATTCGAAGGTCCCAAGCGTCCAAGCGCACAGTGTTTAGTTTCGACTTCATGGCCTTGCCGGGCTGAATCTCGCTTTACGTTTAGGCGCTTGCTTTTGGGTCTGCGCCAATTGCATCCATGGTGCCGACGTGCCAGCCAGCGTTGCGTTCCTCGCAGGCGGTGCTGGCGCACGCATGGGCCCATTCGCACAGCTTGCCCAAACCAAGCGCACAGCCTTCTGGTTGCCCTTTCGGAGTCTATGGATAAGCGAGGCAGGACGGATTGCCTAACGGGAATAATCAAACGCCGATGTTGCGCGCGATGCTATCGGCAGCCATGCGCTTCCGCCACTCAATCGGCCCGGAATTGTGAACCGAGTTTCCCTCAACATCGACAGCCATGATCACAGGCATATCCTGGACCTCGAATTCATAAATGGCTTCCATGCCCAGATCTTCAAAGGCAACGATCCGCGCCGCTTTAATCGATTTTGAGATCAGGTACGCAGCGCCACCCACTGCAATGAGATAGGGCGTTTTGTGTCTGACGATCGACTCGATGGCCGCCGGGCCCCTCTCCGCTTTGCCTACCATCGCATAGAGCCCGGTCTCGGCGAGCATCTTTTCAGTAAAATCGTCCATGCGGCTTGAGGTTGTTGGGCCAGCCGGCCCCACGACCTCATCCCTTACCGCGCGGACAGGCCCGACATAGTAGATCACGCGTCCCCGCAGATCGACCGGGAGCGGCTTACCGGCATCGATCAGGTCGACCATTCGCTTATGGGCCGCGTCCCGACCCGTCAGCATTTTTCCGGATAGAAGAAGAGTTTCCCCGCAGCGCCACGATGTTGTCTCTCCCCTCGTCAGCTCATCCAAGTTGACCCGGCGTACGCCGGTTGTTTGCAAGTCCTCGGGACCGATCTGGGGCCATTGGGAAAGGTCGGGCGGTTGGAGTTGCGCTGGTCCTTTACCGTCCAATGTGAGCGTCAAGTGGCGGTTGGCGGCGCATTGCGGGATCAGTGCCACGGGCTTGGACGCAGCATGGGTCGGATAGGTCGCGACCTTGACATCAACGACAGTCGTCAGGCCCCCGAGACCTTGGGCTCCGATCCCGAGAGCGTTAATGCGCTCATAAAGCTCAATGCGCAGTGCCTCCTCCGCGCTTGACGGCCCCCTGGCGATCAGTTCCGACATGTCGATCGGTTCGTTCATGGCCTCCTTGGCAAGCAGCATTG
>NZ_JAMYQK010000089.1:0-4408 GCF_040320845.1 Mesorhizobium sp. M0601
TTGCGCTGCGTCTCGCGTGAGAAACGCCGCATGTTCATGTCGTCGATCAGCCGCTGGCGCAGCGGGCTGATCCGGGCATCGAGAACGGGATGGGGCATTGGTCAGGCTCCTTGTTGAAGAAGCCCGTCATGCTCTGCCCCCGCCGGACGACGCTCAACGCCAGCGCGACGACCGGTTCTTGATCTCTACCTCAACCGCAGGCGCCCCTCCTGCGCAGCGGGTTCGTTCGTCGGCCCCAAACGGAACATTCTGTTTCTCGCCGGATAGCACAACCAGGGTTGGGATTTTTCCCTAGGCATTAACGGCAGGCGGGGCTAGCGTAGAGCCACTGGGAGGTGGGCGATGACAGACGTCTCGATCCGCCGGGCGGATTTCATGATGGTCCTCGCTTATGCTTCGGACCTTGCCACCGGCCATTCTCGCGACTTCGCACTGAAATCCTGCGTGCTTGCGATGCGGATTGCCGATCTTGCGGGCGTTTCCGAGCAGGATCGGCGCAATGCCTACCACCAGTCTATGCTCCGCTATGTCGGTTGCAACGCGGACACGGACCTCCTGTCGGCCACCTTCGGCGACGAAATTGCGCTCCGCCAGGATCTTGTCGGTCTCGATATGGGCAACCGGGCGGAGCTGGGCAGGGTCTTCGTCCAGGCTTTCAAGCGGCTCTACTACGATCTTGAGCCCGACGCGCAGGCCAAGGCGATCGAGGCTGGGCTATCGCAGGCGATCGCCGTGGCCCGCCCGGTCCTGACCGCGCATTGCGAGGTCGCGCAACGGATCGGCGAGCGGCTGGGCCTGTCGGAGGAGATGCGACGCAATCTTGGACAGATCTACGAACGCTGGGACGGCAAGGGCCTGCCGCGCGGGCTGAGCGGCGAGGATGTCCTGCCAGCCGTGCGCCTGATCACATTGGCACAGGATGCCATTGCGCTCTGCGATGCCGTCGGTATTGAAGGGATGGCCGAAACCATCGCCAGTCGCGGCGATGGCCCATATGAAGCGGAACTGGCCCGGCTCGTCTCGGCCAACGCGCCGACGCTGATGGAGGGCATCGGCGCGACGGTCGACCGCGCGACCATTTTGGCGCTTGAGCCCGATCCGCCGGTGACGCTGGATGAGGAGGCTTGCGATGAGGCGTTCCTCGCCATCGCCGACATGATCGACATGCGCATGCCGTTTACGCAGGGCCATTCGAGGATGGTGTCGGAACTGGCCACGGGTGCGGGGAAACGGATCGGGCTGCCCGACCCTGACGTCCGCGCGCTGCGCTGGTCGGGCTGCATCCATGACATAGGCGAACTCGTGGTGCCGGTGGCGACCTGGATGCGCAACGGTCCGCTGTCGGTGCGCGAGCGCGACGCGGCGCAGTTGCACGCCTATTATGGCGAGCGGGCGCTGGCCTCGTTCGGCCGCGAGGGCGAGGCGATGGCCGCCCTCGTGCTTCGCCATCACGAACGCCTGGACGGTTCGGGCTATCACCGCAAGGTCCACGGCTCCGACCTGTCCCCGGCGGCAAGAATCCTGGCCGCCGCCGAAGCCTTCCAGACGTCGCGAGAGGAACGTCCGCACCGCAAGGCGTTGTCCAGCGAGGCGGCGGCCACGCAGTTGCGCGCCGCCGTTCGCGAGGGCTGTATCTGCCCCGATGCCGCCGAGGCCGTGCTGTCCTTCGCCGGACAGCCGTCGCGCCGGCCGCCGCCCCGGCCGCTGGCCGGAATGACGCCGCGTGAGATCGAGGTGCTGCGCCTGATCGCCGCCGGCCTTACCGCGAAGGAAGCGGCGCGCAAGCTGGATATCTCGCCCAAGACGGCGGACCACCATATCCAGAGCGTCTATGCCAAGATCGGCGTGACCACCCGCGCCGCCGCGGCACTCTACGCGGTCGAGCATGGCCTTGTCCGGCCGGGCGAGACGCAGGCATAGGGAATACACCCCATGTGCGCCCGCTCCGGGGCGCGCATCGTGATCCTGTCGACGGACCGATGGTGGCCGCGACCGACAGGAGGAAATCAGATGCTTCTCGCAACGACCAAGGTGGCGGACGTCGACCGCTTCATCCGCATCTTTTCGACCAAGGGCGCCGACAAGCGCCGGCTGCACGGCTCGAACGGCGCAACCGTCTTCCGCGACCCCAGCGAGCCCGACCGCGTCTGGGCGATCTTCGACTGGGACGCCGAGGGCTGGAAGAATTTCGTGTCGGATCCGGAGGTGCCCGCGATCCTGCAGGAAGCCGGCCACGTCGGCAAGCCGCAGGCGGCACTGCTGCTCGGCCACTACGAGGCCTGAGATCCCGCACTGCGCGCCGCCTGCCGCCCGGCGGCGGCGCCCCCCCGACGAACCCCCAGATTTGGAGAAATCAAGTGGATCCGAAACCCATCAAGATCGGCCTTGTCGCCGAACTCACCGGCCCGTTGTCCTTCATGGGCATCGCCAACGCAAACCTCACCACCATGCTCGTCGACGACATCAATGCCAAAGGCGGTTTGCTCGGCCGGCCGCTGGAGCTTGTCATCGAGGATGGCGAGACCAACGACAGCGCCGCCAAAGCAAGGACTGCGAAACTGATAGACGTCGACAAGGTCGATCTGGTCGTCGGCGGCATCTACAGCTCGACCCGCCAGGCCATCAAGAGCGAAGCGGTCGCACGCGGCAGGACGCTCTACATCTACACCGAGCAGTACGAGGGACAGGAAAACGATCCCCTGATCTTCTGTACGGGTCCAGTGCCCGCGCAGCAGGTCGAGCCGCTGATCCCTTGGTTCATGAAGAGCACCGGGGCGAAGAAGTTCTACCTGCCTTCTGCCGACTACATCTGGCCCCATCTGCTGAACAAGGCCGCGAGCCGGGTGGTGCGCGCCAATGGCGGCGACGTCGTCGGCGAGGAGTATTTCCCGCTCGATACAGTCGATTTCCGGCGGACGGTCGAGCAGATCATGGCGAGCGGCACCGACGTGGTTTTCAACACCCTCGTCCCGCCAGGCCTGACTCCGTTCCTCGAAGAACTGCACAAGGCCGGTTTCGGCAAGCGGGACGGCAAGATCATCTGCACCTACTTCGACGAGAACTTCTTCAATCTCGTGCCGTCCGAGCAGATCGAGGGCCTCTACAGCTGCCTCGACTACTATCAGGAACTCGAGGATCCGTTTGGCCGCGCGCTCTTGCGTCGCTACCAGGACCGTTTCCCCGGCAGCGCCATGTTGACCGCGGGCAGCGGCTGCACCGGCCACTACCGGGCGATCAAGATGTGGGAAGCGGCTGTCAATGAGGCCGGCACGGTCGAGCGTGATACGGTCATCCGGGCGCTCGATCACTCGCGGATCAGCGAGGGACCAGGTGGCCCGGCCGAAATGGTCCCCGGCCAGCACCATGTTCGCATGAACATGTACATCGCGCAGGCGCAGGGCGGTCGATTCCGGGTCGTCAAGAACCTGGGTCCGATCGATCCCAACGAGCGCGCGGTTAGCGACGAACTCCAACTCAGCAAAGCGGGCTGAGCCGGCCGCGTCGATGACTGTTCTTCCAGGTGGCAGGGAGGCTAGCAAGTTGCCCTGCCACCCAACCGGGCAATAGTGCATTCCAGTCGCACATACAGAGCAACTGAAGATCATCAGGCGCTATCTCCGGCGCTGGCGCGTTGCGGTCCGCGATACGCTGGACGCGTCGATCCGCTTTCTAATCTCGCCATCCCGAAAACGGACAGTCCGCAAACGTGAAGAGTTTCGGGCGCCGGCAGGCGTACGAAAGTCCCCGAGGAAGGAACCCGCGGGCCACAGGCGATAGCTATGGGGATTTCGGATTTCGGCAGATGTCGGCGATGGCGTGACCGCCGTCGGGAAGCGCTGGGGTGAATGCGGACAGACCGCTTCGTTGCGCCTCCGCGCGGTGTTGTCGGGACGGTGGACGGCTGGGCGCGGCTCTGTCGGCGTCGATAATCACCATAGGCGTGCGTCGATCCGTTGCCGGAGGCTGAGTGCCTGCAGCTGAAGGCTGAACCATTCCATGCCGGGTCATGGCGTGCTGCTCCCGGTCGACGGGGAACCGTTTGGCGGTCCGCGCGGCTGCCTCCGTCGTTCGAACACCTCGATCACGATCATGCGGCCGCCACAGCAGGGGCATGGCGGGCGGAAGTTGTCCGGTTCGTCCGTGGTGTCATCGTCGGACGGTGCGGTGACGTTCAGGAGTTCACGAACAAGCGCGAGGCTGGCCCTGCGAGCAGAGCCGGCAAGCAGGCCGCAATGCCGGATGCGGTGGAATCCCTTTGGCAACACGTGGAGCAGGAAGCGGCGGATGAACTCGTCGGTCGCGAGCGTCATGAGCTGCTGCCGGTCGGCGCCGTCGCGGCGGTAGTCCTTGTAGCGGAAGGTGACGCCGCTCTTGTCGAAGGCGATCAGCCGGCTGTTCGAAATCGCGA
>NZ_JAMYQK010000090.1:0-3813 GCF_040320845.1 Mesorhizobium sp. M0601
TTATTCTCGTTCATGACAAGCAGCGCATCCATACCGTACTCTGCCATTTTCTGCCGCAATCTGGCGTTGCGCTCGCGGTATTCCTGTTGACTAAATGCAGGTAGGCGTTCTTGTTGACTATTTGTGGGCATAGCAGCTCTCCTATCTTAACGAATGTCGATTCAATTGGTTTGCTTTCTTCGAGGGCGCCGATCATACATTTGACTACCTGGCCAGCCCTGTTCGACCGGTTCGTGGGGTAGTTAATGGACAGCAGAAGAGGCATCGGCAAGCCACTCGGTCAGGCCCTTACTTAGGCTGCGCGGGACAAGAAGGTCGCATTCGAACCCGCTCCTGCGCAGCAGCAGCACCGGCATTTGATCGAGCCTTGTCTGGACTGCCCGTCCATCTTCAAGTACGCCCAATCAAAGCGACGCACCGCTCCAGCACATATTTGAGGCCCCTGCCGGAAAGCCGGAGCCGAGCCCTACCCTCGCCGAGCGGCAGCGCGCAGCCGAGGTCCGCATCGACGTCGACACTAGGTGACGTGCCGTCGCAAAGCAGCCAGAACCGGCGCGGCGCAATGCGGATAACTAGCCAGTTGTCATGACGGGCAGTGTCGCCAACCGTCTTCGGCAGCGGTCCGCCCAGCATCTTACTCAGGACCGTATCGAATCGCGCCATCGGGCCATCCCAGCCCTCGAATTGAAGGATCGAGCAGTCATAAGCAAACATCTCGAAGATAGGTATGTTGGTATCGTCAGCCATGCAGCCGGTCTCCCTTCGGTTCGAGGAATATGGGGGAGACTATCTGAGCCCGAACCGTCTCGCCCTTTATCGGACGAGATGCGACGATCTCGGCGCCTTCTTCAGCGGCATTCCTGGCAAGCCCGACCAACCGCGGGCGCGCCGGCCCACTGATGGCTTCGCGGCGGCTAAGCACATCACTACATAGCCTCTCCGCTTGCCCGCCATGCGGCTGAGTCCGAGGTCGTCGAGCTTCGTCCTGCCGTTGATCTCCAGTTCCGCGACGTGGCCTTTCTCGACGCGCAAGGCGTCCAGAGCTTCGATTCCGTAAGGCCTCAGGTGGAAAGGCGCGCCAGCCTTTATCAACCGGGCCCATATTTCCTCTCCCATACTCGCTTCGATATAAAATTCAGCGCGACATGCCTTCCCAGAGCTTCATCGAGAATTCGTAGAACTGGGTGTTGCCGTCGAGCAAGTAGTTGGAGCGAATGACAGTCGTGTTGCGGGCCGACGTTGCCGCCGCCAACATAGCCCTTCTCTAGCACGGCGTTGCGTATGCCGTGGTTTTCCGCGAGATAGAATGCGGTCGCGAGGCCGTGCCCGCCGCCTATAATAACAACATCATAGGCCGCCTTCGGATCAGGAGCGCGCCAAGCGCGCCGCCAGTACCTTTGGCCGGCAAGATATTGCGTATAATGGAAAATGCCGAATAACCGCGCATACGTTCCATTATTTTGACGGAGAAGAGGCGGGACAAGTTGCAGCGCTGCCATATCCTACGGCTGCACCATCCTGAGAGTTAGACTCGAAGAGGCTTCGCATTCCGTGCCGACGGGCACAAAAAAAATGCCTCAATGCTTGACGAGCGGACATCTCTTATCTGCACTACACTTCACCCTGAGTTGGGACTGATACAGCTGGAAACACTGGCTGTGAAGTATGCGCGACGTGGCGTTTGCTGCGCCCACATAGAGTCGCGAACGGTACCATCGGATCGTGTCCCGCGGCGTGGTGTAGCTGGCGGCATTGGTCGCCGTCCTCTCCGGCATGGCCGGGCTGATCAGCGCGCCACAGCTGGCAGGCTGATCAGGGGATCATCGCTCATCTGGCTGATTGTTTCCAGCGTCATGTATCTGGCGCGCTGCACGGCCCATTCGTCGTTCTGTTCGAGCAAGATCGCGCCGACGAGGCGCACGATGGCATCGTCTTTCGGGAAGATTCCGACGACCTCGGTGCGCCGCTTGATCTCGCCGTTGAGACGCTCGATCGGATTGGTAACCGGTACGATCATGACGGTGCCATCTGGTCCGCCGCTGGAGATGCGAGATTTTCGGCGGATGGTGCGACCATCCGGGACAGGGGCACCGGGAGCACGCCAAGTGCGGGCAGGCCGATGTATTGGATGAGCTGGGAGCTCGCGTTAGTAGCTGGCCGCCCCTGCGACCTGCCCGGTTGCGCCGAGAGCGCGGATCCGTAGGTGTCGCGTCGCCCGCCGGCTCCCGATTGTTTAAGGAAGAGGGAGCCAATGAGACGTGTGATTGGAATGGACATCCACCGCACTTTTGCGGAAGTGGTTTTCTGGGAAGATGGCCGGCTGCGCCACCACGGATGGATCGACATGACCCGCTCCGGTTTGGAAGGGTTCGGCCGCAGCCTGGTTGCAACTGACAAGGTCGTTGTCGAGGCGACCGGCAATGCCATGGCGGTGGTGCGCGTGCTTTCGCCCTTCGTCGCCGGGTGATTGTCGCCAATCCGATGCAGGTGAAGGCGATCGCCCATGCCAGGATCAAGACCGACAAGATCGATGCCGGGGTTCTGGCGCAGCTCCATGCCAGCGGCTTTCTGCCCGAGGTGTGGGTTCCCGACGAGCGGACCGAGCGGCTTCGCCGTCTCGTCGCGGCGGCGCAATCAGGTCGTGCGGCATCGCACGCGCGTGAAGAACGAGGTGCATGGCATCCTGCAGGCGCACTCGTGCCGAAGTGCCCGCATGCCGATCTGTTCAACAATCGCGGCCGCGCCTGGCTTGAGCGGCAGGTGCCTCCCGACGACGAACGGACCGCGATCGCCAGACATATCCGTGAGATCGATCGCCTGGCCGAGGATCTGGCAGACCTTGATCGTGATATCGCCAGGGATGCCGATCCGCAGGTCGGTCGGCTTCAGACGATCACCGGCGTCAATGCCGTCGTGGCCACCGGGATCATTGCGGCGATCGGGGATATCCACCGGTTCGGCGAACCACAGAAGCTGGTGAGCTACTTCGGCCTCAATCCGCGCGTCCGGCAATCCGGTCTTGGAGTCGCCCAGTATGGCCGGATCAGCAAGCACGGGCGTTCCCACGCACGTGCCATGCTGGTCGAGGCCGCCGGGGCGGCGGCGAAGGCGCCCGGACCGCTCAGAGCCTTCTTCCTGCGCATCCGCAACAAGCGCGGTCGTCAGGTTGCGGCGGTCGCGGTCGCCCGCAAGCTCGCCGTGTTGATCAGGCACATGCAGACGAGGCAGGAGAACTATCTGTGGGTGAGGCCTGCGTTGGTGGCGGCGAAGCAGCGACAACTCGCCCTCAAGGCCGGCGCGCCCAACGAACGCGGTGTTGGTCGTCGCGGTTCAAGCCTACGCCTACACTGTCAAGGAATTGCGCAACCGGGAGAAGGCTGCGGCCGAGCATGCTGAGCACGCCTATGAGCTGATGGTCTGCCAGTGGCGACAGCGAGGGCCGAAGCGGCGCACGGACGCCACAAAGGAGGAACGGCTATGAGGCAGCGCGGCGGCGCTTTCATCCTCAGGCGCCGCTCTTTGCCACGTGGTCGTCCGTGCTGGGAGAATTTAGCACATGAGCTGACAAAGCGCTTGTCGATGTCATCCGGGAAGGTCATGTAGGCCAGCACGTCGGGCTCGTCGTCGTCCATGATTGTCGCCAGCTTCGGCACCTTCGGCCGGATCTGGTCGGCGACGGCGCGCCATTGTACGGACGCGGCCTCGGACGTCTCCTGGGCGAAAGCGGCGGCGATGAAGGCTGAGACGACCCTGCGGCCGCTCTTGCCGGCATGGGCCAGCACGTTCCTCATGAAGTGGACGCGGGGGCCGTTG
>NZ_JAMYQK010000091.1:0-3805 GCF_040320845.1 Mesorhizobium sp. M0601
TCCGCTAAACACGGGGGCTGCGCGGCGGACACGCCGACGTCACCGCAATGCCACGCCATTTTGCAGAACTTGACGCACACAACTGAATTCCGGTGGCGATCCCTCGGCCGGCCAAATGGCCTTTGATGCCTCGATGCGGAACCCTGGGGCCTGCCCGCAACAATGGGCGGCGTCAGGCATTTCGTATAATCGGTGCCAACAACCGCGGTTCGACACACCGTCGAAGCCTACCCAACTCCGTTAAGCTGCATACGAAATCAGCAAAAGGGGCGTGCGGGCCAGGTTGCACTCAGCTTTGGCTAAGCTGATTTGATTTAACCAAGAGTTCGACGGCATGCAGATCGCTTAATGTCATTTCTTCGACCAACGCCTCGAACGAGGTTTTGGCCTTCCACCCAAGTTTGGCATGTGCCTTCGTCGCGTCGCCAAGCAACGACTCAACTTCGGTCGGGCGAAAATAGCGTGGATCAACCCTGATAATGGCGCGGCCGTTATCGGCCACCCCCTTCTCGTCGATCCCCTCGCCTTCCCATCGGATGCGCATGCCAAGCACCCGGGCCGCAGCATTGACAAAGTCGCGCACACTATACTGCAAGCCCGTAGCGATGACAAAATCTTCTGCGGTTGGCTGCTGTAGCATCAACCATTGCATTTCCACATAGTCGCGCGCGTGACCCCAGTCGCGTCGCGCATCAAGATTGCCGAGGTGCAAGTCCGACTGGACGCCCAGTTTGATGCGCGCCAGCGCACGCGTGATTTTACGCGTTACGAACGTCTCACCGCGTAAAGGCGACTCATGATTGAAGAGGATCCCGTTGCAGGCATACAGTCCATACGCTTCCCGATAATTTACAGTGATCCAATAGGCATACAGCTTCGCGACACCATAGGGGCTGCGAGGATAGAAAGGTGTCGTCTCACGCTGCGGCACTTCCTGAACTAAGCCATAAAGTTCCGAGGTGGACGCCTGGTAGAATCGCGTCTTGTCAGAAAGCCCGAGGATGCGGATCGCTTCCAGCAGTCGCAAGGTGCCCAATGCATCCGAGTTCGCGGTGTATTCGGGCTCCTCAAACGAAACCGCCACGTGGCTCTGAGCGGCGAGGTTGTAGAGCTCATCAGGCTTAACCTGCTGGATGATATGTGTCAGACTGGATGAATCAGTCATATCGCCATGGTGTAGGATGAAGCGGCCGGATTGGCCTGCGAAGCCGTCAAATAGATTGTCTATCCGGGCGGTATTAAAAAGCGAGGTACGCCGCTTAATCCCATGCACTACATAGCCCTTGCTCAGCAAGAGCTCTGCCAAGTAGCTACCGTCCTGGCCGGTAACTCCGGTCAACAGCGCGACCTTACCGTTGGATTCTGGACAGAACATACGGCGCTCTCCTATTTCGACAGCGATGAAGCAGCGCCCAGTTCCACGACCAGTGCGAACCCCAGTAACTCGTGACGCCTCCTTAACGTGCTTCTGCACCGGAATTCAAGCGTCAGTCGCGAGTTACAGCTCGAAACCCAAGATTATAGCCGAAGCGCTTGGCCGGTGCGCACTATCAGGACTAAAAGAGCCGCCTCAAAGACGCGACATGGTCCGAAATCTAAGATTTCTCGCCCCCTTGCCGCTTGATTCGTGCAACGGTAAGCCGCGCCTAAGCTTCCGCCACCAGCGCCGCCGTGGACGCTGCGGGCTTGCAGCCGGCCGGTTCGGAACCGCCTCAAGGATCTCGACCCGTTCGAAATGGACCGCAAAGCCTTCGCGAGGATGTGGGGCGCGCTTCGCTTTCGAGCCGACCGCAGACTTGTCCATCGGCCCTTCGATGGCCGCCACGCCCGTTTCGATCTCGTCGAAGGCCAGAGCGTACTGTTCCTCGGTCAGCGCGCCGGTCCGCAACCTTCGTAGCGGGCGCCGAAGCGCGCCGGCTCCAGCATCTTCACCACCGCCGTCAATCGTGCGACCCGCTCCTCGACGTCCATCCATTGCGCCATCTGATGCTGATGCCATCGCAAGGGTGAAGGCAAGGAGACGAAGCCGTGCGTCATCTCTACACCGACAATGTCGACGACTCAGGCTTCGTCTGCGAGCGCGCCAGACTTCTTCAACAGATGGGGTGATTGGGTTCTCGCCCGAGCCAAATGTCCTGTCGGGATGTGAGAACGTGGTCGATGTAGATCGCCACAAACATCAGGAGGAGCAGCCATGAAGTATTTTGCCGGACTTGACGTGTCTTTGGAAGAGACCGCGATCTGTGTCGTCGACGAGAGCGGCCGGATCGTGAAGGAAGGGCGGGCGGCGAGTGAGCCGAGGGCGCTTTATGAAGCCAGCGGAAAATCGATCTGCCGCTGGAGCGCATCGGGCTCGAAGCCTGTTCGCTGACAGCCTGGCTTTATGACGGTATTAGCGCCGAAGGATTGCCGGCGATCTGCATCGAGACCCGGCAGGCCAACGCGGCGATGAAAACGATGCCGAACAAAACCGATCGCAACGACGCCCGCGCCTTGGCGCAGATCATGCGCACCGGCTGGTATCGGCAGGTGCATGTGAAGAGCCCGCAGTGTCGGCTCTGGCGATCTCTCCTCGTTGCGCGACGCACGGTCCTCAATGAAATGCGGACGATCGAAAGTGTCGTCAGGGCGATTCTGCGGGAGGCCGGCATCAAGCTCGGCACTCCAGGCCGCGCAGCTTTCGCCCATCGCGTGCGCGAACTGATTGGCGCAGATACGGTCATCATGGCGCTTGTCGAGCCGCTTCTGGCGATCGTGGCAACGATGTTGCGCGAGTTCGGGCGACTGACAAAGCAGGTCTTCAATATCGCCCTCAAGGACCAAGTCTGCCGGCGCCTCATGTCCGTGCCCGGTGTGGGACCCATCACCGCGCTCGCCTTTCGTGCCACGGTCGATCAGCCGGACCGCTTTCGCCGATCGAGGGATGTCGGAGCGCATTTGGGTCTGACCCCGGCACGCTATCAATCTGGCGAGACGGAGATTCGGGCAAGGTAGCCGATGCGGTGACGAGCTCGCCCGCACGGCCCTCTATGAGGCGGCTCATTCTCTGCTTGTGCTCAGCAAGAAATGGTCGAGCCAGCCCGAGTTGCTGTTGCTCGCAAGCTCGCTGTCGTCCTGCATCGCATGTGGAGCCATGCGACAGAATTCCGCTTCGGCAAGGCACCCGGCCCCGTATCGGCATGAAATACGGGATAACGGACCAACGAAGGAGGAGTTGATTCCGCCCGAAGGGGCGTGATCCGGATCGTTCCCGTGGGGACGATGGGCAAGGCGATCTCGTTAGCAGGCACGATCCTGGGACGAACTCTCCCAAGGTCGTTCAACAGATTGAGAGGCCTCGCTCTACTGACCCCATCATGCGGCGGCTTAACGTCGACGGCGAAGAGAAGCGAGTGACCCGCGGGGCGACATGGTCCGGAAAAAAATCAGGAGGAGCTTGACCTCAACGACCCCAATCAGAGAAGCCTGCTAGTGGTTCCTGCCTGACATAAGAGACGGACCGGGATTCCCTTTTGCACAGGAATCTCCTTCACCGTCTCGCCTTCTGACCATCGGCGTTTGCTTGCCTCGGTCAAAGACTGTAACAGCCCGCAGAAGCACGTTTGGCGCGCCGAGATCGTGTTGTTGAGCGCCGACGGCGCCGGCACGATCGAAGTCATGCGGCGGACCGGCAAGTCCAAGACCTGCGTGTGGCGATGGCAGGAGCGCTTCGCCACTGAAGGCTTCGAGGGGCTACTGCGTGACAAGACGCGGCCCTCGCGCATTGCGCCGCATCTGGAAGGCGCACGGGCTGCAGCCAAACCGC
>NZ_JAMYQK010000092.1:0-3513 GCF_040320845.1 Mesorhizobium sp. M0601
GAGCTCGGACTTCACCGACCAGCGTGCCGCAGCGGTTTGTTCATCATCAGACATGTGCACCATCCCGCGGCCATTTCACACGGCGAAAACATCAACCTTCCTTGATGTGTTG
Source organism: Mesorhizobium sp. M0601 (assembly GCF_040320845.1). Taxonomy (NCBI): domain Bacteria; kingdom Pseudomonadati; phylum Pseudomonadota; class Alphaproteobacteria; order Hyphomicrobiales; family Phyllobacteriaceae; genus Mesorhizobium; species Mesorhizobium sp. M0601. Next base: position 113 of record NZ_JAMYQK010000092.1, read on the forward strand.
AGAAGTCCATTAGCCAGTGCTGTCAGCAGGCCGTCACGCTCCAAAGATCGCGGCGCGTGCATCGATTGTTCGCCAGCTGTCTGTCCGGCATCTTCGGTCTGGATCTATTCAAGCTCCGACTTTTGCAGCCTGCACTGCCGCCTGCGCAGCAGCCAGCCTGGCGATCGGCACCCGGTATGGCGAGCACGAGACGTAGTCGAGGCCGACCTTCTCGCAGAAATGGATCGAGGCTGGGTCGCCGCCGTGCTCGCCGCAAATACCGAGCTTGATGTCAGGCCGCGTCGCCCTGCCCTTTTCGGCCGCCATACGCACCAGCTCGCCGACACCCTCTATGTCGAGCGACACGAAGGGATCCTGCTCGATGATGCCTTTTTGCCGGTATGTCTCGAGGAACGAGGCCGCGTCATCGCGCGAGATACCAAACGTGGTCTGGGTCAGATCGTTGGTGCCGAAGGAGAAGAATTCGGCGGCTTCAGCGATGACGTGGGCGCGGATCGCGGCGCGCGGCAGTTCGATCATCGTGCCGGTCAGATAGTTGATCCTGACACCGGTCTCCTCCATGACGCTTTTGGCGACGCCGTCGATGTGTGCCTTGACGAAGTCGAGCTCCTTCACCAGCCCGACCAGCGGCACCATGATCTCCGGGACGACCAGCGCGCCGGCCTTCCGGCCGGCCTCGACAGCCGCCTCGAATATGGCGCGCGCCTGCATCTCAGCGATTTCGGGATAGGAGACGGCAAGCCGGCAGCCGCGATGGCCGAGCATCGGATTGAACTCGTGCAACGCTTCGGTGCGCCGCCGGAGCTTGTCCGGCGATACATTCATCGCGGCGGCGACCTCGGCCACTTCCTCCTCGGTCTTGGGCAGGAATTCGTGCAGCGGCGGATCGAGCAGGCGGATCGTCACCGGCAGCCCGGCCATGATCTCGAAGAGTTTTAGGAAATCAGAGCGCTGCATGGGCAACAGCTTGGCCAGCGCCGTTCGCCGATCCTTTTCCGTATCGGCCAGGATCATCTCGCGCATGGCAACGATGCGGTCGCCATCGAAGAACATGTGCTCGGTGCGGCAAAGACCGATGCCTTCGGCGCCGAAGGAGCGCGCCATGCGAGCATCCAGCGGCGTCTCGGCATTGGTGCGCACCTTCATGCGGCGCGCGCCGTCGGCCCATTCCATGATGGCGGCAAAATCGCCCGAGAGTTCCGGCTGCAGCATCGGTACAGCGCCTTTCAGCACCTGGCCGTTGCCGCCGTCGATAGTAATGATATCGCCCTTGCGGAAGGTCGATCCCATCGCCATCAGCGTGCCGGCCTTGTAGTCGACGCGCAGCGAACCTGCGCCCGAAACGCAAGGCTTGCCCATGCCGCGCGCCACCACGGCGGCGTGGCTCGTCATGCCACCGCGCGTCGTCAGGATGCCTTCGGCCGCATGCATGCCATGGATGTCTTCGGGGCTGGTCTCGATGCGCACCAGGATCGCCTTGCGGCCTTGTGTCTTGGCCTCCTCGGCGTCGTTCGAGGAAAACACGACTTCGCCGGTAGCAGCGCCTGGCGATGCGGGCAGGCCGACGCCGATGATATCTCGCGCCGCCTTCGGATCAATGGTCGGATGCAGCAACTGGTCGAGCGAGGCCGGATCAATGCGAGCGATGGCTTCCTCTTTTGAAATCAGTCCATCCCTGGCCATGTCAACGGCAATCTTCAGCGCCGCCTTGGCGGTGCGTTTGCCGGACCTGGTCTGCAGCATCCACAATTTGCCGCGCTCGATAGTGAATTCGAGATCCTGCATGTCGCGGTAGTGCTGTTCCAGGTGATCGGAGATGCTGACGAAAGCCTGGAAGGCGTCTGGCATCAGCTTCTGCAGCGACGGCTTATCGGAGCCGGCGGCAATGCGCGCTGCCTCGGTGATGTTCTGCGGCGTGCGGATACCGGCGACTACATCCTCGCCTTGCGCGTTGACCAGGAACTCGCCATAGAGCTGCTTTTCGCCGGTCGACGGGTTGCGGGTGAAGGCAACGCCGGTGGCCGAGGTGTCGCCCATATTGCCGAACACCATGGCCTGGACGTTGACTGCCGTGCCCCAGCTTTCGGGAATGTCGTGCAGCCGCCGATAGGTGATCGCGCGGTTGTTCATCCAGCTGGAAAACACCGCGCCGATGGCGCCCCAGAGCTGCTCGTGCGGATCCTGCGGAAAGGGTTTACCAAGCTCCACCTCGACTTTGGCCTTGTAGAGCGCGATCACGCCTTGCCATTCGATGGCTGTCAGCTCGGTGTCGAGCTCATGGCCGAGGCCGCCCTTCTGGTCTTCGAGGATTTCCTCGAACACCTCATGGTCGAGACCCATGACGACATCGGAATACATCTGGATGAAACGGCGGTAGCTGTCATAGGCGAACCGCGCATCGCCTGAATCGGCGGCCAAGGCTTCGACCGTCTCGTCGTTCAACCCAAGATTGAGCACGGTGTCCATCATGCCGGGCATGGAAGCGCGGGCACCGGAGCGCACCGATACAAGCAGCAATTTCGACGGATCGCCGAAACGACGCCCGGTCAGCCGGCCGATGTGATCGAGGGCGACCGCAACATCCGTTTCCAGCGAGGCCGGATAGGTGTGGCCGTTGGCGTAATAGGCGTTGCAAACTTCGGTGGTGATAGTGAACCCCGGCGGCACCGGCAGGCCCAGGCTGCACATTTCGGCCAGGTTGGCGCCCTTGCCGCCGAGCAGATTGCGGTCGCCGGCACGGCCTTCCGCCGCGCCGTCGCCAAAGGTGTAGACCCATTTGCTCATGCTTGCTCCCCGGTGTCAGGAGATTGGAAATTCTGAAAAATCGAGCGATATGGTGCTGCAGCGTGAAACGCAAGGCATCGACCAAGCTGGCCAGCCTCTACAATCGATTAAGAAAAAGTGGCGGCGAAAAGACTTTCATTTTGGGCGCACTCTCTTAGAACATAGAGGGAACAGTAGCAAGCCATGAGACTGGCCGAAAAGGCTTGACTAGGTCGAATGCCGGCGGCGGGCGGAACGCAGGACATGAAGGCCTTCTACAGAGCGGCCTTCTCCAGGCCGTTCACTGATTATTGGCCTACCTATTCGGCCGTTGCCGAAGGGCTGGATGAAGGCTTTCGGGCGCTGACCTGCCACTGAATTTTGATCCGGCTGCAGTTAGAGCCTCGGCGGGTTTTACGCCGTATGGCGCGGGTTGAGCAACGGGTGATCGGCGGAGCTGGTCGGGGTTGCGCAGCCGATCGTCCGTTGCGGTGAGATCGGCGGCATAGGCCGCAGGCGTGATGTATCCGAGCGCCGAATGTGGGCGCGATCGGTTGTACAACACGACGAGAGAACGCCCACGGGACCGAGGAACGCAAGTTTCTTTATCCATGGCATCCCTGGGCCGGGCGTTGTGT
>NZ_JAMYQK010000093.1:0-3277 GCF_040320845.1 Mesorhizobium sp. M0601
GCCAACACGCATATCGACTATTTTGGAATAGACCCCTATCCGGTGCGCACGGGAACGGACACGGTCGACTACGACATGATCGACCGAGCCGTGGCTGCAGCGGTGAAGTCGGGCATCCCGATCAGCAACATCGTTCCGGTCTATCAGGCCTTCGGCGGCGGCAACTGGGAGACTTCCGACGGCGGCAGACAGGTCATGCCCACCGCCGAACAGATGCAAATCATGATCGATCATTGGGCCAAGCTGGTTCCGTCACCTGCCTTCGACTACACCTACAAATGGGGAACGCAGAACGGCGACACCGCATTAGAGAGCTCTCCGGAACTACAAGCCGTTTTCCGGGAGCACAACCTCGCAACGACTGGGACCGAACCGCCTCCCGTCGACACAAGCGACACCTTGTATGGCACCAGCGGCGACGATGTGTTTCACGGCGCCGGCGGCCACACGATGGTCGGCTATGGCGGCAATGACACCTATTATGTCGATGACATCCGCGACAAGGAGATTGAGGCCGCGGGCGGCGGTACCGACAAAGTGCTCGCGTCAGTAAGTCATGCGCTTGCGGCCGGATCGGAGATCGAACTTCTCGCCACCAGCAATCCGTCCGGCACGACGGCAATCAATCTCAACGGCAATGCGTTCGCCCAGACTATCCAGGGCAATGCCGGTGCCAATGTCATCAACGGCGCCGGCGGGGCCGATACGTTGGTCGGCTATGGTGGCAATGATACCTACTATGTAGACAATGCCGGCGACAGGGTGTTCGAGGTGGTGGGCGGTGGTACCGACAACGTGCTCGCCTCGGCAAGCTTTGCGCTTGTGCACTCGGCAGGCTCTCAGGTCGAGCTTCTTGCCACCACAAACCCCTCCGGCACCGCAACAATCAATCTCGTCGGCAATGAGTTCGCCCAGACGATCCAAGGCAATGCCGGTGCCAATTACATCAACGGTATGGGTGGCGCCGACACGCTGACCGGCTATGGTGGCAATGACACTTACCTCGTCGATAATGCCGGCGACAGGGTGGTTGAAGCGGCCGGCGGCGGCGGCGACAGAGTATTTTCCTCGGTGAGCTATGCTCTTTCGGCCGGCTCGCAGGTCGAGCTTCTTGCCACCACAAGTCCTTCAGGTACGGGAGCAATCAATCTCACTGGCAACGAGTTTACCCAAGCCATCCAGGGCAATGCCGGCGCCAATGTCATCAATGGTGGCGGCGGTGCTGACATCTTGACCGGTAACGGAGGCAATGATGCCTTCGTGTTCAACAGCGCTCTTGGAGCCGGCAATATCGACAAGGTCACCGACTTCAACAAGCTCCAGGACAAGATCCAGCTCGACGACGCCGTTTTTGCCGGGCTTAAATTGGGCGGCCTTTCATCCGACGCTTTCTTTGCTGGCACGGCTGCGCATGACAGTTCCGACCATATCATCTACAACAGTTCAACAGGAGCGCTCTCTTTCGACAGCGACGGGATCGGCGGCGCAGCTCAAATACAGTTCGCCACTCTCTCTCCAGGTCTGTCGCTTACGGCAGGTTCGTTCCTTGTGATCTGAACGACCCGGAACGGCGGACCTTCAATTCGAGACGGTCCGCCGCTTTATCTTTGTTCAAGCACCGGATTTTTCCAAAGCGGGATGCCCATTTCTGGCTGATGCTCAACCTTCGTCACCCAGCGGGTTCGAGTTGTGTGCGTCAAGTTCAGCAAAATGGCGTGGCATTGCGGTGACGTCGGCGTGTCCGCCGCGCAGCCCCCGTGTTTAGCGGAGCGGCGGACACATGACGGTGCTCAGGCGGCCCAGGCCCTCAGGCTCTCCAGCTGGGAACCGCCCTACTCTCACCTTTTGGGCGGTTTCCTAAATTGATTTGATCTCGATCACGGAGATCTGCCGACCGATACCAGGTGACGAGCGCGCAGATGCCTACGAATTGTCCACAGCTAATTGGTTGGGCAGTGAAACTGTGGAGGGGCCCGGAGTCAGAGGTTAACGTCATTTTGAATTTCCGTACGAAAGTTGACGTCTAACGCATTAAAATCTATAAATGTATAGCCATTATAAAAATATCGAAGAACTTCAAAAACTACGGCGCCTTCAAAATAAAGTCGCAATTCTGGCATCATTCTGACATCAGAAGACAATAAGCATCTTGTCCTAAGTCGCTGCTGTCAAAATAAGTCACAATCCGTGCAGCATTCCTACAAACGGTCAATGATTCTATCGACGGGTGTCTGTATGTGATTTGGCGCTAATATACGCCGTCTGTAGGTAGACGCCGGGCGCTATCGAAATCAGAAAAAGGAATATTGGATGGCAACTCTGCATTATACGTCGGGTGGATCCGCCACCGAAATCGCAACTGCCGGCTTCAATCTGGCTGACGTTCAGTACGCTTCGCAAGTCGACGCGTTGCCGGACGGCATGAAGGGTCTGGTGTACCTCAACGAGCACGAGGGCGTAACTTCATCCTTCATCGAGAAAATGACCCCCTTCCTCGGCAATCCGAATGTGTTCGGATTCTATCTGGTTGACGAGCCCGATCCCACGGGCAGGTGGGGCACCTATGCAACCGCCGAGAACCTGAAGGCGGAATCCGACTGGATCCATGAGCATTTTCCAGGCGCCAAGACCTTCGTCACCATGATGAATATGGGATCCCCTACCAATCCGGATTTTACCAACACCTACAATCCGGCCAACACGCATATCGACTATTTTGGAATAGACCCCTATCCGGTGCGCACGGGAACGGACACGGTCGACTACGACATGATCGACCGAGCCGTGGCTGCAGCGGTGAAGTCGGGCATCCCGATCAGCAACATCGTTCCGGTCTTCCAGGCCTTTGGCGGCGGCAATTGGGAGACTTCCGATGGCGGCAGACAGGTCATGCCCACCACCGAACAGATGCAAACCATGATGGATCATTGGGCCAAGCTGGTTCCGTCACCCGCCTTCGACTATACCTACAAGTGGGGAACGCAGAACGGCGATACCGCGCTTGAAAGCTCCTCGGAACTGCAAGCCGTTTTCCGGGAACACAACACCACTACCGCTGCGGCCTCAGACACCACCAGCAGCGACAGCAGTGCTGCTGCGCCCGCGTCCGACGCCGCCACCAGCGATAGCAGCTCGACTGTGACTGCGCCTTCCCATGCCGCAACCGGCGATAGCAGCTCGACTGCGACCGCGCCTTCCCATGCCGCCACCGGCGATAGCACCAGCGATGGCAGCTCGACCGCGACGGCGCCTTCGCACCTCATCGCAAGCGATGGCA
>NZ_JAMYQK010000094.1:0-3270 GCF_040320845.1 Mesorhizobium sp. M0601
ACCGTGACCGTCGCGCCGCGGGCGGCGAGTTCGAAGGCGGCGGTGAGGCCGGCGACGCCGGCCCCCTTTATCAGCACCTTCATGACGGCTTACCTGGCTGAGGCGTGAGCGGTGCGACGGTCTCGTCCGCTGGCACGTAGAGATCGCCGCCCTCGCGGTATTTCGCCGCCATCGCCGCCATGCCCTCCTTCTGCGCCTCGGCGCGGATGTCGTGAGAGATACGCATCGAGCAGAATTTCGGTCCGCACATCGAGCAGAAATGCGCCAGCTTGTGCGCCTCCTTGGGCAAGGTCTGGTCGTGGAAGGACCGTGCGGTTTCGGGGTCGAGCGACAGGTTGAACTGGTCCTCCCAACGGAACTCAAAGCGCGCGCGGGAAAGGGCGTCATCCCTGACTTTCGCCGCCGGGTGGCCCTTCGCCAGGTCGGCCGCGTGCGCTGCGATCTTGTAGGTGATCACGCCGGTCTTGACGTCATCGCGGTCGGGAAGGCCGAGATGCTCCTTGGGCGTGACGTAGCAGAGCATGGCCGTTCCGAACCAGCCGATCATCGCCGCGCCGATGCCGGAAGTGATGTGGTCGTAGCCCGGCGCGATGTCGGTCGTCAGCGGTCCAAGCGTATAGAACGGCGCCTCGCCACAGACCGCGAGCTGCTTGTCCATGTTCTGCTTGATCTTGTGCATCGGCACGTGGCCGGGCCCCTCGATCATCACCTGGCAATCTTTCGCCCAGGCGATCTGCGTCAGCTCGCCGAGCGTTTCCAGCTCGGCGAATTGCGCCGCGTCGTTGGCATCGGCAATCGAGCCGGGACGAAGGCCGTCGCCGAGCGAGAAGGAGACGTCATAAGCGCGGCAGATGTCGCAGATCTCCGCAAAGTGCTCGTAGAGGAAGCTTTCCCGGTGATGGTGCAGGCACCATTTTGCCATGATCGAGCCGCCGCGCGAGACGATACCCGTGACCCGGTCAACGGTCAGCGGGATGTAATGCAGCCGCACGCCGGCGTGGATGGTGAAATAGTCGACGCCCTGTTCGGCCTGTTCGATCAGCGTATCGCGATACACTTCCCAGGTCAGGTGCTCGGCAATGCCGCCGACCTTTTCGAGCGCCTGGTAGAGCGGCACCGTGCCGATCGGCACCGGCGCATTGCGCACGATCCATTCGCGGATGTTATGAATGTTGCGGCCGGTCGACAGGTCCATCACCGTATCGGCGCCCCAGCGGATCGCCCACACCATCTTTTCGACCTCTTCGGCCATCGACGACGTGACGGCGGAATTGCCGATATTGGCGTTGATCTTGACCAGGAAATTGCGGCCGATGATCATCGGCTCGCTCTCGGGATGATTGATGTTGGCGGGAATGATCGCGCGTGCGCGCGCCACCTCTTCTCGGACGAATTCCGGCGTGACGAAATCGGGAAGCGTCGCGCCGAAAGCTTCGCCGTCGCGTTGCAGCTTGCCTCGAAGGATCTCGCGGCCGAGGTTCTCGCGGATGGCGACGAATTCCATTTCGGGGGTGATGATGCCGGCGCGCGCATAGGCAAGCTGGGTCACTGCCTTGCCGGCCTTGGCTCTAAGCGGCCGGTTGCGGACAGGAAATTCCGGCGTCAGGCGCTCGCCCGCCGCGAATCCATTGTCTTCCGGCCGGACATGGCGGCCGTCATAGGCTTCGACATCGCCGCGCGACGTGATCCATTCGTGGCGAAGCCGGGCAAGGCCCTTCTCGATGCTGGTTTCGACAGCCGGATCGGTATAGGGGCCGGACGGATCGTAGACGGTCACCGGCGGCTCGCCTGCCGTCGGATGGACGGAGATTTCGCGCATCGGCACCCTGATCTGAGGGTGAATGCTGCCAGGCTTGTGGATCTTGCGTGAGGCGGGCAGCGGTCCCGTCGAGACGGCGGGGGTGAGGGCATTCATCTTGAGGCTCCTTTGCTCGTTGCATTGGAGACCCAGTTCTGTGCCGGAAGGATGAAAAGACGCTTCTGTCGACCTGCCGAAACAGGACCTCGGGCGTAAACTCCCGCAAAGCGCTTGCACCGTCCCTACGCCAGTATGAACTGGATCAGGTTCAACGGGTCACTGCGCCGCGAATGCCAGCAGTATCTCAGCCCCTTGCCGGGACTCCCCTGGTGAATACCTCAGGTTGAACGGGCGAGCGCTATCTTGTCAAGCGCATTCGGGCCGCGGCGATGATCGTCGGGCGATCGGCTCGGCCAGGCGCAAGATCGGATGGAGCGTCGCCTGAGAATCGTCTGTTCCTCGATCAGCCTCGCTTTATGCTCTGGAGCTTGTAGCGCCGGGAAGAGCAAGCCGCGGCGGAATTTGCCGGCGACGTCAGACTCCAGGAGCGCAATTTCGTCTGTTTTGACGCGCCCCGAGATGCGGCTGGCGAACCGGTTGGGCTCGCTTGCACCGCGAAGCGCGCCACGAGCAGCGTTCCGGCCCGCGTCAATCCCGGTGCATGGCCGCCTTCCATCAGTCGGCGGCGTCGCGTCCAGCATCGGCTGCTCGGCACATTCACGCTCGCACCTTGGCGCCAGCCGGGTGGGGAGGGGATTTCATGGACCATCGACCGGCAGAGAAGCGGACCAAGCGTCTCGTGATCATTGCAGTAGCGATACACTATTGCCGCATCGCTCTCCCTCTTCTGCTTCTCGGCGGTAAAGTTACGCGTGATCGGCGGCGGGCGATGGAGCGGCGCCAGCTAAGCTAGGCGTAGAAATGGTCTTCACGGACATGATCGCGGCTCGGCTAGAAGTCTTAATTAATTCGGCTTGTGCGAAGCGACGGGCAGGGAGGTTCGAGGCTTGGGAATTTTGTGAGCTAAACGATTCCCTATTTTACCCGCACGCGCTGATTTCTTAATGGATTCTGGTATCAAAGCTGTTGCATTTGGTGGGGGCGCAATGAGTAAGCTGTTCGAATATCCGTGCATTGTGGTTCAGCAGTCGAGTGAGGCCAAGACAATCCTGCTGTTCTCAGCGTCGGCAACTGAGATCGACAGCTGGATTGGAATCCCGCAGCGGTTAAGTCTATCAGGAACGGAGACAGTTGGCTTTCAGCATGGCACTACATCGCGCCAGGCAAGCCGATGCAGAACGGTTATGTCGAATCCTTCAACGGTCGCATGCGCGACGAGCTCTTGAACGAGAGCCTGTTCTTCGGCCTCGACCACGCTCGCAGCGCCATCGCCGAATGGGCGGACGACTACAATCCTGTTTCATAACACCCATCTGTCTATGTCGTTGAAGTGAATAGGTTTTGCTGATCTG
>NZ_JAMYQK010000095.1:0-2843 GCF_040320845.1 Mesorhizobium sp. M0601
AAACCTTTCACTTGGACCGCCGACCCCGACAAAATCATCGCTGCCGTCAACCGTGGGCACCAAGGGTTAGATTCCATCCACTAGGATGTGCTTTCGACTTTCGACTTTGTTACGCTGGCTTGTGGAGTGCCGCAATCAAGAAGCTCGCTGAGCAGCGGCGCTGTTCGCAATGCCCCCCTTGTGCAAAAAAGCGGCGAAAACGGCTTAGGCCCGTGGATGTGACACAGCACCTGCGCAAACGAGATACTGAGTTTGTACCGAGATCTCTGGGTCGGTATACGAAACAGGCCAGAATAGGCCGTGTCCTTTTTTCGCGAACCACGCGGGGGAATCGCAGAGAAAAATTGCCGACCTCCGCACACGCAGAGTTGCCTATTTGAGCGCGTACTGTGCGCCCGGCTAGCGAAGCGCCATCTGGTGCGGTTCGAAGTGATTGAACGCTAGGACTAGCGATGTTAGTGGTTCGCTCGGCTCCGGGGCAAGATCGGAAAAATGGGTCCGGTGCGCCACTAGCTGTTGAGAGGATTTCGCTTGCCAATTTTAGTCACGGGTGCAGCTGGTTTTATCGGGAGCCACGTTTGCCTGAAGCTTCTCGAACGTGGCGACGACGTTATCGGAGTCGACAATCTAAGCGACTACTATGACCCAATGTTGAAGAAAGCTCGGTTGACTCGCCTGCTCGGACGGCGAGGGTTTTCCTTTCTCAAGATCGATATCGCTGATCCGATGGCGCTTGCGAGAGCCTTAGACGGGCAGGAGATAAATAAGGTCGTTCATCTCGCGGCGCAGGCCGGAGTGCGCCATTCACTTGAAAATCCACGAGCCTATATCCGATCCAATGTCAGCGGTCACCTTGAGATCCTCGAATTTTGCCGTGACCGCCCGGGTTTTGAACACTTGGTGTATGCTTCGTCGAGTTCGGTATATGGCGGCAATCAGAAAGTACCATTTAGCGAGAACGATCGGGTAGATCATCCGGTGTCGCTCTATGCGGCTACGAAAAGGTCGAATGAATTGGTGAGCCATACCTACGCTCATCTCTTCGGTGTGCCACAGACTGGTCTGCGATTTTTCACGGTCTATGGCCCCTTGGGTCGGCCTGACATGGCGTATTGGAAGTTTACTCAGGCTATGCTTGAAGGCAAACCGATCCAGGTGTTCAACAATGGCGAGATGTGGCGCGATTTCACCTATATAGACGACATTGTAGAGACGGTCGTTGCGGTGCTCGACAAGCCCCCGTTGGCAGACGTTCCACCCAGCAGGGTGTACAATGTCGGGAACAATCAGCCTGCTCAGCTCGGTGCTTTCATTGATATTCTGGAAAAACTGTTGGGCGTCAAAGCGAACCGCCAGATCGAGACTATGCAGCCCGGCGATGTAGTGCACACTTTTGCCGACATGACATTGCTAGAGCAAGAATTCGGTTTCAGACCAAAAACGTCGCTGGAAATCGGCTTGGGCAAATTCGTAAGTTGGTACCAATCGGAATGGGCAGAAAGGACAACGGCTTTGTGACTCCGGTAAAGCTGAATTTGCCTTGCGAGGCGGATCGAACCGCCGCAAAGAGCGAGCCCACCAACTCCACTATTATGGGCAATCAGCAAGGCTTATAATGCCCACCGGATTTCTCTGGCTGACCGCACAAAAACCCCTGGGTTATTAATTGCTCCGCGAGATCAGCCCCGTCCTCGGTAAAACATTGGGCAACTATGAAGTTGTTCAGCCGTGGCGCCACAAGGCCATCACAAGGTGTGCCAAGTCCTACAGGCTTACAGGTGACCACCTGGTGCGGAAACCGCGCCATTGCCGCTTCGGACACAAGGTTGTTCATTCCGGCTGGCCTCGTGAAAGCTGCTCCGCATAAGATAACGTGTCTTGATGCGACCGTTATATCTCTAATATCTTTTAGCACCAGCGCGCCCTTAAAAGACGTCAGGTTCTCGTGTCTCACAATAAGCTGTGGTTTTGGTCCGTTCGCTTGCAAGACGGCAAGTATTACCAAAGCAAAAAGCGCAAGAAACATAGATAAAAACGCGTACAGTCGCCAAGACATACTAGAAGTCACCTTTATCTTTACAAGCCAACCTGGCTTATTTGCTGCGGCTAAAACAAACGAGCTCAGAAACAACTAACAATCTCGCTCGCGCAATGGCGACTTGCGAGGATCTTCGGCAATGAGTCATCCCAATAGACGCCCGTCTGTAAGGCAGTGGTATGGCCCAATTTACTACCCATTTAGCAGGGCAGTTGAGGCGCCATCAACCGAGCTACACGGTCAGATCAGACTTGATGCCGACGCGATCGGCAGGCCAGTGGCGTCGTATCAAGGCCTGTGCACCGGCACAACGCTTCAAAATCAAGAACTTGCGACCCGCGGTAAACTCAGAAGCTAATTTTCGATGCGGGTAACTCGATTGTAATTCTGATGCCTAATCCTGCGTCCGGACGACACTTGTGCGCGATGGCTGGGGCGCCAGGATTCGAACCTGGGAATGTCGGTACCAAAAACCGATGCCTTACCACTTGGCGACGCCCCAACAGCCGGGAACGTGCCAGCTGCGCGCGGCCTTATAAGACGAGCCGAGAGAAAGCTCAACGGCCAAGGCGTCAAATGCTTCTTTCGCCGTCTCCCGATGGCAGCCAGGTTCCAATAAGTTTTTGGAATAGAATACCGGCGGCGGCTTGGCGGTCGCATCACTGTCGCGCGCTGACCTGCCACGGGTAATTTCCTCCATCTGAGATTAGAGTCCGGCCTCGATTGAAGGACGGACTGATGAAGAGAAAGCGGTTTACGGAAGAGCAGATCATCGCGGTTCTGCGTGAGCATGAGGCGGGGGCAA
>NZ_JAMYQK010000096.1:0-2688 GCF_040320845.1 Mesorhizobium sp. M0601
AGGGTCAACCGGCGCGGTAGCGGAACCGCGCAATGACGTCATCCAATGGTACTGCCATGGCCCGCTCTAGGTTCGCCCAGTAATACGCGGCACTAGCGAGTAGCTCCTCGCTCTGGTCAGGTGCGCGCTCCGCCTTCCAGTACCTTATTAACGCGAGCATGGTGAGCCGCGCGAGAGCCGCAACTGGCAAAAGTGGAAGTTCTGACTCGTTTATCGGCCGGCTCTGCTCGTAACCGGCGACAAAGGCAAAGGCATCCTGCCAAGGGTGATCCTGAGAGCGGCCGATCAGGTGCGCGACCGTATTGGCGGGGTCAAAGATCACCGCGCTATGGACAGCGTCACCAAAATCAAGGATGGCCTTCACGAAGACATCGCTGTGCGGATCCACCACGACATTGTTGGGAGCGTAGTCACCGTGGATCACTTGCATTTCAAGACTGGGCAGCCTCGGCAGCACGACTTCTTTGAAGAGCCTGAAGACCCGTTGAGCCAGCAGTCGGCGCTTGGGGTCTGGCGTATACTCAACAAGTCCGGCCCAATGGTGAAAGTGCCTAATGTCGTAAACTAAGCTGCGCGCGGCGGCTGGATGCCCAAATAATCGCAGCGCACTGTTTACGCGCCCGAGCATGTCTCCCAGCTTGGTCAACTGCTCAACGTTGGCATCCATTTGCTCCCATAACAGGCCTTCGACGAAGCAGAAGACGCTGAGTATTCGACAGGTGCCATCGCCCAAGTCGATTAGAACGGCATCCCTTCGATCAAGGGTAGACTTGATCCGCTGGATCGGCAAGGCGTGAGCGGCATCATCAAGATAACGCATCGCCGTAATCTGCAACGCCGTAACTGGTTCGGGCTCGTCAGACGGTGACACCTTTACGAGGTATTCATTCGCATCGGCTTTAAGCCTGAACGTATGGCCCTTTTCACTGCCCAATCGTTCAACCCGTCCGCTGAGCCCATAGTGCCTCTCAAGCATGTTTTTCAACAGCAAGGGGTCGATAGATTGGCTTGATGAGAGCAGGCTGCTCTCCTCCAGGAGCCGTTGGAACACCGCGTCGGGTGATTTGTTCATGTATTAGAACCTTTAAAGCCGCTGTTTCGCTACGATGGCAAAGGCCTCAAGGAATCGAGACACATCTGCAGCGGTGAAAGCGACTGGAGGGCGAACTTTCAACACGTTGCCGGCGGGGCCGGTCCGGCTGATCAGAACTCGACGATCGCGGAGGTCCTTGATGATGCTTTCACAACGAATGGGATCGGGCTCGAGCGTCTCTCTGTCCTTGACGATCTCGACGCCAAGGTACAGGCCGCTACCTCTAATTTCCGCAACATAAGGAGAATCCCGTGTCACCGTTTTAAGCCCTGCCAGCAGGGTCGCGCCGTTGGCGGCTACGCGTTCACGTACATTCTCCTGCTCGAACACATCGAGTACTGCGGACGCCGCGGCTACAGAAATCGATCGGCCACCCAGTGTGTTGAAGTAGCTGACCTTCTGTCCGAATTCGTCAGATACCTCCGGGCGGAAGACGACGCCAGAGATGGGGAAACCGTTCCCCATCGCCTTGCCCATCGTGACGATATCGGGAATCACCGCGTGCCGACTGAACCCCCACATCGAATCTCCGAGCTGGGCGAACCCTGATTGAACCTCGTCAGCAATGTAGAGGCCACCAGCGGCGTGAACCTCGTCGACCATTGCCGGCATGAAGGCCACAGGGTGGGTAAAGATTCCGTCGGAGGTGAACGCGGAATCGGCGATCAAGGCTGCCAGCCTGTATCCATGCCGTTCGAGGTCAATAATTGCGGAACGCACTTGATCCCGCATATACTCCTCGAGAGATCGTTCTGCTTCGCAGAGCCTTGGGTCAGGAGCGGCAATGAGTCGGACGCTCGGTGCGAGCGGAGATCCTTCCCCTAGCATTGGGGAAAAACTCGCGACCTCACGAGTGCGACCGTGAAACGCCCAACGAGTAGCAATGATACCCTCGCCGCCCGTATGGAACCTCGCGACCCGAATTGCGAGATCATTTGCTTCGGAACCAGTGCAGGGCAAGCTTAACTTCGACAGCTCCGCTGGGAATGTCGCAAGTAGCCGCTCAGCATAGGTGACCAGTGGCTCCTGGGGGTAGCGGGTATCAGTGTTGACTGCAGCCATCTGGCGGTAAACGGCGTCCACAACATGCCTATGCGCGTGGCCAACGCCCGGAACGTTGTTATACGCGTCGAGATAGTCATTGCCGTCGCTGTCTATTAGGTGGGCACCAAAACTCGAGACAAACTCCACCGGAATCGTCTCAGAAAACTGGTAACCAGGACCGAGCACCGTGTCCCGGCGTCGGATGATGTCCTGCAGTCGTTCAGGCAGACTGCTGATACCACTAGGGTCGATCAGCTTGGGGTGGCGCGCGCTCATCTCAGCGTGACAGTGAACGATCGCAGAAAACCTCCGGGGTTTTCGCAGGGCCGGATGCTACATGGCGAACAGTAGCACCGCTTCGCCTAAGATTGGCGGGCGCCGCCTGGACGCCAGGCATTGCAATCGTTACGTTAACCGCTGCAAAAAAGCCTGCGTTCATTTGAAGTGCCCAAGCGGCTGCAATTAGTGCCATGTCCTCGATCGTCATTAAGCAGCCCGTGGCCGCGGGCGTCCAATTCAGTTTGCAGATTGGTGTCTTCTGGCGACGAGAT
>NZ_JAMYQK010000097.1:0-2535 GCF_040320845.1 Mesorhizobium sp. M0601
GCGCCTCATGCACGAACCCGCTTCGCGGGAGGGGCGCCTCGTTCTGAGATGGCGCGACTGCCATTTTGACTTGAGCGGGTAGAGGCGTCGATCTGACCATGGAGTTCCCTTCAACGAGAGGAACTCGCCATGGCTACCCTGTCGACCGATGCACCAATCTCTCCGCTTCGCCAGCGCATGCAGCACGACATGCTCATGCGTGGCCTGGGTTCCCATACCCAGCAAGACTACGTTCGTCACGTCCGGCGCTTCGCTGTGTTCCTTGGCCGCTCGCCCGACACTGCGACGGCTGAGGACATCCGTCGATTCCAGCTGCATCAGCATGAGAGCGGCGTCGGCCCTGCGACGATCAATGGCGCGGTCTCGGCACTGCGGTTCCTGTTCCTGGTGACGCTGAAGCGGCGGGATCTGGCACGTGTGCTGGTGATCATGCGCCATCCACGCAAGCTGCCGGACGTGCTGAGCGTGGAGGAAGCGGCGCGGCTGCTCGAAGCAGCACCTGGCATCAAGTACAAGGCCGCGCTCGGTGTCGCCTATGGCGCGGGTCTGCGCGTATCGGAGGTCGCGCACCTCAAGGTCGATGATATCGACAGCACACGCATGCTGATCCGCGTCGAACAAGGCAAGGGACGCAGGGACCGCAACGCCATGCTCTCGCCGCAACTTTTGGAACTGCTGCGGCTGTGGTGGCGCGAAGGCAGGCGTCGCGGGGTGATGCTTCCGCATGGCTGGCTGTTCCCGGGGCGCAGTTGCACCGATCCGATCTCGTCGCGGCAACTCCATCGCGCGGTTCAGGAAGCCGCCGAAGTCGCCGGCATCCGCAAGCGCGTCAGCCCGCATACGCTGCGGCACAGCTTCGCCACCCACCTGCTCGAGCAGGATGTCGACATCCGCGTCATCCAGGTGCTGCTCGGGCACAGCAAGCTCGAAACGACAGCGCTCTACACCAAGGTCTCGACCCGGACGATCCACGCGGTCGCAGGGCCGCTCGACCGGCTGATGGCCCTCATGGAAGGCAAGACGCCGTCCGGCTGAACCGGTGCGCGCCGACCTGGAGGTCGCCGATATCTTCCGTGCTGCCGGCCCCGGATACCGGGTCTCCCACGCCGGGCATCTGAGCCTGCAGCAGCTCAAGGTCATGTCAGCGATCGAACAGTGTCGCACCGCTGCATTGGGTGGTCATGTCGAAGCCTGTGCGGACTGCGGCCAATGGCGGATCGCCTATAACAGCTGCCGTAACCGGCACTGTCCCAGGTGCCAGGGCGCGGCCGCGCGTACATGGCTCGCCGAGCGCGAAGCCGACCTGCTGCCAGTCGGATACTTCCACGTCGTGTTCACGCTGCCGGCCGAAGTCGCCGAGATCGCGTTCCACAACAAGGCGCTGGTCTATGACCTGCTGTTCAAGGCGGCATCGGAGACCATGCTGACGATCGCGGCCGATCCCAGGCATCTCGGCGCGCGCATCGGCATCAC
Organism: Mesorhizobium sp. M0601; assembly: GCF_040320845.1. NCBI lineage: Bacteria > Pseudomonadati > Pseudomonadota > Alphaproteobacteria > Hyphomicrobiales > Phyllobacteriaceae > Mesorhizobium > Mesorhizobium sp. M0601. Next base: position 1,474 of record NZ_JAMYQK010000097.1, read on the forward strand.
CGCCGTGCTCCACACATGGGGATCGGCGATGACCCACCATCCGCATGTCCACATGATCGTGCCGGGCGGCGGCATCGCGCCGGACGGGAGCCGCTGGATATCGTCGCGCGCGGCCTTCCTGCTCCCGGTCAGAGTACTGGGCAAGTTGTTCCGCCGCCTGTTTCTGACCCGGCTGATCGCGCTGCACGACGCCGGTCGGCTCGCCTTCTTCGGCACCCTTGCTCATCTCGTCGAGCGGCAGGCCTTCCTGCGGCACCTGTCGCCGGTCCGGAACAAGCGCTGGGTGGTCTACGCCAAGGCGCCCTTCGCCGGGCCGGAAGCGGTGCTCGCCTACCTGTCGCGCTACACGCACCGGGTTGCCATCTCGAACCGCCGCCTGATCGCCTTCGACGAGGCTGGAGTCACCTTCCGCTACAAGGACTATCGCCGCGATGGTGTCGAGCGCCAGCGCGCCATGACGCTTGCCGCCGACGAGTTCATCCGCCGCTTCCTGCTCCATGTCCTGCCGCGTGGGTTCCACCGCATCCGTTACTATGGACTGCTCGCCAGCTCCGCCCGCAAGGCCAGCCTCGCACTCGCGCGCGAACTGCTGAACGTCGATCTGCCGTCCCAAGACGACACCTCGGAAGAACCGGCTGACGTCCGCCGGCCTTGCCCTTGCTGCGGCGGACGCATGGTCGTCATCGAGAGGTTCGAACGGTGGTGCCAGCCTCGTGCACCGCCTGCATCAAGAGCGCCGAACCGGGAGAACGCCCCATGACCCGGCATGGACCGTCTGCACACACGGCCGCGCCACGCTGGCGCCGGTCAACGGGATGTTATGTGCACGTTGCCGTGACGCCGGTCGTCACGCACACCAATCCCGTCGGAATCAACGCTACTGGCGCCGCGGCCTGGCCCGGACGCCGCTTCCACGACATGCCCACCGCGTCCTATGCGGAAGTTCGCGACAGGCGCTGGCACACCCCGAAATACAAATCTCCATAGCTCAGAGCGTGCGGCCCGCGGGTTCCTGCATGAGAGACTTTCGTACGCCTAACGGCACCCGAAACCCTTCAGCAT
>NZ_JAMYQK010000098.1:0-2512 GCF_040320845.1 Mesorhizobium sp. M0601
CCTCCTTCTGATGGTGTTTTCCATAGCGCCGAAGGATGCCACAACCTCGCCGCTCGCCCCATAGCATCTACGAGCCGGGGCACGACCAAAGAGACCGCAATTTGCATTGTCGACGAAACAGGCAAGATGTGCCGGAGATGAAGGTGCCGAGCCATCCCGAGTATCTTGTGCGGGTGCTCTCGGATCGGCCTGGACCTTTGAGCGGATCGGCCTCGAGGATGGTCGGCGGCGTCAAGTTCGAGCACGTATCCGCGAGCTCACCGAAGGCATGCCCGACGTGGCCGAGATTGTCGAGCCACTGCTCGATGCGCGCCGCAAGCTGCGCGAGAATTTTGCCGCGCTTCATCCCAAGCTTCTGGCGATCGTCCAGGATAACGAGGTCTGCCGGCGGCTAACGACGATACCGGGCGTCGGTCCGGTGGTGGGACTGGCCTATACCGCGACCATCGACATTCCGGCCCGCTTCCGCAACTCCAAGGCGGTCGGACCGATCTTGGGGCTGATGCCGGTGCTCCATGAGTCGGTCTAAAGCCGCCGCATCGGCCGGGTCTCCTGCTGCGGCGATGGCATGATGCGAACGCTGCTTTACGAAGCCGCGCAGACGCTGCTGACGCGCGTGACGAAATGGTCGTGGCTGACGGCGTGGGCGATGAATGTCGCCAGGCGGCGCGGCCGACAGAAGGCCATTGTCGCATTGGCCCGTGGGCTGGCGGTGATCATGCATCGCATGTGGCGCGCGGCACAGAGTTCCGCTGGACACGACAAGACATCATGCCGAAGGCCGCCTGATCGTGCCCGACCATTGCAGCCTGACGTTATTGACCCGGCCTGAGCGCCGTCGTCGTTGGAGTGAAGAGGATCAGTGCCGGATACTGGCCGCGGCATTCGCGCCCGGGTCCACGGTGGCGGCGGTGGCGCATCAGTACGATGTCGCGACCAGCCTGATCTTATAGTGGCGGCGGACGGTGAGAACCCACGAGACGGGCTTTGCTGAAGTTGTCGTGGTTCCCGATAAGCCTGTCGCCGCTTCGGTGCCGGCGGCGCCACCAGCGGTGATCGAGCTGGAGATCGCCGGCAAGGTGCCGCTGCGGATTCCGCTGACCACGCCGCCAACACTGACGGCGGCGATGGTGAAGGCTCTGGCGTTTCATGATCCCGGTCCCGAGCTAGGTGCGGATCTGGTTGGCGGTCGGCCGGACCGATATGCGTCGCGGGAATGCAGGGTCTCGCTCTGCAGGTTCAGGAGACGTTGGGCCGGGATCCCCATTTATGTGTCGGTCGTGGATATGTGGCGGCGCGGTCCCGAAGCGGCTAATTCCGCGGTGATCGCGAGCTTTGCCGCCACATAATACTCAGATGCGCTCCAGCAATTGCAACACTGCATCCTTGGGTTTGAAGGTAAGCGATGCGCCGAGGCACCTTTCCCGAAATCGACTTGATGGTTAGATCGCTCGTTGGCCGGCCCGCCGGCGCCGATCCATCGTAGAGGAAGCGGTTGAACGCGCGCCATCGCTAGGTGCCGTAGGCGAAGGCCTTCGCGATATCGGCATGGCGCGACAAACCGTTGCCTGGCGCATGAGCTATCGTCGCAGCGCGCGGACCAGTGGTCGGGTCCGCGTTCGTCGTGCGACCAATCGCTCGGCGGGCGGCAGCCCCCTTATCTCTTCCTCGATCCGGTAGATCGCCTGGATACCGGCCATCGCCGTCGTGCCGAGCTCGGTCGGCTGGCTGTCGTGAACGTCGAATATCTTGCGACGCAGAGGGGCCAGGCAGGCGGCTTCTCGAATGACGCCGACCTCGTAGAGCTGATTGTAGCCGCTGAAACCGTAGGCCTGGAGCGTACCGGTAAATCCGGCGAGCTCGCTCATCACGATCTCGCCGGCGCGGCCCATGGTGGCGCGATACCAGGCGATCGGCGGCTCCTGCGAACCCGAGTTGCGATCGTCGGCGATGTAAACCCAGAGCGCGCCCTTGTGTGTCTTGCCGTTGCTGGGCGCCAGGACGGAAGCCGCGTATCATCGGTGTGAATCTTGGTGCGAGTACGGCCGATCTCACGGATGCGGTTGTAGATCGGATCGAGCAAGGCGGCGGCATAGCCGGCGCTGCGCGCAAGCGTGGATCGCTCGATATCGACGCCCTTGGTGGCCATCATCTGGGCCTGACGGTAGAAGGGCAGATGATAACCCCACTTGGCCATCATGATATGGGCGAGCGCGGCATAGCTGAGCGTGCCGCGTGCAATGGCCGTGGCTGGTGCCGGCGCCTGGATGATTTTATCGCAGGTCCGGCAGCTGTACTTGGGTCGAATGGTCTCCATCACCTGCCAGGCCTGGGCGACCAGATCGAGCATCTCGTCGCTATCTTCGCCCATGGCGCGCAGATCGCCGCCGCAGCCCGGGCAACATGCGCAAGACGGCTCGCGAATGACAGGCTCTCGCTTTCGCGACCAATCCATTCCGCGAATGGTCTGATTTGAATATCACCATAGGATCAGGCGGGCCGCGCGGTCTTG
>NZ_JAMYQK010000099.1:0-2403 GCF_040320845.1 Mesorhizobium sp. M0601
CGGACGGACATGGGCCACCATCGCCACGCTGCTGACCACCGCCAAGATGAACCAGGTCGATCCGCACGCCTGGCTCACCCAGACCCTCGAGCGCATCGCCAATGGCTGGCCAAACAGCGCTATCGAGGCGCTCATGCCTTGGAACTACCATCGCTGAACGGCATCAGCTACCCGCTTACTGGTCTTCTGGCTGATCAGGCCGAGCTTCTCACGCAGCCACGGCTCGAGCTCGGCCAGGATCGGCCGGCTCCGTTCCTGGCGCACGGCACGACGTGCGTCTGCCGGCTGGCGGCGGATGTCGTCCTCGACGTGATAGATTTCTGCGATGCGCCGGAGCGCCTCGCTCGCGATCGGCGCCGTCTCAGCGGTGCGCTTTTCAGAGCCCCCTTTAGAAACTCCAGTTCCAGCGCCTGCTTGCCGACAAGCCGCTCCAGCGCAGCAATCCGGGCACCTCATATTCCTGGATCAGGTCAGCGGCCTGCGCATCCTCATCGAAGGCGCCTTCCTCATATTTGCGAACCGCGGATCAGCTGGCGCTGCACATCATGGCGCTTCGCCAATCCGTGAAGCGTCTCGCCGGAAAGGTACTCCTGCGCGACCTGCCGCTTAAACTCGCTGTGAGTGCGATATCTTGCCATGGTTCTCTCTTCGAAAGCCCGGCAGGACTGGTCAATTCCTGAATCCGATCTGTCCACCCTCAGGGGCGCACTCCAGGTCTATGTTATTGAAGTGAATAGGTTTTGCTGATCAGGGTGCGATCCTGTGGGATATTTTGGGTGTCCACGGGTGGTCCGGCAGGGGATGAACACCTTCGATCTCGCCTGCTTCTGCGGCGAGCCTCTGAGGGTCTTCGGTGCAATGCCTAGCAAACGCGCCGCCTTGTTCAGATTAAAGCCATGGCTCGTTCCCGTCTGGCGCCGGCCGGAATACCGGAATCTTGTGATGCGACCTGAGCGCAGTGTCCCGCTCCCGTGTCCAGCGATTGCCGTGGCCGTCACCAGGTCGTTCCGGTTAAGGATGCCGGCAATCAGGTCATCATTGCGATGAGAACCAGTTGCCGGACGGCGGCCAGGATGTCGGCCGAAGTGCTTTTGCGCTGTCCGCGTCGCCTCCTCGGCAGGCGCAGTTCGGTGTGGACGCCGCCAACCCAATGGATCAGGAGAACGATCTCTGACGTCTCGGTGTCCACGAAACCGGCAGCAGGCCATCAACCAGCACTTACCTCTCAGCGTTTCAACGATCTCGCGAGATACGCCAACTCCCCATTAGTTTCGACATACCCTCCGGATCGTATGCCGTAGATGATAGACGAGGTGGGCGAGTAAATCTCGATGGGCCCGGCCGAGAGCGATTCCATGGAACGCAGAACGCCTATGAGGTCGCCCTGCTTCACCTCCTCCAGCACCGAGCAGCGAGGTTCGAAGATGCCCCGTGCGGGCGATCGCAATTCGTCAGATGTTAGCGTTTCAAGCGTCCGGCTCGATTTCTTTTGGCGGAAGATTGGAGGTTCCGCTTTTCCGTCGACGAGTCCGAGCGCGATAAGGGCATTGCGCACCCCCGCTTCATAGATAGCCAAATCATTGGCGCCGACGGTGCCTCCGCCGAATTCGGTGCAAAGTAACACTTTGCCCTGATTGTGGGCGACTGTGTCGAACATGCCAGCTGTCTCATTGTGCTCCCAGACCAATGTCACAGGCAATTTGAAACCCTCTGCCATTCGCACTGCCTTGGCCATGAGATTGGCATCAGCAATAGGATGCAAAATGACCGATGGTGGAATATCCCATTTCGGTCCGAAGCTGTGCAAATCAAATATGGTGTCGGCAATAGGCAATAATACGCGCGTAATAGCATCCGCGATACGTTCGCTCACCGACCCGTCGGCGCGACCCGGAAATTCTCGATTGAGATTCTTTCCATCCACCGGTGTATTGCGGGTCCAAGCCTGCACAGCCAGCGGGTTGAGCTCGGGTACGATGGTTACCATCCCACAGATTTGCGCCTCAGGCAGCCAATCAATAAGTCGTCGCGCAACAAGTGGCCCTTCCAGTTCGTTGCCATGATTTCCGCCCGTGATGAGAAGACGCGGCCCGTCGCCTTTATTCTGGCTTAAGACGGGGAGCGAAAGAGCTTCGTAGTCGGCGCCTTCTGGGACAACAAGATAGCCCGTGCTCACCCCAGGGGTATCCAGATCAAACGTTAGATGTGGTGCTTGGTTCAATGCTCAAGCTCCATTGGTATAATGACTCTTTTCCGCTAGGGCTAGTCGACTCAGACTGAAGGACTGCACCCGCTCGCGGTCGCTACGCTCACATAACAGGGTCAACCGGCGCGGTAGCGGAACCGCGCAATGACGTCATCCAATGGTACTGCCATGGCCCGCTCTAGGTTCGCCCAGTAATA
>NZ_JAMYQK010000100.1:0-2374 GCF_040320845.1 Mesorhizobium sp. M0601
CGGCAAGATTGTCGAGGAGGCGCTGGCGTGATGCACGATCGAAGCGCGCTAGCGCGATACCCCAGGGCTAGTGCGCGACGCTGGCGGGACAGCGCCCCCCTCTGTCCTGCCGGACATCTCCCCCTCAAGGGGGGAGATTGGCAGCTTGGGCGCTCCGCTCAATTCTGCAACGTTGAAGATTGGCGAAAGCCGGCGAGATGTCTGATCTCCCCCCTTGAGGGGGAGATGTCCGGCAGGACAGAGGGGGGCGCGAAGGAATGATGCGTCCGGAAAGTTTGCCCCGTGCGACCACGCCGTTCCTCGGCTTCGCCCGGCTGCTCCGCCGCTATGGCTTTGCTGTCGCGCCGGAGCAGGTCTCCGGCTTCATGCAGGCAGTAACCCTGCTCGGTCCCCGTTCGATGGCCGACATCCGCGAAGCGGCCCTCGCCACGCTGGCGCCGCCGCCCGACCGCCGCGACGAATTCGAGGCGCATTTCCGGAGCCATTTCTATGGGGATGCCGCGGCGCTGGTCGAAGGCGAGGCCGACGAGGAAACCCGCATCAAGGACGATGGTGCAACGGGCGAAGAAGAAATCGAAGTGGTCCGCCAGGAGCAAGGCGGCGAACTGTCTTCGGCCAGCGAACAGTTGAGCGTCCGCGAGTTCCATCGCGACAGCGACGGGCTCGCCGCCTTCCGCCGCAAGCTCGCCACCGCTTTGCCCGCGCGCCGCTCCTTCCGCACCGTACGCACGCATGCGCGCGGCAAGCTCGATCTGCGCCGTTCGCTTAGGGAGATCGTCAGCGCCGACGGCGATATCCCCTCGCCGCTGCTGCGCCGGCGGCAGGCGGTGCCGCGCAAGCTTCTCATCCTCATCGATGTATCCGGCTCGATGAAGCTCTACACATCGGACTATCTCAAGCTGGCGCATGCGGCCGTGCAAGGCGCCGACCGGGCGGAGGTCTTCACTTTCGGCACACGGCTGACCCGCATCACCTCGCCGCTGCGCATTCGCGACCGCGACCAGGCGCTGGCCCGCGCCGCTGCCCAGGTCGACGACTGGGACGGCGGCACCCGTATGGGACCGACGCTGCTCGCGTTTCTATCGGTGCCGCGCTTCTCCGCCTTTGCACGCGGGGCGGCGATCGTCATCCTGTCGGATTCGCTGGAGCGCGGCGATCATGCCGAGCTGGAGACGGCGATGCGCCGGCTGAGCGCCCGCGCCTTTCGGCTTTCGCTGGCGACGCCGTTGGCCGGCGATCCGCGTTTTCGGCCGGCCACGGCAGCACTTCGCGCCATCCTGCCGGTGCTCGACGACCTGGTCGACGGCTCGTCCATCGCGGGCCTCACCGAGTTCATCCTGTCGCTCGCCCGCCCCGCCCCGGCGGCCGCGGCAATCTGGAAGAGGGTTTCGTGATGCAGAAGGCGATCGACGCGCATTTCCACATCTGGCGCCAAAAGGACCAGCCATGGCTGGTCGGGCCGATGGTGCCGCGCATCTTTGGCCCTTACGAGCCGATCCGCCGCGACTATCCGATCGAGGAATTCCTCGCCGACCAGCAAGGCTCGGGCGTCGAGAAGGCGGTCTATGTCCAGACCAACTGGGCCAAGGAGGATTTCGAGAACGAGGTCGCGTTCCTGCAGAAGACCGCGGAAGAAACCGGCTGGCCGCACGCCATCGTCGGCTATGCCGACATGACCGTGGACGACGTGCGTTCCCGGATCGACCGGCTGATCAAATACCCTCTGCTGCGCGGCGTGCGCATGCAGCTGCACTGGCACCAAACGCCGGCCTTCCGCTTCGCCGCCTCGGCCGATCAAGTCATCGACCCGAAGGTGCGGGCCAATGTCGCGCGGCTCAAGCATTACGGCCTGTCCTTCGACCTGCAGCTTTTCCCCGCCCAGATGAAGGATGGGCTGACGCTCGTCGGCGAGAACCCCGAGACCAATTTCATTCTCACCCATGCCGGCATGCTGACCGACATGGAGCCCGAAACCACCGAGGCCTGGAAGGCAGGCCTGCGCACGCTGTCAGCGGCGCCCAACCTCTATGCAAAGCTGTCCGGCCTCGGCACCTTCGTCCACCACAACGACCCGGCGCTGATCGGCTATATCGTCGACAACACCATCGACATCCTCGGCAGCGACCACCTGATGTTCGGCTCGAACTTCCCGATCGAGAAGCTGTGGACCAGCCACGCCGAGCTGATCAGGGCGCACCGGGAGGCGGTGGCGAAACACGGCGCGGCGGCCGAGGCCGATATTTTCTGGAACACGGCGGAGAAGGTTTATCGGCCGGTGTAGCGCGCATCCCTTCTCCCACAAGGAGGGCTTTGCATGAAGGGTGTGCTTAACCTGATTGGCCTACTGGGCGTCTTTTGAAGGCGTCTAAGGCCT
>NZ_JAMYQK010000101.1:0-2347 GCF_040320845.1 Mesorhizobium sp. M0601
GGCGTTCTTGTTGACTATTTGTGGGCATAGCAGCTCTCCTATCTTAACGAATGTCGATTCAATTGGTTTGCTTTCTTCGAGGGCGTAACATTGGCGCGCGCGCATCACAAAAACCATGAGTTCGGCCGAAATCCTTTAAGATACGGCTTCTAACCAGGGAGTTCGCCCGCTGGCCAACGGTCTTTCGGACAGTCGCTGGTTTTTCGGACAGGCAATAATGACATGGACTGCCTTCTCCGTCGGCAGTTGCGCCTCAATCACGTTGAGGAAACGATGAACTCCTGCCGGTGTCATCGACGCCGGACTCTTTTGTCTCGATCAATCCACTAGGCTATGCAGATGATATTATTTGTGTGCGACAACCACAAGGCGCGAGCTATCGCATGTAAACGCGTCACCTTCTTCGCCATAAGATTCAACAGACTTGAACCCCGCACTTCGCAACATGCGAACGTATTCAGAAAATCCATACTGCCTGTAAGAAAGGTGTGTTCGTCTAACGTGTCCATCTCGAATGATAATCCTTTCGAGGTTCTGGCGATCGCGCAGAACATCGTTGCTGTATATATCGATCCGCAGATCGTCATTACACCGCGCAACGTCACATATAGGAAACTTGTGGCGTAGGGACTGGATGCGATTGGGGTTATCGATTAGCAAACAGCCGCCCTTTCGAAGCGAAGAGGCGGCTTCACGAAGAACTCTCTCATTATCCGCGTCATCGAAATAGCCAAAGGTCGTGTACCACAGAAAAGCAGCGTCGAATCGATCTCGCCAGGGAAGTGAGCGCATGTCGCCTAGAACATACTCGACATTTATTCCACGTTCAGCCGCATCCGCTTTGGCTTTTTTTAGCAAGATCGGCGAGGTATCAAGTCCGACTACCCGCGCTCCTTTTTCCGCCAATCGGTTTGCAATCCGCCCATAGCCGCACCCAAGTTCAAAAACCGCGCTGTCTTGTGTAAGAGAAAGAAGATTCCAAACTAATTCCGCCTGCCTGTCGCACGCCTCCGGCGGATTTATTACGCATGCAAAATGTATGTAATCTTCGTTGAAGTATGATTCGAGATCATGTGATAAAACTTTCTTCGCTACGTCATCGTTCATGTTTTATCCCTTTTTCGAATTGCGGTGCCGTTATTATGACTTGTGAGATTTTATCATATTGATGGCATAGTGAAAGAAAACTTTTGCGAAAGTTTTGTTTCTTGTTTTAAAAACTTTTCGACAGTCATTGACCATGCTGCATTCGAGATCGTATCGTGTCCCGCATGCCCCTCGATACAGTTTGTCGCCAGCAAAAGTGAAGCTGCTTATCTGCACTGGTTCTTCACCGCACGCGCGACTTCCTGGTTCGCCAGCGCACGCAGATCGGCAACGCGGTCCGGGGCCCACAGGCTCACATGGCGGAGTTCGGTTTCACTGAATTTCGACCGATTGAAGGGACAACAGGATCAACTGCCGGAGGCGGCTTGGATGCCGGGGAGCTTGCTCTTCGAGCAGTTGGCCGACCTGCCTTAACCGGTCGGCCCGGCCTCGAAGCAAACGTGCAGTCGATCATACTTTTTTCCCAGCTTCTTGATCGTTCGCTCTATCGCCGCCGGACTATTCTCGACCTCGCCGACGAACCGGACCTCGCCGGTGCGGCCGCCCTCCGCGATCGCAACCGCGTGCTTCTTCTTGGCTACATCAAACGCGACAAATGCTTCGCTATACTCTCCCATTGCTCGCCCGCCGTGCGTGAGGATCGGCTCGGCCCATCCGAGATGGCGTATTCGGCTTGAGCCTCTTGGCATGGTGGATAAGCTTGAAGGTGCTGCGCTTCGAGACTGATGGTTAAACGTGGTTCTGCATGGCGCAGCCACAAGCATCAGAAGGAGGAAGCGCAGCATGAAACATTATCAGGATTGGATGTCTCCGTGAAAGAGACGATCGTGCCCACTGGAGTTGTGTAGCTGACGGCATTGGTCGCCGTGCTCTCCGGCATGGGCCGGAATTGATCAGCGCGCCACTGCCGGCAGGCTGATGAGCGGATCATCGCTCATCTGGCTGATGGTCTCAAGAGTCATGTAGCGCGCGCGCTGCACGGCCCATTCATCATTCTGTTCAAGCAGCAACGCGCCGACGAGACGGACAATGGCATCGTCATTGGGGAAGATGCCGACGACTTCGGTCCTGCGCTTGATCTCGCCGTTGAGACGCTCGATCGGGTTGATGCTGTGAAGCTTGACGCGGTGCTCCTTCGGGAAAGTCATGTACGCGAGCACGTCGGGCTCGTCGTCGTCCATGATTGTCGCCAGCTTCGGCACCTTCGGCCGGATCTGGTCGGCGACGGCGCGCCATTGTA
>NZ_JAMYQK010000102.1:0-2093 GCF_040320845.1 Mesorhizobium sp. M0601
GCTCCTCGGCTCCTTGCTTCAGTGTCAGTATGTCTCGCTCATCACCTCAAGCCGCGCCAGATGGGGTCAGCTTGGCGCTTACGAAGACCAAGCTCGCTGAGGCGATCCGTTATACGCTGTCACGCTGGGAGGGGCTCGCCCGCTTCCTCGACCACGGACGCATCGAGATCGACTCCAATACCGTCGAGCGGTCGATCCGCCCGATCGCGCTCAATCGGAAGAACGCCCTCTTTGCAGGCTCCGATGGCGGCGCCGAACACTGGGCAGTCGTCGCCTCGCTGATCGAAACCTGCAAACTCAACGGCGTCGAGCCCCTCGGCTATCTCGCCGATGTCCTCACCAGGATCGTCAATGGCCACCCGAACAGCCAGATCGACGACCTGCTGCCCTGGGCCTACATCCCGGCTCCCGAACTCAGGGCCATGGCCTGAGAACAGCGCTCTGATGTCCGCTGTCAAGGTTTGGAACGCAGGAGGTCGCCCGATCCGAGGAACGGCTGCTCATTCTGATGATCGCGCATGGGTGGAGGCGGAACTGAAGGACGTCGGTGATCAAGCTCTGATACGCGGGTTGGCTACCGCATTCCCGATTGTGCGTCTGGGGCTGTTCCTATCTTACTGCGGGCGTCGGCGGTTCGCCGGCCACAAAGCGTCTGACGGGCATTCCCCTGCCGTGGTCCCGCCTCCGCCCATGCGCGAGATGTGCGCCGTCGCGGCGAGGATCAGGTGACGCGCGCCTCCCTTGCGACTGCCCACATGAAGCCGACCAGTTCACGGGCGATCGCGGTGCAGACGACCGTTGTCCGTTTGCCTCGAGCGCTCAGCATGCGGTAGCGAGCTGTCAGGCGGGACTGCGCCTTCCAGGCGATCTCACGCACCTTCGGTGGCGCCTGCTCCAAGCGGTATAGCTTCGCCTTCCCGACCTTGGGCGGATGTCGATAGGTCCAGGCGCTCTCGACCAACATGTGGCGAACCCGACCGTTGCCTGCCTTTGTGATGCCGCCGCGCCGGACTGTCTCCCCGGTTGAGCGCTCGCCGGGAACCAGACCGAGATATCCCATGAGCTGGCGTGGGCTTTCGAACCGGCTGGCGTCGCCGACTTCGGTGACGAACGTCATGGCGACAATCAGGTCTACCCCACGCAATGTCTGAAGCGCCCACACGATTGGTGCCAGTGACCAGGCCGGGACGAACTCTTCGATCACACGCTCCAGCCGCTCGACCCGCTCTTTCGAGACGCGCACCGCCTCACCATCTCCTGGAGTGCGATCTGATGCGCGGGATGATCGAACCGCTGTTCCTGAAGCCAGCGTAGATAGCGCATCGTCCAGCTCTTCTTTCGCGGATAGCTACGGCCGTGCTTGAGCATGAATGCGCTCACCTGCTGGCGATGGACCCGCAGCGTCTCGACCGCGGCCGCCCGCGCGCGAACAAGATCCCGTATGGACTCGTGCCCTTCATCGGGAACCCACACCGCGGTCAGCTCGCCGGCGCGCAATAGCCGGGCAAGGGAAATGGCGTCTCGGCGGTTCGTCTTCACCCGATCGCCGGGCTTCCTCGGTATCAATGATGGTGCAACCACGGTGCAGTCGTGCCCGAGCGACCGGATCAGGCGATAAAGGCCATACCCGGTCGGCCCGGCCTCATAGCAGAAATGCACGTAATCAAAGCGGCTGGCGATCCGGCCTATGACCCGCCGCATGCTTGTGGCGACGCGTCGACCTCACCGAAGAACCGAACCTCTCCTTCCCGGCCTGCCTCCGCAATCGCGATAGCGTTCTTCAGCTTCGCAACATCGATTCCGACAAATGCTTCTCTATAATTCGCCACGGCTCGTCCTCCTGTGGTGAGGATCGGCTCGGCCCGCCCGAGCAACCCTCGGACGCGCAGTGTAGGGCGAGCCACCTCATCGGCAGAGGCGGACATACGGTCTTACGAGCTGGTCGGGGTTGCGCAGCCGATCGCCCGTTGCGGTGAGATTGGCGGCATAAGCCGCCGGCGTGATGTAGCCGAGCGCCGAATGTGGGCGCGATCGGTTGTACAACACGACGAGAGAACGCCCACGGGACCGAGGAACGCAAGTTTCTTTATCCA
>NZ_JAMYQK010000103.1:0-1988 GCF_040320845.1 Mesorhizobium sp. M0601
GATCTCCCACGCCGTCTTTCCGCGAGCCGCCCACTTCAGACACTCGATTTCCCTTCGCGATAGGGTAACGCCATCCACGATCCTGCCGTCGGCCAGCTTTACCGTTGCCTCAAGGCGGACAGAGGAATCGGTGAGTTGGATTTCACTGGTTTCGTCACGACAAGGCTGTAGTATTGCTCGATACCCAAGCCTGCCTGCAGCAATTCCTCCATGAAATTCTGATACGCAGCCATGGAAGGAGATGAAACCCGCATTAAATAGTCTATCCGCCCCCCGAGGGCCCAGCAGTCCAGGATTTCCGGAATCTGTTGGATCGCAGTCTCGAAGTGCCGTTGGTCCTCGAGACGGTGGCGATCCAGAACCACCTCCACCATTATAGAGATGATGCCCCCAATGAGGGCTGGACTGAGTCGCGCGTAGAACCCCTCAATGATGCCCGCGGCTTGGAGCACACGGAGCCGCTCCGAACAGGCCGACGCAGAAAGGTGGACACGCTTTGCGAGCTCGCTTTTCGAAATCCGACCATCTGACTGGATCTCTGAGAGAATCCGGATATCCCAAGTGTCTAGTTGCACAGGATTTGGTTTCGACTTCATGATCTGTTGCTCTCAAGGGGTGGTCGACAGTCCATTAGCACAACCAATTCCATCATTAATTGAAGCGGGCGAATGTAGTGGGCGTCATTAGTCCTCGGCCTGCTGCTCACGGCGAGGTTGTAGAAGCCAGGGAACTGAGAACGATCCAAGCAGTTGGGGTATTGCCCCAGCCCCCAAACGGGCGATGACGCATTTGGACGATCGCCTGTCGGCGGCCTCCTCGTAAATGAATGGCGCATCTTTTTGGTGTCTCCGGTGCTTCACCCGAATGGCACCCCTAGACAGCACCCTGAGCGTCGATCGTAAGAACGGCAGGTCGAAGCAGTCTTTACACTGAGCGTTTGGCATCGAGAGCGACTTGAAAGCCTTTCTTTTGGCTCGCCGAGAGCTGACCTGTGTTACCGATGCGGCCCAAAATCCGAGCGGGAGTCTGGCCGGATTCGCGCAGCCGGCGGACTCAGACGCCGATGCTGCGGGCGATGCTGTCGGCCGCCATGCGCTTACGCCACTCAAGCGGCCCGGAATTATGAATGGAGTTTCCCTCAACATCGACAGCCATGATGACCGGCATGTCCTGGACCTCAAATTCATAGATCGCTTCCATGCCCAGGTCTTCAAAGGCAATAATTCGTGCCGCCCTGATCGATTTTGAAATCAGATAGGCGGCACCACCGACTGCGATGAGATAGGGCGTTTTGTGTTTGACGATCGACGCGATTGCGGCCGGGCCCCTCTCGGCTTTGCCGACCATCGCGAAGAGCCCAGTTTCGGCGAGCATTTTCTCAGTAAAACCGTCCATCCGGCTTGAGGTCGTCGGGCCGGCCGGTCCGACGACCTCGCCCCTCACTGCGCGGACGGGTCCGACGTAGTAGATCATCCGTCCCTGCAGATCGACGGGGAGCGGCTTGCCGGCATCGATCAGTTCGGCCATTCGCTTGTGGGCGGCGTCACGGCCCGTCAGCATCTTCCCCGACAAAAGAAGGGTTTCCCCGCAGCGCCACGATGCCGTCTCTTCCTTGGTGAGCGCATCGAGATTGACCCGTCGGACGCCGGCTGTGTGCAAGTCCTCTTGACTAATCTGGGGCCATTCGGAAAGGTTGGGCGGCTGAAGCTGTGCCGGCCCTGTTCCGTCCAAAGTGAACTTCAGGTGCCGGTTGGCCGCGCATTGTGGAATGAGCGCGACGGGCTTGGACGCGGCATGTGTAGGATAGGTAGCAACCTTGACGTCAACGACCGTGGTCAGGCCGCCTAGGCCCTGAGCCCCGATGCCTAGCGCGTTAATTCTTTGATAAAGCTCGATCCGCAGCGCCTCCTCCGCGCTTGACGGCCCCCTGGCGATCAGTTCCGACATGTCGATCGGTTCGTTCATGGCCTCCTTGGCAAGCAGCATTG
>NZ_JAMYQK010000104.1:0-1625 GCF_040320845.1 Mesorhizobium sp. M0601
GCCCGGCGCGGTGAACTCGTCGTCGCTTCCCCGGTCGGCTTCGTGAAGGTCGGCGACCGGCTGGAGAAGGATCCCGACCGTCGCATGCAGGAGGCCATCACCCTTGTGTTTGACAAGGTGGCGGAACTCGGCAGTGCCCGCCAGGCCCTGCTCTGGTTCCTCGAACATGGGCTGGATTTGCCTGCCAAGCGCAACAATGGCGATGTGGTCTGGCGCAGGCCAAGCTATGCGACCATCCACCGAATGATCGAGAACCCGATCTACGGCGGCGCCTATGCCTATGGTAAGACTCGTGCTGCGTCGGGATATGATGCAACAGCCATTCGTTCGCGCAGCCGCCGTAAGGCGCGTGATGAATGGCTGGCGCTGATCCCGGGTGCACACGAAGGCTACGTCAGCTGGGAAAGGGCGGAAGCGATCCGCAAGATGGTGAGCGACAACGTGCCCACGAGCCGGCATCACGGGGCGCCCAAGCATGGCGACGCTCTGCTCGCCGGCCTTGTCCGCTGCCGGCGCTGCGGCCGCAAGCTGACGGTCCGCTACACGGGAACCAAGCACAACATTCCGCGCTATTCCTGCTGGCGTGGTCTGCTTGACAATGGCGAGCCGCGTTGCATCGCCTTCGGTGGACTACGCGTCGACGACGCCATCGAGGAAGCTCTTCTGCGGGTTGTCGAGCCGGCAGCGATAGCCGCGGCCGTCGAGGCCGAAGCGCAAGCGGCCAGTCGCCGCGATCAGGTCCGCGATGCTCTGATGCGCGATCGCGAGGCGGCACGCTACAACGCCGATCGGGCGTTCCGGCAATACGACGCCATCGATCCGCAGAACCGGCTGGTCGCGGCGGAACTGGAGTTGCGATGGAACCGGGCGCTTACGCGTGTCGGCGAGATCGAGAGCAGGATTGCCGCGCATGATGCCTCGACATCGGAGCCATCACTTCTGTCGCCAATACACGTCACCGCGCTCGCCGCCGATCTCAAGGCTGTATGGGCGGCGCCGACGACGGATGCAAGGCTCAAGAAGCGCATCGTTCGCACCGTCATCCGGGAGGTGGTCGCCGATATCGATGACGAAGCGTCAGAGATCGTTCTTCTGATCCATTGGGTTGGCGGCGTCCATACTGAACTGCGCCTGCCGAAGCGGCGCCGTGGACAGCGCAACAGCACGTCCGGCGATATCATCGCGGCCGTCCGCCAACTGGTGCTCATCGCCAATGATGATCTGATTGCTGGCATCCTCAACCGCAATGGACTGGTGACCGGCCACGGCAATCGATGGACACGCGAACGGGTCACCGCGCACAGGTCGCATCATAAGATCCCTGTCTTCCGGCCAGCGGCGGACGGCAAAGAGCCATGGCTTAACCTGAACAAGGCGGCGCGCCTTCTCGGCGTTGCACCGAAGACCCTCAGGCTCGCCGCCGAGGCGGGCGAGATCGAAGGCGTTCATCCTCTGCCGGATGGTCCATGGGTCTTCAGCCGATCAACGCTTGGCGAACCTGCGGCACAGCGCATCGTTCATCGCGCGCGGCAAAACCCAAAATACCCCACGGGATCGCATCCAGATCAGCAAAACCTATTCACTTCAACGACATAGACAGATGGGTGTTATGAAACAGGATTGTA
>NZ_JAMYQK010000105.1:0-1550 GCF_040320845.1 Mesorhizobium sp. M0601
GTCGACCGTGAACTATCCGCAAGCCGTTGATCTGGCATGTTGATTGAGGCGGATAGCGGCTTTTGGATTGCAGGATTAGCGGTTTATGGGGGCTGTTTTCCTGCAATTCGTTTTGCGATTCCCTTGTGCTGCGGAGCGTGATTCACTTGGTTCGGCGGCGGCGAATCGAGGGGACGGCGAATGTCCAGGCCACGCGAGAAGCGCGAGACGGGAAAGCAGGATCTGTTCCGCTCCAGGCTCGATCAGATCATCAATATGAAGCACGAGCTGGTGCGGCTGGCGCTGGCGATCGACTGGCCGGTGCTGGAGGAGCGTTTCGGCGCCGTCTATTCGGACGGCCCCGGCATGCCGCCGCTGCCGACCCGGCTGATGGCGGGGCTGGCCATCCTCAAGCACACTTTCAACCTGTCGGATGAGGTGCTGTGCGAGCGCTGGGTGGAGAACCCCTACTTCCAATATCTTTGCGGCGAGGAATTCTTCTGCCACGCGCTGCCGTTCGACCGCTCGTCGATGACGCGCTGGCGCAGCCGCATGGGCGAGGAGCGGATCGCGGCGCTGTTGCAGGAAAGCCTCAGCCTCGCGGTCAAGACCGGGGCGATGAAGCCGTCCGACACGCGCCAGGTGATCGTCGACACAACCGTGCAGCCGAAGAACGTGATGTTCCCGACCGACGCCAAGCTCATTCACCGGGCGCGCGAGCGGCTGGTGCGGCTGGCCAGGAAGACGGGGCTCAATTTGCGCCAGAGCTATGTGCGGGTCGGCAAGCTGGCGCTGATCAAGCACCAGCGCTATGCCCACGCCAAGCAGTTCAAGCGGGCCAACAAGGCGCTGCGCAGGCTCAAGACCTATCTCGGCCGGACCATTCGCGACATCGCCCGCCAGGTCGCCGGCGATGCGGGGCTGGACGCGCTCTTCAAATGGCCGCTCTACCAGGCCGCCACCGTTCTCGAGCAGCGTCAGCGCCAGCGCGGCCGCAAGATATACAGCCTGCACGCGCACGAGGTGGAATGCATCGGCAAGGGCAAGGCGCACATGCCCTACGAGTTCGGAGTGAAGGTGTCGGTGGCCACCACGCTGAAGCGCTCCAAGGGCGGCCAATTCGCCCTGCATGCAAAAGCACTGCCCGGCAATCCCTATGACGGCCACACGCTGGCAAGCGTCATCCCCGACATGGAAGAGATCATCGGCAACCAGATCGGCCGCATCCTCGCCGACGCCGGCTATCGCGGCCACAACGCACCCCAGAGCCACAAGTTCAGGGTCTTCACCAGCGGCCAGAAACGCCGCGTCACCCCGGCAATCAAACGCCAGATGCGGCGGCGGTCGGCGGTCGAACCGGTGATCGGCCACATCAAGGCCGAGCATCGCATGGGTCGCAACTACCTCGCCGGCCAGCAGGGCGACGCCGTCAACGCCATCCTGGCCGCCGCCGGCTACAACTTCTCCCTCCTGCTCAGGTGGCTGAAGGGTTTTTTGTCCCTCTTGATCGCTCTCTTCCAACTCCGGCCCAAGCCGGTCGCCGCTTAGGGGCCGGATTGTTCACGGTCGAC
>NZ_JAMYQK010000106.1:0-1543 GCF_040320845.1 Mesorhizobium sp. M0601
GTCGATAGTGTTGAAGAAGTCGGCGATGAAGCCGTGGATCCACTCGCACCGAAGCGTCTTGATTAAGGTCGACGCGACCTCCTCGCCTTAAGTGGCTCGGACGTTTGTTCCGAGGGTGCAAATCTTGGCCAATTTCCTGAGGTTCTGAGCGATGGCTGCAAGGTGGAACTCATCGCGGGCACCACAGGGGCCGCGCAATCGCAATCGATCGAGCTTCAGGATGCGCTTGAGGTGCGCGAACAGCATCTCCACCTTCTTCCGCTGATAGCGTGAGGTCTGGTAGGCGTCTGTCTTTGCGATGTCGCGGGCCATGTCGCGCGCGCCCTCATAGATCGAGCGCAGCACCTTGCGCGCCGGCTCCTTCGGGCAACAGCTGGGCTTCAGGGCACAGGCGTCGCAATCCAGCTTGCTGGCGCGATAGCGCATCATGCCATTCTCGTCGACGAGAGGGTGTGGCATCCGATAGGTCTTCTGGCGCTGCCTGAGCGTCTTCCCGCCAGGACAGATGTATGTATCGGCCTTATGGTCGTAGGTGAAGTCGTCGCGCGAGAAGGTGCCATCCTTGCGCCTAGACTTGTCGAAGACCGGGATATGCGGCTCGATCCCACGCTCATGCACCAACCAGTTCAGCATTTCGGCCGAGCCGTAGCCGGTGTCGGCAATCAGCCGCTCCGGCCAGAGGCCGAGCTCGTCGTGCGCCCGCTCGATCATAGTCTTGGCGGCCGTCACCTCGGCTTGGCGCACCGCGGTCGAGGGCTCCACGTCCACGATGATGGCGTGCTCCACGTCGATCAAATAGTTCGTGCAATAGGCATAGACGGCTGGGCCACCCCAAGCGGCAGTCCAGCGCGCGGCGGGATCAACAGGGGAGACGAACTTGGGCTCCACCGGCGTGGCGGCCCCGAAGGCGGCGTCATCCAGAGTGGCGAGATACTCAGCCACGGCCCGCTTGGCTTTGGGATTGAGGTCCTCGGCCGTTTCGATCCCGCGCTGACGATGGGCGTCGGCGACGATCATGCTGGCATCGACCGCAAAGCCTTCGCCGCCGACGAGCCCTTCAGCTATGCAGCGCCGGACGACGGTCTCGAACAGTTCGCGCAGCAGGTCGGCATCGCGGAAGCGGCCGTGGCGGGTCTTGGAGAAGGTTGAGTGGTCAGGCACATCACCCTCGAGGCCAAGCCGGCAGAACCACCGATAGGCCAGGTTCAGATGTACCTCCTCGCACAGCCGGCGCTCCGAGCGGATGCCGAAGCAATAGCCGACGATCAGCATGCGGATCAGCAGCTCAGGGTCGATCGAGGGACGGCCGATCGGGCTGTAGAAGGGCGCCAGATGCTGGCGGATGGCGGACAGGTCGACGAAGTGGTCGATCGCTCTGAGCAGGTGATCCGCCGGCACATGCCGCTCCAGGCTGAAGCCGTAGAACAGCTCCTCCTGCATCACACTTTGCTCGCCCATCATCGACTCAATCTCCTCTTACGACGAAGATTGAATCAGTGCTTCAGGACTGCTGCAACCCGGACTTTTTCAACACTATCGGTCG
>NZ_JAMYQK010000107.1:0-1483 GCF_040320845.1 Mesorhizobium sp. M0601
CGCATCCGCGCAACCTGCCCGTGGTGCTCAGCCGCGACGAGGTGGCCCGGCTGCTCAACGCCACCACCTGCCTCAAGCACCAGGCCGCATTGTCAGTCGCCTATGGCGCGGGCCTGCGTGTCGCCGAGGTGTCGATGCTGAAGGTTGCCGACGTCGACAGCGAGCGCATGCTGTTGCGCGTCGAGCGTGGCAAGGGCGGGCGATATCGCAACGCCATGCTGTCGCAAGACCTGCTCTTGTTGCTGCGTGAGTGGTGGAAGGTCGGACGTCAGCAGGGCGTGATGCACCGCGACGGCTGGCTGTTCCCCGGACAGCACGCGATGAAGCCGATCAGCACGCGGCAGCTCTATCGCATCGTCGTCGAGGCGGCCCAGGCCGCCGACATCGCCAAGCGGGTCGGGCCGCACACGCTACGCCACAGCTTCGCCACCCACCTGCTGGAGGACGGCACCGACATCCGGATCATCCAGGTCCTGCTCGGGCATGCCAAGCTCAACAACACCGCCCTTTACGCGAAGGTGGCGACCCGGACGGTGCGTGCCGTGACGAGCCCGCTCGACAAGCTCGGGCTGTTCAAGCCGGGAGAGGTCTCGCCCGACATCTGAGCCGTGCGCGCCTCGATCGAGGTCGCCGACATCTTCCGTGCTGCCGGACCCGTTTACCGGGCTGCCCATGCAGGTCACCTGAGCCTCGCCCAGCTCAAGGTCATGTCGGCGATCGAGTATTGCCGCACCGCAGCCCTTGGCGGTCACGTCGAAGCCTGCGAGGACTGCGGCCAATGGCGCATCGCCTACAACTCCTGCCGCAACCGGCACTGCCCGAAGTGCCAGGGCGCGGCCGCACGGACGTGGTTGGCCGAGCGTGAGGCCGACCTGCTGCCGGTCGGCTACTTCCATGTCGTGTTCACGCTGCCCGCCGAGGTCGCCGACATCGCCTTCCACAACAAGGCGCTCGTCTACGAGCTGCTGTTCAAGGCGGCAGCGGAGACGATGCTGACGATCGCTACGGATCCGAAGCATCTCGGCGCGCGCATCGGCATCACCGCCGTCTTACACACATGGGGATCGGCGATGACGCACCATCCGCATGTCCACATGATCGTGCCGGGCGGCGGCATCGCGCCGGACGGAAGCCGCTGGATATCGTCGCGCCCGGCCTTCCTGCTCCCGGTGAGGATTCTCGGGAAGCTGTTCCGCCGCCTGTTTCTCACCCGGCTGGTCGCGCTGCACGAGGCGGGCCGGCTCAGCTTCTTCGGGTCGATCGCGCACCTGATCAAGCGGCGGGCATTCCTGCGCCATCTTGCTCCCATCCGGAAGAAGCGCTGGGTGGTCTATGCCAAAGCGCCGTTCGCCGGGCCTGAAGCGGTGCTCGCCTACCTGTCGCGCTACACGCACCGGGTCGCGATTTCGAACAGCCGGCTGATCGCCTTCGACAAGAGCGGCGTCACCTTCCGCTACAAGGACTACCGCCGCGACGGCGCCGA
>NZ_JAMYQK010000108.1:0-1445 GCF_040320845.1 Mesorhizobium sp. M0601
CAGGCTCTCGCTTTCGCGACCAATCCATTCCGCGAATGGTCTGATTTGAATATCACCATAGGATCAGGCGGGCCGCGCGGTCTTGGGACTGACGTTTCTGCTCGCAAGGGTGGCCAAGAGCCTATGTTGCTCGTTCCTTACGATTGTTACGGCCTCGTCAACGCCCATTCCGGGCTTTGCCAGCATCATGTCCGCCTGGGTGGCCATCGCGATATGTACAGAAATCCTGGCCGAAACGTCGGTTTCCGACGCACTTCCACCGACATACGCACCAACGCCATTGTCCTTGCACACAACGACGGCCTTAGCAGTATCCAACAGGGGCCCAACGTCTGGCATTTTGATTTGTATCAGGTGAGCTGACCCAGCCTCGGCAAACCGTCGGATATCCTCAAGTGTATTACAGTATTCATCGGCGACGATACGGGCTCTTGTTCCAATTCTCGTCATCTCTCTGACGATATCGCGGTAACCATCTATTTGAGCCTCTGTCGACCCAAAATCAGCAGGACATTCAATATTAATGTCAAATCCATCGGCATCATCCGCCGCCTGCGCAATGAACTCGGCAATCTTCTTCGGTTCGAGGCCAAATTCCAAGCCTACCCAGCCATAGACGTCAAAGTGAAGGCCCGGGTGATAGGTGGGCTCTCCAACCTTCCGGATCCTGTCGACGACCCACCGTACGTACTCTCTAAACACCTCCCCGCGCCTTCCGAACCGCTCAGCCGAATTTGTCAGGCCGTGGGGGAGTATGTCCACGGACTTCAAAATCATCTTGTCGACATTAATTTCACGCTCATCGCCGGTCTGACAGTAAATCGGAACGCGCTTCATCGGAGTTGGAAGGTGCAACTCCGATGCAATGACCTCGGCCATGGTCACGCGCTGCACGTATGCGGCTGCCTCCAGCAACGCCTGACTGACCCCGTACTCTACCGAAACAGGCAACCCACCGCCGCCGTTAACGCCAAGCGCTTCGTCACAGGCGGCCTTGAAGTTACTTGGATTGATGCCGATGAGGTGGGGGACCACATACTGGCGAACCAGTCCCTCAATCTGAGCCACGTCAAACAGCGGATCTCGACCGGCTGCGCCGGCGTACTGGACGCTCATCATGTCGCCCCACACGATTTGCTTGTCAGACAGGGCAAGTCCGATCCCCAGGGCGGCCGCCGGCTGCCTGATTTTTGAGAATCCCTTTGTTATAGGCGTGCCAGTGTATAAGTAACCATCCTTCTTTACTCCTCTCCGGATCGCCTCCTGATCGTCGTAGAAAGACGCGCCATCCCCGGCCGCGAATATAACATTTTCGATTACCACTTTGTTCTGCATTTTACTCTCCTAACGCTTCAGCGTTGATGGTTTGACATTGCATAGCACCGCCCTGCGACATGCCTGGTTGGCCTCGCTCAAAGGACGCTTGCAACAGGTCGACTAAGTCA
>NZ_JAMYQK010000109.1:0-1400 GCF_040320845.1 Mesorhizobium sp. M0601
TCGACCGGGCCGTGCATGTGGACGCCGCAGCCGGTGCAGGCATGGCGCAGGATCAGCGCGCCCGGATCGACGATCTTCAGCTTGTCGCCGTTTTCGGTCACCGTCACGTCGTTTGTACCGGCAACCGCCACGACCGAGAACAGCGCGCCTTCCGGCTTCCAGCATTTGGTGCAGCCGCAGGCATGGTTGTGGGCGATCTGGCCCTTGACCTTGACCTTGACCGGGTTGCTGGTGCAGGCGCAGACCAGCGTGCCGCCGGCAAAGTCGGCCTTTTCCCGTGGCAGTCCATTGTCGATTTTAGGATGCAGTTTTTCCGGCATTTTTGTTTCCTCCCTTGGTTCTATGCTGGTTCCGTTTCGATTACCGCTTCATTCTCCATACGGTGTTCTTGCTTGACGCGCTCTACCACCTTGAGCGCCTTACTCAGATATGTATCGCGCACGAGAAACGATATTTCTTCTCTGCCGCGGTCGATCTCATCGAGGTCGATGCGAACGCGGTTGTTATTCCTAAGCGCTACCCAAAGATGTTCGCCGAATTGCCAGCTCTGCATACTGAGCGACTCGCTGAAATTCGGATATCGGATCCGAACCCGGATCAGTACCTCCTTCAATAGACTACCACGCTCCTGATCGACTTGCCTTCATGCATCAGGTCAAAGCCCTTGTTGATGTCCTCGAGCTTCAGCGTGTGGGTGATCATCGGATCGATCTCGATCTTGCCGGCCATGTACCAGTCGACGATCTTCGGCACGTCGGTGCGGCCGCGCGCGCCGCCGAAGGCGGTGCCCATCCAGGTGCGGCCGGTGACCAGCTGGAACGGCCGCGTCGAGATCTCCTGGCCGGCGCCGGCAACGCCGATGATGACCGACTTGCCCCAGCCGCGATGCGACGCTTCCAGCGCCTGCCGCATGACTTTGGTGTTGCCGGTGCAGTCGAACGTGTAGTCGGCGCCGCCGATCTGGTCGGCGCCGCGCTTGGTCATGTTGACGAGATGAGCCACGACATCGCCGTCGATCTCCTTCGGATTGACGAAATGCGTCATGCCGAATTTCTCGCCCCATTCCTTCTTGTCGTTGTTCAGGTCGACGCCGATGATCATGTCGGCGCCGGCAAGGCGCAGGCCCTGGATGACGTTGAGGCCGATGCCGCCGAGGCCGAACACGACCGCCGTCGCGCCTTGCTCGACCTTGGCCGTGTTGATCACAGCGCCGATGCCGGTGGTGACGCCGCAGCCGATGTAGCAGATCTTGTCGAACGGGGCGTCGGCATTGACCTTGGCCACCGCGATCTCGGGCAGCACGGTGAAGTTGGAAAAGGTCGAGCAGCCCATGTAGTGGAACAGCTTGTCCTTGCCGATCGAGAAGCGCGAGGTGCCGTCCGGCATCAAGCCCTGTCCCT
>NZ_JAMYQK010000110.1:0-1398 GCF_040320845.1 Mesorhizobium sp. M0601
CGAAGGTGGGAGACGCAGCGAAGGATTTGTCGAGGGAACAGGGGAAAACGATTGCCGAAGCAACAGGCGAGTACGCGCGCGCAGTGGAAACGCTGGAGTAGTACGGCACACACGCCGAAGAGCTGTCGGCCCCAGTTCCACATGGCCTGAACCGAATGATCGTCCCTGAGCCGCTCGGTGTGGTCGCTGCCTTCACGCCGTGGAACTATCCCGCAGTGCTTATCGCTCGCAAGCTTGCCCCCGCATTGGCGGCAGGCTGTCCTGTAATCCTCAAAGGGGCAGAAGAGACACCGAGTGCTGCCATCCACATTGTTGAAGCGTTGCGCCAGGCGGGTATCCCGGACGGCGTGGTTAATCTTGTCTTCGGCGTGCCGGCGCAGATTTCTGAACGTCTGCTCGGCTCGCCAATTGTGAAAGTCTTGACCTTTACTGGCTCCACCGCTGTTGGAAAACACCTGGCCAAGCTCGCCGCGAACAACTTGCAGCGGTGTGTCCTTGAACTCGGTGGACACTCCCGCGTCGTTGTATGCGAGGATGCGGATCTCGCTAAAGCCGTCCCGGCAATTTCGGAATACAAGTTCGAGTGCGCGGGCCAGAGTTGCAATGCACCCAGCAGAATCCTCGTCGCCCGGCCACTCTATGAGGAGTTTCTATCCCGAATGACCGAAGTCGCCCGCAAAATCAAGGTCGGTCCACCCGACGACCCTACGACGGAGATGGGACCGATGGCAAACGCGCGGCGAATCGAGGCCATGCAGCATCTGGTCAAGGACGCGGTGGAGCGCGGCGCCCGCATCGAGACCGGTGGCGCCCGCCTCGACCAGCCGGGTTTCTATTGGCCGCCAACCATCCTGACAGGGGTGCCCAAGGATGCGAAAGTGCTTCATGACGAGCCGTTCGGGCCGATCCTGACTGTGGCGCCGTTCGACACGATCGAGGAGGCTATCGAAGAAGCCAATGCCACCGAGTATGGCCTGGCCGCCTACTTCTTCACTGGCGCCGCCGATGCGAAACGAGCGCTGATCGGCGGTGTTTCGGCTGGAGCTGTCAGTGTAAATTACCTGAAAGGGGTTTCCGCAGATGCGCCGTATGGAGGCGTCAAGCAGAGCGGTTATGGTTATGAAGGTGGCGAGCAGGGCCTGCGGAACTTCCAAAGCCTGAAACTGGTCAACGGGCTTGGGTCATTCGGGTAAGAGCTTGGTGAACAAAAGGACACGCACCATTGCCGGTGAAGACATCACAAGGAGCGTCGCCGACGCCCTTCAGTACATTTCCTATTACCATCCTCCAGACTATATCCGGTATCTTTCGCAGGCATACACTCGCGAACAGAGCCCGGCGGCGAAGAATGCCATCGGGCAGATCCTGCTGAACTCCCGCATGGCGGCCTTCGGACGG
>NZ_JAMYQK010000111.1:0-1397 GCF_040320845.1 Mesorhizobium sp. M0601
CCGTCCGAAGGCCGCCATGCGGGAGTTCAGCAGGATCTGCCCGATGGCATTCTTCGCCGCCGGGCTCTGTTCGCGAGTGTATGCCCGCGAAAGGTACCGGATATAGTCGGGAGGATGGTAATATGAGATGTATTGAAGGGCGTCTGCGACGCTCTTTGTGATATCCTCCCCGGCAATGGTCGATCTTGTCCTATTCACGAAATCTCATCCAAATGAACCGAGCCCGTTGACCAGTTTCAGGCTCTGGAAGCTCCGCAGCCCCTGCTCGCCGCCTTCATATCCATAACCGCTCTGTTTGACGCCTCCATACGGCGCATCCGCGGAAACCCCCTTCAGGTAATTTACACTGACAGCACCAGCCGAAAGACCGCCGATCAGCGCCCGTTTGGTATCGTCAGCACCGGTGAAGAAGTATGCAGCCAAGCCATAGTCAGTGGCGTTGGCTTCTTCGATAGCCTCCTCGATCGTGTCGAACGGCGCCACGGTGAGTATCGGCCCGAACGGCTCGTCATGAAGCACTCTGGCATCCTTTGGCACCCCTGTCAGGATGGTCGGCGGCCAGTAAAAACCCGGCCGGTCGAGGCGGGTGCCACCGGTTTCGATGGTGGCGCCGCGATCGACCGCGTCCTGGATCAGACGCTGCATGGCCTCGATCCGCCGCGCGTTTGCCATCGGTCCCATCTCCGTCGCAGGGTCGTTCGGTGGGCCGATCCTGATCTTGCGGGCGGCTTCCTTCATCTGGGAGAGGAATTCCTCATAGAGAGTGCGCGCGACGAAAATCCTGCTGGGCGCGTTGCAGCTCTGGCCCGCGCACTCGAACTTGTATTCCGATATTGCCGGGACGGCCTGTGCGAGGTCCGCATCCTCGCACACAACGACCGGGGAATGTCCACCGAGTTCAAGGATGCACCGCTGCAAGTTATTTGCGGCGAGCTTGGCAAGATGTTTTCCAACAGCGGTAGAGCCCGTAAAGGTCAGGACCTTTACAATCGGCGAGTTGAGCAAATTTTCAGAAATATGCGCCGGCACGCCGAAGACGAGATTGACCACGCCGTCCGGGATACCCGCTTGACGTAAAGCTTCGACGATGTGAACTGCAGCGCTCGGGGTCTCTTCCGCCCCTTTAAGGATCACCGGACAGCCTGCCGCCAATGCGGGGGCAAGCTTGCGGGCGATAAGCACTGCGGGATAGTTCCACGGCGTGAAGGCAGCGACCACACCAAGCGGCTCGGGGACAATCATTCGGTTCGGGCCATGTGGAATTGGGGCCGAGAATTCTTCGGCGTGCGTGCCGTACCACTCAAACGTTTCGACTGCGCGCGCGTACTCGCCTGTTGCTTCGGCAATCGTTTTCCCCTGTTCCCTCGACAAATCCTTCGCTGCGTCTCCCACCTTCG
>NZ_JAMYQK010000112.1:0-1352 GCF_040320845.1 Mesorhizobium sp. M0601
GATCACCGCCGGCGCCTGACGAGGTTCGCGGAAAAGCGCCCAACAGCGGCCACATCGCCGCTTCAGGCCACCAAAACCTCATCGCCGTGCATCAAGGCGGCTAGCAACATTATGTGCCGGCCAATCTAAGGTGACGCAAACAACTCGACGCCTTAATCGGAGGCATCCAGAGAGGTGCCCGATATAGCGCCGGAAGCTAGGGCTAAAGGAGGATAGCAGGGATGAGTACGCGACTCGGACCTCTACCCTGGCGCTCGCCGCCGCGCGCAGTGACGGTCAAGGATGGGGCCGCAGGCCCTGTCGCGTGAGCGACTTGTCCTTGACTGTCACGAGGGCGGGCGGCAGGCTGACTGGTCGGGTGAGCCCTTTCTTGCAGGGAGCCAAAAAGCCGACGACAGATTCCGAGGCGAGTTCGCCGAGCCAGGCGCGAAGGGTCGCGCGGCAGACTTGTATGCGGTTGATTCCCGTGGATCCGAACCATGATGCAGCATGCGCATCGGTGGCGAAGCTCCGGGGCGGCGAGCCCATTCTACATCGGCGGTCCGAAGGACCATGTGTAGCTTCGGGTTGCCGCCACCTCGGATCGTCTTCGGCAGCCCCCTGCTGCGGGCCCGCCAATTGGGGTGTGCATTGTTCTCGCTGTTCCCGCGTGCCTCCATCACGCCGCACGCACGATAACGCCTTGCGGCACCTCGCCCGCGGTGACGAAAAGCCACAGCGCAATCAGCAGCTTGCGCGCCAGCGCCACGATCATCGTCTTGCGCCTGGTTTTGCGGCCATCGCTAGTGCGCGCCTGGAACCATCGGGCGAGGTCGCTGTCCTTCTGGAAGCGCAGAAACCGCCACGGCAGCTTGATCATGCCGCGCCGCACGCGGGCATTGCCGGCGCGCGCCAGCCCTTTCTCTCGGCGACGCTGGCCGCTCTCGTCCGGCGAGTCCGTCAGCCCGGCATACCGCGCCACGGCGCGGCGGTCGCGCAGCTGGCGTGACAGCATCTCGTGGACCAGCATGTCGGCGGTCTCGACGCCGATGCCGATGATCTGCGCCAGGCCGCCGTCAGCCGGCGCAGGCGCTCCTGTTCGATGGTGCGGATCTGCGCGCGCACGAGGTTGAGCCGCTCAAGGAAGCGGTAAAGCCCGGCGCGGGTGTTGTCCGGCAGCGGCGTTCCCTCCGCCGTGCGGATGCTCCTCGAGCGTCGGGATCGCGGCCATGGAGCAATGGCGCTTCTCGCCGCGCAGCCAGCCGAGAAAGGCGCGCATCAAAAGCTCGGTGTCGAGACGATCGGTCTTGGCGCGGCGGTGCTCGCGCGACACCGCAACGCTGGCGGGGTGGATGGCGTAGGCCTCGATGCCG
>NZ_JAMYQK010000113.1:0-1222 GCF_040320845.1 Mesorhizobium sp. M0601
AAACCTTTCACTTGGACCGCCGACCCCGACAAAATCATCGCTGCCGTCAACCGTGGGCACCAAGGGTTAGATTCCATCCACTAGGTACCAGTTCCCGTCTTCGCCAACCATTAATGGATCGGCTGTCCGCTTGCCGCGCGATGCAAAATCGGGCAACACAGAACCGACAACTGCGGAGAAGACCACCAGCGATGAAGATATCCATTGTGACAGCTGTTTATAACCGACAAGGAACAATTGGAGAGGCGATACGCAGTGTGCAAGCCCAGAATTACAGGAACGTGGAGCACCTTATACAAGATGGCGGCTCGACCGACGGCACCCTGGAAATAGTAGAATCGCTCGCGAATTCTCTGACCTATGTTGTTAGTGTTCGTGACGCTGGAATTTACGATGCACTAAATAGAGGGATTGCCCGCGCCTCCGGAGATGTAATTGGGGTGATGCATTCCGACGACCTCTTTGCGTCTGACAACATCCTGGGCAAAGTAGCGCTCGCATTTGAAGACAATAAGATTGATGGGGTGTACGGAGATCTACAATATGTTTCCGCCTCCGATCCAAACCAGCTAATTCGGTACTGGCGATCCGGCCCATATGAGCCCCGCTTACTTGGTCGGGGCTGGATGCCCCCCCATCCGACCCTTTATCTACGGCGAAGCGTGTTCGAGCGCTTGGGGTGCTATGACACGAGTTACCAGATCGCGGCTGATTACGACGCGATATTGCGGTGGCTGAATTTTGGGAAGATCAGCCTCTGCTATATTCCTGAAGTAATGGTGAAAATGCGTGTCGGCGGCGAGAGCAATCGCTCAATAGGACGCGTCATACGCAAGAGCCTTGAGGACTACAGTGCAATCAGACGCAACGGCGTGGGAGGACTTGGCGTGCTGATACAAAAAAATACCAGCAAACTGAAACAATTCATTGTACCGCATGATATAATTCCCCAATAGGCACAAAGAACCCACCGGCACAACTGACGTGCCTAGATGTTTGGTCCCGGCATTTGCTGGAGCGGATTAAGCTTGAAGCCTTCGGGCTGTGCGGACCAAACCTT
The DNA here is from genome assembly GCF_040320845.1 of Mesorhizobium sp. M0601. NCBI lineage: Bacteria > Pseudomonadati > Pseudomonadota > Alphaproteobacteria > Hyphomicrobiales > Phyllobacteriaceae > Mesorhizobium > Mesorhizobium sp. M0601. The sequence continues at coordinate 1,061 of NZ_JAMYQK010000113.1, forward strand.
GCAGATGAATTCATAGGATGTGAGGCCTTTGAGGATCTCCTTGGTCGTTCGGTGCTCGATGTCATTCGTGGCGCAAGTGACCTGCCACTGAATTTTGATCCGGCTGCAGTTAGAGCCTCGGCGGGTTTTACGCCGTATGGCGCGGGTTGAGCAACGGGTGAT
>NZ_JAMYQK010000114.1:0-1207 GCF_040320845.1 Mesorhizobium sp. M0601
GAGATCTTTGCACAGAAGCCGATCAGTGATTCTGTTGTGAGGTTGGAGCAGGGAGATTCGCGATGGTGGATCGTGTTCTGGGTCAGTTGAGTCTGGCGGACGGTCTTGCGGTGTCGGATGAGACGATCTTCGACCTGATTGCGAAAGAGCTGGACTGGGAGCCGATCAGCAAGCTGCTTGGCCCGCGCAGCAGCAGCGGCCCGGGTAGCGCCAGCTACCCGGCAATGTTGCTGGTGCGCTGCCTTCTGCTGGGTGTGTGGCATGGGCTGAGCGATCCAGCGCTTGAGGCGCAGATCCGTGACCGGCTGTCGTTTCGCCGCTTCGTTGGCTTCAGCCTCTCGGACCGTACGCCCGATCATTCGACCCTATGGCGCTTTCGCGACGAGCTGACGCGTGAGCGGCTGATCGACAAGGTGTTTGAGGAGATCAACCGGCAGCTGGAGACGAAAGGCCTGATCGTCAAGCGCGGCACGCTGGTCGATGCCTCGTTCATGCAATCCCCCGGCCGGCCGCCCAAGCAGCCGAAGAAGGGCCACCACGGCCCGGTCAAGCCGTCGGCGGACAAGGATGCGCGCTGGGGCAAGAAGGGCAAAAAGAGCACTTTTGGCTACAAGATGCACATTGGCGTCGACCAGGGGCACACCTTGATCCGGCGCGTCGAGGTGAGCGACGCCTCAGTCACCGACACCGAGCCGGCCGACCGGTTGATCTGCGGCGATGAGAAGGCGGTCTATGGCGATCAGGCCTATTACACCCATGCCAGGCATGACCGGCTCGCTGAGGCCAAGATCAAGGATCGCCTGATGCGGCGGCCCAACAAGCATCACCCTGAATTGCCGCCGCGCGACAAGCTGCGCAACCGGCTGATCTCCAAGGTGCGGGCGGCGGTTGAGCGGCCTTTCGCCGTGTTCAAGGAGCGTTACGGCATGCGGCGCATGCGCTTCTTCAACCTTGCGACCAACCGCACGCAGTGCATGCTGGCGGCATGCGCCTACAATCTGCGGACTATGATCGGTGTCCTGTATCCACCCAAAGAGAGACGGGCGTGAGGGAGGAGTGCGTCCAAAATCGAGCCGATCGGGCCAATGATGCCGGTCGATGCCGCGCCAGGGCGACAGGGCGAGGCCTTAGACGCCTTCAAAAGACGCCCAGTAGGCCAATCAGGTTAAGCACACCCTTCATGCAAAGCCCTCCTTGTGGGAGAAGG
>NZ_JAMYQK010000115.1:0-1151 GCF_040320845.1 Mesorhizobium sp. M0601
ATGTCTGCCAAGGAAATCAAATTCTCCACCGACGCGCGCGACCGCATGCTGCGCGGCGTCGAAATCCTCAACAACGCCGTCAAGGTGACGCTCGGCCCCAAGGGCCGCAACGTCATCATCGACAAGGCCTACGGCGCGCCGCGCATCACCAAGGACGGGGTGACGGTGGCCAAGGAAATCGAACTTTCCGACAAGTTCGAAAACATGGGCGCGCAGATGGTGCGCGAAGTGGCCTCGAAGACCAACGACCTTGCCGGCGACGGCACCACCACCGCCACGGTGCTTGCCGCTTCCATCCTGCGCGAGGGCGCCAAATTCGTTGCCGCCGGCATGAACCCGATGGACCTCAAGCGCGGCATCGATCTTGCCGTCAGCGCCGTCGTCAAGGAAATCCAGGCGCGCGCCAAGAAGGTCAAGTCCTCAGCAGAGATCGCGCAGGTCGGCACCATTGCCGCCAATGGCGACACCAGCGTAGGCGCCATGATCGCCAAGGCGATGGACAAGGTCGGCAATGACGGCGTCATCACCGTCGAGGAAGCCAAGACCGCCGAAACCGAACTAGACGTCGTCGAAGGCATGCAGTTCGACCGCGGCTATCTCTCGCCCTATTTCGTCACCAATGCCGAGAAGATGCGCGTCGAGCTGGAAGAGCCCTACGTGCTCATCCACGAAAAGAAGCTCGGCAATCTGCAGGCGCTGCTGCCCATCCTCGAAGCCGTGGTGCAAAGCGGCAGGCCGCTGCTGATCATCTCCGAGGACGTCGAGGGCGAAGCGCTGGCAACGCTGGTCGTCAACAAGCTGCGCGGCGGACTCAAGGTAGCGGCCGTCAAGGCGCCTGGCTTCGGTGACCGCCGCAAGGCGATGCTGGAAGACATCGCCGTGCTCACCGCCGGACAGATGATTTCCGAGGATCTCGGCATCAAGCTGGAGAACATCACCATAGACATGCTCGGCCGCGCCAAGCGCGTGCTGATCGAGAAGGACACCACCACGATCATCGACGGCGCCGGCGAGAAGACCACCATCCAGGCGCGCGTCCAGCAGATCAAGGGGCAGATCGAGGAAACCACGTCCGACTATGACAAGGAGAAGCTGCAGGAACGTCTCGCCAAGCTGGCGGGCGGCGTTGCCGTCATCCGCGTCGGCGGCGC
>NZ_JAMYQK010000116.1:0-1126 GCF_040320845.1 Mesorhizobium sp. M0601
GAGCGACTGTCTTGGCTGTCAAGCTGTTTGCCACGGTTTTTGATCCCGGACGATAGCGTTGAGAATGGTGAGAAGCTTGCGCATTGTGGCGACGACGGCGACGATCTTCGGCTTGCCGGCCTCGACCAGGCGGTCGCGGAAAGCCTTGAGCACGGGGTTGTGCCTGATGGCGACGAGGGCGGCCATGAAGAGGGCGGCGCGCACGTGGCTCCTGCCACCGCCAATGAAGCTCTTGCCACGCCATTTTCCGGACTGCCTCGTCCATGGCGCAAGGCCGGCGAGCGCGGCGATCTGGCGGCGGTCGAGGCTGCCCAGTTCCGGCATTTCGGCGATCAGGCTGCGGGCAACGACAGGACCGACACCCGGCACGGAGGAAAGCAGCTTTTCGTTGACCCGCCAGACTGGGGACTTGCGGATATGATCGTCCATGCCCGCATCGAGGCTTGCCAGCTCACGCCGAAGCGCGACGAGCAGCCGGTGGATGCTCTTTTGCGCCTGTTTCGCGATGACCGTGCGAGCACGGTTCTCCTCCGCCACGATCATCTGCACGATCTGACGCCGGCGGGCGACGAGCTCGGCCAGGGCCTCGGTTTCGGCGTCGCGCAATGGCCGCAATTGCGGCCTGGTCGCAGCGATGAAAGCGGCGATGACGGCGGCATCGATCGGGTCGGTCTTGGCCCGCTTGCCGAGTGCATTGGCATAGGCGCGCACCTGCGCCGGATTGACCACGACAATCGCCAGGCCGGCGCCTGCCAAGGCGGCGACCGCCAGTCTCTCGAAGCTGCCTGTCGACTCCAATCCGACAACGGCCGGCGAAAGGGCTGCCAGCCGCCGAACCAGATCCTCCACCCCGGCGTGGTCATTCTCCACCGAGAACGCCTCGCCCGACGGCAAAACATGCACGTCGAGCCGATCCTTGGAAACGTCGATGCCAACAATGATTTCCATCCTGTCCCATCCTTGCCTAATCGGGCTTCGCTTGCGGCCCAGGCGACTGTTCGGGTTCGATGGAACGGCGGACGAAGACCCTTGCTCTCCCACGGGCTCGATCACCCAAAGATGCTCCGGTCTCCCGTCCGCCACCGCACCTGCCTTCATAGCAGAGTCGGCAAGAAACAAGTTACAA
>NZ_JAMYQK010000117.1:0-1097 GCF_040320845.1 Mesorhizobium sp. M0601
CCGATCGGTGCGCACCAGGGCATCAAGACCTTGCAGCCCGCCGCAAGCAGCCGCTCGGCGACGACAAGGTCGTCGGTAGTATACGGGAACACCGCAAAACCGTCCTCGCACAGGATGCGGGCGGCTTCGAGCAGACCGAACACGTCCGGCTGCAGCGTGTCGTGATTGCCGATCACTTCGAGCTTGATCCAGGGCGTGCCGAAGACTTCGCGCGCCATTTGTGCGGTCGTGACCGCTTCCTTGACGGAGTGGCAGCCAGCAGTGTTGGGCAGGATTCTGACACCAAGCGACCGGATCAACGACCAGAATTTTTCGCCGGCCCTGCCGCCTCCCATCTCACGGCGCAACGAGACGGTCACCACCGAGGTGCCCGATGCCCTGACTGCATCGGCAAGGATGGCCGGCGAAGGATATTGAGCGGTGCCGAGAAGCAGGCGGGAGGGAAGCGTCGTCCCGAGAAGATCGAACATGCTAGCCTCCCTGCATCGGCGAGAGGATTTCGATCCGGTCGCCGTCGTTCAATTGGAATTCCGCCCGGCTGGCTTTGTGCACGAGGTCGTTGTTGACGGCGGTCGCGAGCCAATCGCCCTCATAGTCAAGCGCGGCAAGCAGCTCGGCCAGCGTGGTGGCGGCAACCTCATGCACTTTGCCGTTGACCATCAGTTTCATGAGCAAGCTCCACGGGTTTGTCGTGATTGAAGACAATTTCGCCCGCCAGGCGCGCCATGGCGGGGGCGAGAAGAAAGCCATGGCGATAGAGCCCGTTGATCGCGACGGTGTCTCCGCTCATTTCGACGCGCGGCAGATTGTCGGGAAAGGCTGGACGGACGCCGACGCCGGCTTCAACGATCCCGGCCCCGCCAAAGGCCGGATGGAGGGCATACGCAGCACCCAGAAGCTCCATCATCGAACGCGCCGTGACCGGTCTGGCGGACCGGCTTTCAATCATCGTCGCACCGATCATGAACTGGGCGTCGGCACGCGGTACCGCATAGAGCGGAAAGCGCGGATGCAGCAACCGGACCGGGCGCGACAGCGAGAAGTCTGGCGTGTTTAGGATCAGCATTTCGCCGCGAACGCCGCGAAGCCTGTCATCG
>NZ_JAMYQK010000118.1:0-1093 GCF_040320845.1 Mesorhizobium sp. M0601
CGGCATCGAGGCCTACGCCATCCACCCCGCCAGCGTTGCGGTGTCGCGCGAGCACCGCCGCGCCAAGACCGATCGTCTCGACACCAAGCTTTTGATGCGCGCCTTTCGGCTGGCTGCGCGGCGAGAAGCGCCATTGCTCCATGGCCGCGATCCCGACGCTCGAGGAGCAGCCGCACGGCGGAGGGAACGCCGCTGCCGGACAACACCCGCGCCGGGCGAGCGCCAGGGTAAGGTCGGGACGAGGAGATGGTGGCCAATGGCCGAACTAGGAGATGAGGAAACGAACCAGGAGCAAGCTTGACAATCATCGCCCATACAAGTGTACCTCGGCGGTAGCGAAGCCGCGCGCGCGCCCTCAATAGCGCCTTAGCGAGCGAGCGGCGCAGCGGTGGTCATCGACGTTCTTCCGTTAGGGTCGGGTTGCTGACACCAACCTGATTCGAAGGAAGCATCGATGACCGACGACATGATGAACCTGCGCGGGCTCATGGAGAAGACCCCGATGCCGATATCCTGCGCGAGATGATCGGCTTTGCCGCCGAGCGGCTGATGGAGATGGAAGTGGCTGCGGCGACCGGCGCGGCCCATAGCGAGAAGAACCCGCAGTCGTTTCTCCACCTCTGCTAGAGCCAGAACGCCACTGTCCGACGACAGCATGCCGCCGTCGAAACGGGCGACGACGGACTTGCCGCCGACAGATGACAAGCCGCTCAGCGGCAGCGTAAGATCATTCATGGCGGGTGTGGTCTCCGGAAATGATTCGGATCGGCCTTAGCAACCAAATCCTACGTCATTTCAACGGCTTGAACCACATCCGCCAACCCACCGTGAATTTTCAGGCTAGTTAAGGCGATGGGCATGAGCGGCATCTCCAAGAGCCAGGTGAGCGGGCTGTGCGAGAGATCGACGGCAAGGTGAAGGCCTTCCTCGAGCGGCCGATCGAGGGCCGTATTTGTGGATCGATGCGACCTACCTGAAGGTGCGCCGCGGTGGGCGGATCGTCTCGGTCGCCGTCATCATCGCCGTGGGCGTGAATACCGACGGTCGGCGCGAGGTGCTCGGCATGGAGATCGGCACCTCGGAGGCCGAGCCG
>NZ_JAMYQK010000119.1:0-1072 GCF_040320845.1 Mesorhizobium sp. M0601
CAGAAAATGGCAGAGTACGGTATGGATGCGCTGCTTGTCATGAACGAGAATAATATGAACTATCTGACCGGCTATGACGGTTACTCGGAGTACGTTCCGCAGCTCGCTCTCGTGTGTCAAGATGATGAAGACCCGTGGCTGATCTTGCGCGAAATCGACACTTTGTGTGCAACGCCTACCTCGTATCTGCCTGAATCGCGTATTCTCAGTTATCCCGAGAAGTACATTGGATCGAGTCAGCGGACTGCGTGGGAGCCGATTAGCGACCTGGTCCGCGAGCGCACCAAGTCGAGCCGCATCGGGGTCGAACTGACGGCCAAGACGTTTGGAGTGAAGGACCATGCCGCGCTCTCCAGCAGATTGGACTTATCGAAGGCCCTGGATGCCGATGGAATGATCGGTAAACTGAAGACGGTAAAATCACCAGCTGAGCTCGCCTACATGGAGCAGGCTGGAAAGATAACCGATAGGGCCATGCAGGTGGGCCGGCTCGAGATCGCTCCTGGTGCGCGCGAATGCGACGTGGGTGCCGCCATAGTGAATGCTCTAGTCAAAGGCACTCCGGAAATCCCCGGAGGTGTTTGCGCCTTTCCCACTATGCCGGTTGGCTCCCCCGCCAACGCGCCGCATCTTCTATGGTCTGAGGCGCGCTATAAAATGGGCTGTCAGACGAATTTCGAGATTGGTGCCTACCGATACCGCTATGCATGCGGCTTGGCACGGACGGTATTTTTGGGTGAGCCAACCGCTCGGGCGCGGCACCTACACCAAGCCGCTTTGGACGGCTTCCTCGCGCAGGTCGAAACAATACGCTCGGGAGTTAAGTGCTCCGATGTTTGGCAAGCATTCCAGCGCGCCTTTAAACCCTATGGCGTGCGCAAAGAATCCAGGAGCGGCTATTCCATCGGTCACGGTTGGGTCGACGGCGGAGGCAGCTTCCAGGCGGACGACGACACCGTGATTGAAACTAACATGACTTTCCACGTCCTCATCGGCATTTTTGAGAAGGACGACGGGTACGTCTTCAGTGAGACTGTCCGAGTGACCGAGAACGGCGCGAAGTCGCTGAGCA
>NZ_JAMYQK010000120.1:0-1030 GCF_040320845.1 Mesorhizobium sp. M0601
CGATTGAAGGACGGACTGATGAAGAGAAAGCGGTTTACGGAAGAGCAGATCATCGCGGTTCTGCGTGAGCATGAGGCGGGGGCAAAGGCGGGCGACCTGGCGCGCAAGCATGGGATCTCCGAGGCGACGCTGTATAACTGGAAGGCGAAGTATGGCGGGATGGACGTCTCCGATGCCAAACGGCTGAAAGGCTTGGAAGACGAGAACGCGAAGCTGAAGAAGCTGCTCGCCGAAGATGCTGGAAGCGTCGGCCCTGCGCGAGCTTCTTTCAAAAAAATGGTAGGGCCCGCCGCCAAGCGCGAAGCCGTAGCGCATCTGCAGGCCGCCATGGGCGTGTCGGAGCGTCGGGCCTGTTCCTTCGTCGGTGCTGATCGCAAGATGGTCCGCTATCGGTCCCGGCGTCCGCCGGAGACGGAGCTGCTCACAAGGTTATGCGACCTCGCCAACGAGCGCCGCCGCTTCGGCTATCGACGCCTGTTCATTCTGCTCAGGCGCGAAGGCGAGGCATCGGGTATCAACCGCATCTACCGGCTATACCGCGAAGAAGGACTGGCCGTGCGCAAGCGACGCTCCAGGCGCCGAGCGGTAGGGACGCGGGCACCGATCCTGGTCCAGGCGAAGCCGAACGCGCGCTGGTCGCTGGATTTCGTCCATGACCAGTTCGCCTGCGGCCGGCGCTTCCGCGTCCTCAATATCGTCGACGACGTGACACGCGAATGCCTGGCTGCGATCCCGGACACCTCGATCTGCGGCCGCCGGGTGGCGCGTGAACTGACGGAATTGATCGCTCACCGCGGCAAGCCGGGCATGATCGTCTCTGACCACGGCACCGAGTTCACCTCGAACGCGATCCTCGCCTGGTCGAAGGATCATCAGGTGGAATGGCACTTCATCGCGCCAGGCAAGCCGATGCAGAACGGCTTCTGCGAAAGCTTCAACGGGCGGATCGGGACGAGTTGCTGAACGAAACCCTGTTCTTCGGCCTCGACCATGCCCGAACAACCATCGCCGAATGGGCAGACGACTACAA
>NZ_JAMYQK010000121.1:0-1024 GCF_040320845.1 Mesorhizobium sp. M0601
GTCGTGTCGGTGCCCTGATCGCCGGACATGTTGGTCCCGCTGCTCGTCGTGCCGGTGCCCTGATCCGTCGTACTGGGCATGGTTGTCGTGGTCGAGGTTCCGCTCGTCGAGGTTCCGCTCGAAGTTCCGCTGGTCGTCTGGGCAAAGGAAAGCCCTGCCGACACTGCCAGCACGGCCGAAGCCAAAAGGATGCGTTTCATCTTCTTTCTCCTGTCTGAATGCGCGGGATGCGCCTGGCAAATCGAACAGGCAGACAGAAGGAGTGTTCCCCGATGAAGTTCAACTTTTGTAACTCTGGTCATAGGTCAGCCTTAGGATGCCGGGCGTATATTAGAAGCCTCTTGAAGAAGACGCTGCCCGCACCAGAATCCATGGCATGGCTCGGGGAATAGGCATTGGTGACCAGGTGGCGATTACTGCCACGGTTCGAAGGCGGATAACAGAGGACCGCGTAACCGTCTCTTTCCCAGGTTACGACTTCCCACATTCCATGATCGACCACACCAAGGTGAACCGAGGCCAGCAAATCGACCTGAAAGGCCGAGGTCACGCGCATCGACGAGGACACCGTGACGATCGAACTCGGGCCGCTGGTCACGGTCGACCGTGACAAGGTCCGGTTGGTGGAGAAATATAGGCCGCCAAACCGACGAAAGGCACTTGTCGTTGCCCCGGATTAGAACCGACAACATCGCGACGGGCTATGAGGGCAGGCCGCATGACGGGCCGGTAGAGGACGAGTCGAAGCACTTGGTCTACTGCCCAGTCTGCGGCCAAATGTTCGACGCGCGCGATCTTGGACAGGTCTTCCACCACGCTGAGTCCCAGCACGAGCCGCTTCCGGTCGAGCAATAGTCCAGCTAGTTGAGCTCCGGCGGCAGACCGACGTTGAGACCTTCAGCGCGCCACCGGGTACGTTGGATGAGATAAGGTGCTGCATGCACCGCGCCTTCCCCGCGCGCCGATGCTCCACCTGGACCGCAAAAAAGTCCCGCCGCACTGCCAGAACGGCGGGACCGATCAA
>NZ_JAMYQK010000122.1:0-1022 GCF_040320845.1 Mesorhizobium sp. M0601
CTTCTCATAGCGGGCCGACAAGGAGCGCTGACGCAGAAGATCGAGCTCATACTCGTTGAGACTGCCCTTCAATCCCAGCAGCAGCCGGTCATTGCCCTGGCGCGGTGCGTAGACCGTCTCCTGGTCGATCAGCACGGTATCGACGACGCGGCACATCTCGATGAGCTGCTGCCAGTCGCGGCTGTTGCGGGCGAAGCGCGATACCTCCCGCGCCGCAACCGCCCCAACCTTGCCGAGACAGACTGCTGCGACCATCCGATCGAAGCCCGCTCGCGCGACACCGCCAGCAGCAGAGCGGCCGAGATCGTCATCGACCGTCTCGATGCAAGACCAGCCGAGCGCGACCAGGCGATCGCGCATCGCATACTGCAGGGCGCTGCTCTCACGATTGTGCAGAACCTGATGGGCCGAGGACTGCCGCACATAAAGGATCGCCTTTCGCTCCAGATGGTGGGGCCGGATCTTCTCATGCATCATGGCGTGCCTCCTCCCGTGGAACGGCGCGCTCGCCGTCGACGTGGTCGAGGATCAGGCGCACCATCAGCTTTGTCAGCGTCAGGCGCGTCTCTTCCGGCAGCGCCTGCCATGGTGGCATCTGCGCGGTCTCCGCATCGTGCGGGTTGGAGAACAGATCGAACTGATATGTCGTGGGCTGGCGCGGCATGGACCTCTCCCCGATTCGCGTCGTGAGGATCCGATGCTGCGCCCGAAACCTCCAATTGCGATGGGGTGTGGGAATTGGCCGTCGCGTCCTGCAGCAGTGTCACCAAGACGCCAAGCGTTCTGGGATCGACATGTGGGGCAGCGGCAATGCGCCACGCGGTGCAGACCGCGCGATCAAACATCCAGGCCGGAACCTCCAGCCACCGATCGGAGGCGTGGCCAGAGAGACTGCAGCGGAAAACCTCCCGGTCAGCCTTCTCGATCACCTCATGAACGTGAACACAACGCCCGGCCCAGGGATGCCATGGATAAAGAAACTTGCGTTCCTCGGTCCCGTGGGCGTTCTCTCGTCGTGTTGT
>NZ_JAMYQK010000123.1:0-1006 GCF_040320845.1 Mesorhizobium sp. M0601
GTGCAATGCGGTAAGTAGAGACCTTCCGTTACGGGAGAGTCAACAGCAGCCTCATCAACTTATTTTGCAAACTGGCCGGCGGAGGTTGGGGCGGGCTTTCCCAGGCGCATGGCAGCCGAAAAATTCATGCGTCACCCTGGCGACTGATCGTCAACCAGGCGCTGGCGGTTCGACCACCAGGTAAAATAGATCCGGCCGATCTTGACGACGGGTATGCGGCGGGCGCGTTCGCGGTCGCGCAATTCGCGGTACACCTTCACCTTCAGTGTGCCGCCAGGCATCCTGATACGCACCGCCATCGATTCCGCCACCCCATTGTGCAATGCAGCATCAGAGACCTTCCGCCGCGGAAGAGTCAATGCCTGCCCGCTGACTATTTCTGGGACTAGTCGAGCGGCTTTGAGGTTTTGGCGCGCACGGCGGTTCCTGATCACCGAGGCGGCATGCCCAGTCGGGATCGTCGGGTGCGCGGGCTATTTCCTGGGCGAGGATTTTCTGGGCGAGGATGGGCGATCGGACACGCCGCTCGGCCACCAGATGACGAAGTAATTGCCGACCTGCCAAACCGGCACCTCGCGGTTCTGCTCGCGGCGCCGCAGCTCGCTCCTTTTCTTGATCTTCAAGGTGCCGCCCGGAAGCCTGATTCTTATCGTCACGTGTCCTCCCGCTAAAGCTACGAACGATAGACGGGAACAGTTTCATCCCGGCTAGGCAATTTCATCCAGGCCAAGCAATTTCGGGGCCGAAAACGCAGCGCGCCTGACCGCAGCGATATCGCCGGAACCGGCTTCATTTGAAGAAATCCGCAATGCCGTTGATGGCCAGCACCGCATAGACGATCGGTCCGGCGATAAACGCACAATAGAGACAGAGGATCGCCGCCAGCACCGCGAGCAACGGCTTGTCGCGAGCGACGGCGCGGAGCTCGGACTTCACCGACCAGCGTGCCGCAGCGGTTTGTTCATCATCAGACATGTGCACCATCCCGCGGCCATTTCACACGGCG
>NZ_JAMYQK010000124.1:0-989 GCF_040320845.1 Mesorhizobium sp. M0601
CCTTGATTCCCAGCCTCTGACCGGCGAGCACGGTCGAGACGTTGATCTTCTTCCTGTGCATGCAGATGCGGCCGCAAGCGGTAACCAGGATGTCGCGGTCGTGGAAGGGGTATTCCAGTTCCGGCAGGCCGTCATAGGCTCTTGAGGACGGCGTGTAGAGCTCGGCCGGGGTGCGCATGGCGAGCGCCTCGTGTGGCCTTTCCTCATTGAATTCGCTGATGAAAGCGTCGAACCTCGCCTGCTGCTGGAGGATGTTCATGCCGGGCGGCCTGGTCGTCTCTTTCTTTAAGGTCAGATGCATGCGCTCGTGGCGGCCGTTCTGTTGCGGGTTGCCCGGCTGGATGCGCTCGATGACGATGCCGAGCCTGAGCCAGAACACCGACAGGCGCGAGAGATTGTAGAGGCCGTTAGGCGAAGCGAAAGGGAGCCCGTTGTCGGAGCGGATGGCGGCGGGCAGGCCGCGCTCCCTGAACAGCCGCACGAAGGCCTCGATGACCGGCGTCTCCTTTGTCGATTCAAGCGCTTCGCAGGCGAGCACATAGCGCGAGATCTGGTCGGTGACCGTCAGGGGGTAACAGTAGCTACCGTTGCCGAGCCTGAACTCCCCCTTGAAGTCGGTGCACCACAGATCGTTAGGGGCGGCGGCTTGCGACAATGGCGTGCCCACGGCCTTGCTCGCCCGGTTCCTCTTGCGGGCCTGGCTCACAAGGCCGTGACGGTCGAGCACGGCATGCACGGTGCTTTTGGCCGGGATACGCACATCACCGGCGAGCTTCCTGACCAGCAACTCCCTGATCTTGCGAGCGCCCCAATGCGGCTTCTCGCGCTTGGTCTCGACGATCAGCCGCTCGATCTGCTCGGGCAACTGGTTGGCGTACCTCACCGGCCGCCGCGAGCGGTCGCAAAGCGCCTCCAGCCCTTCCTCCCTATAGCGGTTGAAGATCTTGTAGCCAGTCTTGCGCGAAATCCCGAAATCCCGGCACACATCG
>NZ_JAMYQK010000125.1:0-973 GCF_040320845.1 Mesorhizobium sp. M0601
GAAGCTTGGCGTGAAGACGGTTATTCAGGCAGCCGTTCGGCTTGCACTATCCAGGCCATCTCTCTTCACCTGATCTCCGAAACCTGGGCACATACACAGGTTGTATCAACTCCGGCCCTTGCCTTCAATCGCAGGTATTATCCATGCGAGGGAGAAAGGCCATCATGATGCAGTTGATCACGCCGGATTGCTACGCTGAGTTCAGCGACGAGCTCGAGCAGATGCACCGCCTGCGGTATCGCGTCTTCAGGGATCGACTTGATTGGGACGTTTCGTTCAGCGGCGGCTATGAGGTCGATCCGTTCGACGCGCTTCGTCCCCACTACCTGTTGCTGCGTGCGCCCGCCGGACGCATCGACGGCTGCGTGCGCCTGTTGCCGACCACCGGACCGACGATGGCTGCGCGACAGCTTCTGCGCTCTCCTTGCTGACCGTTCGGCGCCGGAAGATCCGCGGGTTTGGGAAAGCAGCCGTTTTGCGCTTGATCTGCCGCCTTCCGCGCCGAAACAGGCGGGCATCGCTGTTGGCACCTACGAGCTGTTTGCCGGAATGGTCGAGTTCGGGTTGTCACGTGGTCTGCGCAGCATCGTTACCGTAACGGATCTGCGCATAGAGCGGATCTTGCGTCGCGCCGGCTGGCCACTCGAACGGCTGTCCGATCCGCAAACAATAGGCAACACACGTGCCGTTGCCGGATATCTCGACGTCTCGACAGAGAGCTTGGAAGCCCTCCGTCGCAATGGCGGACTCAAGGGCCCGGTACTGTGGACACCGGTCATGAAGATCGCCTGAGCCTGGAATCCAACTAGTTCCTGGAAACGATGCAATGGACGAAATAATATCTGGCCCTGCCTGGCCGGACAGGCAAGATGATGGTGACTATGGCTATGTCGAGCGGCTGACCAGCCGAGGCTGGGCCTGGGAATTCCTCAGGCGCAATCCGGACTTCCAGAAGGATCTGGCGAACGCGCTG
>NZ_JAMYQK010000126.1:0-966 GCF_040320845.1 Mesorhizobium sp. M0601
GTTCGTCCAGGCTTTTCCCGATAGGGAAATCATGTTCGACGAGGGAACTGCCTGCTTGTCGAGAGAACGCCGGACCGAAGTCAGCCCGTCAATGCCAGAGCCGCATCGCTGTGGCGCGTGCTGCGCCAGCCTTGACCGGCAGTCTTCGGCCCGGCTGCCGCTTTGGACGCAGGCAAACTCCGGTACGAGCGAGACCGCTCGACAATTCAGGGGGCATTACTCCGGCAATTCGTCGCCCTTGGTCGGCGCCTTCCCTTTGCCGGCCCGTTTCAGGATATGCAGCGCCTTGGGAAGGTCGGCACGGGCGGCGCGTTCCTGAAAGTAACTTTCCGTGCGCAGCGCCGAAAGCTTTTCAGCGACTGCCACGTTAATGAACTGGTTGAGCGGCACGCCTTCGCTCTCCGCCACCTTGCGCGCCTCATCCAGAAGCGAGAGCTGAAGCCGCAGTGCGAAATTGCTTCTCCTCATGTCTTTCTCTCCAATCGTCTCAGCGCCTCGCCCGGCGACAGGACCAAGATACCGAAGCGCTCGGCCACTTTGCCGAAGTCGCGTAGGTTGAACGTCACTATAGCATCCGCCCGTCCGTTTACCGCAGCTTCCAGCACCATGTCGTCGTCCGGGTCGCGAACGGCGGGTCGCCAGAGGAAGAGAAGGCGAACCGGCTCCGCGACGGCCGCCACGGCATCTAGCAACGCGTTCACGTCCTCGGCGGACAGGCCGGAAGCTTCAAGGTGCTCGGGCCTTGTCATCACCGCCTCGTACTCGATCATCAACGTCACCGAAGCGATGAGCGTCAGCCGGCGTTCCAAAGCTGCGACCAACAGTTGGCGCGAGGCGCCAGCGTCACTTCGGATCGCCGCCACCATGGTCGCCGTATCGAGAAGCAGTCTCATGCAGGCATATTGGATATCGCGTGCGATATTGCAAGAGGACCGAGCTTTTGGTAATTTGGCCCGGCTTCGGGAT
>NZ_JAMYQK010000127.1:0-949 GCF_040320845.1 Mesorhizobium sp. M0601
AAAGTTAAAAAACGGGTCTGGGTATTCTTTGCTGAAGGACAGCGTTCCCTGCCCCATCCCCACTACCGAAAAAGATGCGCACCGCGCCGCTCCTTCAAACCCGACATTACCCATGAGACGGCGGCGTTCAACCACGATCGTACCGGCAAAAGGTTTGTGTTGGCGCTATACCCCGGCGTTGTTGCACAAATGACACGATTTGGCCTCACTCCGAAAGCTCCCGTTAACCAACAGCCCATCGCAAGCCGTTGCAAACCGCGGATTCCGGCGAGGGTCGGCCCGAAATGTGACCATGGCCCGAGTCGCGAACCAGGGAATTGCCGTAGAATCGCCACACCGCCGCGCGGCGCTTTGGCAAAGGGTCGATTTTTCAAGGATAATAGCGTCAGCTTGTTGATTGTGCCGGCGCTTTTCTTTATCCACCGGCGCAACGGAGAGGTGGCCGAGTGGTCGAAGGCGCTCCCCTGCTAAGGGAGTAGAGGTCAAAAGCTTCTCGTGGGTTCGAATCCCATCCTCTCCGCCACCCCACACCGTGCGGGCTTCGGGTGGCAGGCCACCCGAAACCGCATTTTGGGCGTAGGGTGTCGCCCGAAGCTACGAAGTAGCGTAGGGGGACCATGTGGTACGTCTATTTTCTGCAACTCCGTAACGGCGATGTCTATGTCGGATCGATCAACGATCTTCGACGCCGTTTTGATTCGCACCGATCAGGCTATGTGACCTCGACTAAGGCTTATCTGCCTGTAATCTTGAAGGCCTACATCGGGGTTGAAACCGAGGCCAACGCACGGCAACTCGAGCGATATTTCAAGACCGGTTCGGGCAAGGCCTTTGCGAGTAAACGTTTTTGGCCGACAGAGCCTCACTGACGGTCTTAGGACCTATCTATTTGAAATATAAATAAAAACGAACCCAACGAGCTGCTTTTCGCCGACCTCCGTCCCGATTC
>NZ_JAMYQK010000128.1:0-879 GCF_040320845.1 Mesorhizobium sp. M0601
CGGCGACGCGACGGTGCCGGCGCTGGCAAAGGAACTGCTTGAGACGCTCGGCGAGGAATACCGCGCGGTGTGCGCGCGATACGCGGCAATCGACAAGAAGCTGTTGGCCCATCACCGCAAGGACGAGACTGGACAGCGGCTGGCTGCGATGCCCGGCGTCGGGCCGGTCGTGGCGAGCCTGCTCGGCGTCAAGGTCACTGATGCGACAGCGTTCGGTTCGGGACGCGACTTCGCGGCGTGGCTGGGGCTGACGCCGAAGAACCATTCGACCGCCGGCAAGAACCGGCTGGGGGTGATCACGCGGGCCGGCGACGAGATGCTGCGGCAGGCGCTGGTGGTGGGCGCGACGGCCCACATCCAGCAGGTGCGTCGCGGCCGCGCCAAGGCCTCGCCGTGGCTGGCGGCGTTGATTGCGCGCAAGCCGCCGAAGCTGGCGGCTGTGGCGCTCGCCAACAAGACCGCCCGTATGGCCTGGAAGATGATGATCACCGGCGAGCCGTACCGTTGCGGCCTGGCGGGCAGCCTGACGCCTCCTCGCCGCCCTCAAGGCCGCTTCGCGCCGCCTACGGCGGTGGCCTGCGGCCAGCCCTGACCGCGGCTCAGCACGACGCTGACATGCCCGGATAGGCCGCAACGGAGGAACACCGAACACAAGCTCTTGCAACGGAAGGAAGATGGCGTGATCGATCGATCCGTGACGCGCGAAACTCCGAGGGATCCATTGGCCAACGAAACCGCTGGCATGATTGGAACGGGCGTCGCGAACCCCACCTTGGCCAGCGGCCGCAAGGACCGTGCTCAAAGGCCGGACATATGGACGCAAGCGATCGAAAACGACGCAAAACAACCGTTGCAGGCAGGGCGCCGTCCACATATGGA
>NZ_JAMYQK010000129.1:0-870 GCF_040320845.1 Mesorhizobium sp. M0601
CGACGAGTACGGCTTCCAGCCGATCGTTGTGTTCGATGGCGACGGCCGGTTCGTGGCTGCTGTCCTGCGACCGGCCAAGCGGCCAAGTGGGGCTGAGATCCGCGCGATCATCGACTGGTGCCGCGCCAACGATGTCGACTTCATCCTCGGCGTACCGCCCACCACGACCCTGCGCAAGCATGTCGCGGACCTGGAAGCCCGCACGACGGCGCGCTTTGAAGCGTCACCGAAGACGAACAAGGTCCGCAGGTTCAAGGAGTTCTTGGATGGCGCCGCCAGCTGGAGCCGCGTCGAGCGCATCATAACGCGGGTCGAGGTCGGCGCCCAAGGTGCTGACACCCGCTTCATCGTCACCAACCTCGCCGGTGGAAAGGCCAAGGCGCTCTACGAGGATGTCTACTGCCGGCGCGGAGCGGCCGAGAACCACATCAAGTCCTGGAAGACGCATCTCTCGCCGCCGACCGAACGTCCTGCACAAGAGCGACGGCCAACCAGTTCCGGCTGTTCCTGCATGCCGGCGCCTACTGGCTCATGTGGGGCCTGCGCGCTGCGATGCCGAAACGCTCCAGCTTTGCCGTCGCGCAATTCGACACGCTGCGTTTGCGCCTCATCAAGATCGCTGCGCGGGTGGTCGAGATGAAGACGCAAATCCGCCTGCACCTGCCGACATCCTGCCCCGACCAACGCATCCTGCGCATCGTCCTCGATCGCATTCCGCGGCTCGCGACATAACCATGGGGCGCAGACGCCCCGAAACGAACCCGCCGACCGCAACCTGCAAACCCCACCTGCCATCACGACGGATCACCGCCGGCGCCTGACGAGGTTCGCGGAAAAGCGCCCAACAGCGGCCACATCGCCGCTTCAGGC
>NZ_JAMYQK010000130.1:0-801 GCF_040320845.1 Mesorhizobium sp. M0601
CCTCTACCCGCTCAAGTCAAAATGGCAGTCGCGCCATCTCAGAACGAGGCGCCCCTCCCGCGAAGCGGGTTCGTGCATGAGGCGCATTGCCGTCCGGCAGCCTGTGGGCCGGAAGCGGCCAACCCCAAGTATAGAAATGTCCAACACCGGCCGCCCTTGGCGAGTGTGCTCCACCCATTGCCCTAGCGAATAGCGGCCTGACCGCCGCAGCCATGACCCGCGCAAGCCCTCCTGAACCCCAGCTGAACGCCGCCTTCAGCCTTAGTTCGAACGGCATCTCCTAAAAAGAAGCCGTTCAACCGCGGTCCCGTCCGCCAAAGGAGACGCTCTCATGATCCGCAATTCTTTCATCGCAACCGCGCTTGCCGCTCTTGTCGGTATCACTGCCGCCGCTCCGGCCATGGCCAATGACGTGCGCATCGAGCAATATGGCTGGTCGAACTCGGCCGGCGGCGCCCAGAACGGCTTCAAAAACCGTATCCGGGTGTATCAGAACGGCCGCTTCAACAAGGTGATCGGCCAGCAGCGCGGCCGCCACAACCTTTCGGCTATCGGCCAGGACGGGGCCGGCAACTACGGCGCCACCTACCAGAACGGCAACCGCAACGTGGCCGGCATCGGCCAGTTCGGCTCCAACCACACCACCATTCTGACCCAGGACGGCAACGGCAACATTGCTGCGGGCGTACAGGTGGGCCACGGCTGCGATGCCAATGTCAGCCAGGGCGGCAGCGGCAATGTCGCAGCTTTCGTCCAGGCCTGCCCATAAACACGGCAACGGCCAGGCGGCCGCGGAAAGAT
>NZ_JAMYQK010000131.1:0-776 GCF_040320845.1 Mesorhizobium sp. M0601
GCCGCAAGCCGCACCACAGATCGAGTTCGACACGGCCGGTGTCGACCAAACCATCGGTTATAAGGGTAAGGCCAATGGCGCGGTCTACCAGTTCACGATCTCGCGCGCTGAGCCGGTCGAGGAAAATGGAATGGAAGTGCCGGCGGCCATGGGCTCGGCAATAGCGATTAACTTCCAATCGACAGGTGGCGGCAAGGCGGCGATCACGGGTGATTTTGTGCTGACAGCAAAGGAGGTCAATCCGGTTATCAAAGCCATGCTGGATAACGGCATCGAGATCACCGCGTTGCATAGCCACATGCTCGATGAGCAACCGCGGCTCTTCTTCATGCATTTCTGGGCGTACGACGATGCGCAGAAGCTGGCGAAAGGACTGCGCGCAGCCCTCGACAAGGTCGCCGTCAAAAAGAGCTAGATTGGGCGTCCGCGCGCGCGTCCAACGGCGGAGTTCGGCCGACTCGGAGCGATCGTCGGCCTTCTTCCCGCCGCCTCGGGAATGGTTCTCTGGCACGGCGTCTCTCCGCCACCAGCATTGCGCCTGAGATCACCTTTCCATCGCACACGAGACTCAAGGGGCGGGCCGGGCTTTTGCGAACTAACGCGTTCGGAACGATCAAAGGTCCGCTTCGTTCTGATCGGATGGACTGGATTAGACTAGGCCTCCTGGCGTTGGCGGGGTTCCTCACCTGGACACTGAACACCCTCTCGGCCGGAGGCGGAGGTCTATTGCTGATCCCCGCCGTGACTTTCATCACAGGGAGCGCGGCGGTTGCGCC
>NZ_JAMYQK010000132.1:0-772 GCF_040320845.1 Mesorhizobium sp. M0601
CCGGACATATGGACGCAAGCGATCGAAAACGACGCAAAACAACCGTTGCAGGCAGGGCGCCGTCCACATATGGATCCCAGGGTCTCCGCGACGGAGCTTCGCTCCTGCTTCGCCCAGGGATGACGAGGGTGAGGGGCCTCGGCCAGCCTTACGGTCTTGCCTCAGCGCGTCAATTGCTGATTCATCCAAGGCGGTTAGCCGCCTTTTCTCCCGACCTGATTCAACGACCTCGCATAACGATCCAAACGAAAGGACCAAGCCATGGCCACGACGAAACTTCTGAGCGATGCCGAGGTGGAAAAAATCCCGGCGGTCAAGGCGGTATTCGACGACATCCGTGCGACGCGCAAATCCGATTTCGTCAACAATTTCTGGCGCGGGCTGGCCAATGATCCGGCGTCGCTGAAGCGGGTGTGGGAACAGCTCAAGGCGGTGATGGTCGCCGACAGCGCCATCGATCCGCTGACCAAGGAGATGATCTACATCGCCGTCTCGACCGCCAATGGCTGCTCCTATTGCGTCCATTCGCATACGGCGACAGCGCGGGCCAAGGGCATGACCGATGCGCAGCATGGCGAACTGGTCTCGATCATCGGGCTGGCCGGGCAGACCAACCAGATGGTCACCGCGATGCAGATACCGGTCGATCCGCAGTTCGAGGTGCGGTGAGGTGAGGCGCGGCGCCTTCCCTTCTCCCCTTGTGAGATCTTTGCACAGAAGCCGATCAGTGATTCTGTTGTGAGGTTGGAGCAGGGAGATTCGCGATGGTGGA
>NZ_JAMYQK010000133.1:0-692 GCF_040320845.1 Mesorhizobium sp. M0601
ATCGCGCGACCGGTCAACCAAGCTACGGCGCAGCGCTCCAGCCAACATCGACATTGTTAAGACATTCCTGTGGCCGCGCGCCAGGCCTGCACAACGAAGCTGTGCTGGTTCCAGATCATCAGCGCTCCACTCACAGCCATGAGCGCGACCACAAGGCCGCGGAACTGTCGTCCACTTAGGCGTTCGAGCCAGCGCTTGGCCAGCAGATTGGCAAGCGCAGCGCCCAAACCCGCGGCTGCGCCGTACATGACCGCCTGACCACCGAGCGCGCCGAGTCCGGTGAATACCGCGATCTTGACGACATCGGTCACAAACGAGTTCACCGATTTCGTGGCGACCAACGTCTCCTTCTCCGAACCGTAGTTCAGATAGAGCGAATTCAAGACGGGTCCCACCGTGCCCATCAGCGCCGACAACAGCGCGACGATCAGGCCGGCCGGGAGGAACCACCAGCGGCGGGCTCGGTAGCTCCGCTCGCGCGCGCCGCCGCGAAATTCCCAGACTGCACTGATCAGATAGATCCCTATGAGTATCTGGAGCCATTCCGCCCGACTGTTGGCGAAGAGCCAGGAGCCCGCAGCGGCACCGGCGATGGCGCCGGGCAGGTACCAACGGACCAGGCTCCAATCGATGTCGCGCCGGAAGGCCAGGGCGCGGATGGGATTGCCGATGAGCTCGGTCAAGGTGATGAC
>NZ_JAMYQK010000134.1:0-672 GCF_040320845.1 Mesorhizobium sp. M0601
CCCTGATTCATCATGCCGCAGGGTTTTACCCAACCGATTGCGGCCGCCTGACGGTCTCCGTTCGAACCCGTTTCCAGTCCATTCCGTCAACCAGAGCCATGAGCTGAGCATGATTGAGCTGGACCCGGTGGTGGCCGATCCGCGGCCAGCAGAACTTCGCCTCATCCAGCCGCTTGGCATAAAGACACACGCCGCTGCCGTCCCACCAGACGATCTTGATCCTGTCCGCTCTTTTGGCGCGGAATACATAAAGTGCGCCGTTGAATGGATCCGAGCCGGCATCGCGCACCAGTGCCAAAAGGCCGTCGGGACCTTTTCTAAAATCGACGGGATGACTGGCGACCAACACCTTCACGCCAGCCGGGATCATGCCTGGCGAACCGCCCGGATAATCCGCACCAGCTGCTCCTCATTGATATCGGCACCGGCGCGAATGACCACGCCACCCAGCTCGATCTCCACCGACGCAGACGCTGTCGGCGTGACCTCGACAAAGCCGAGCCGCTCCGCATCCCTGTGTGGCGTGACCGCACCGCTCTTGATCGCCTTGCTCCGCCAGCCGAACAGCTGGGCCGGCGCCATCCCCGCTTGTCTGGCAATGGCCGATACATTCGCGCCCGGCTTCAGTGTCGCCTCGATCAGCCGCGACTTCGCTTCCGCCGACCAGCGCCG
>NZ_JAMYQK010000135.1:0-582 GCF_040320845.1 Mesorhizobium sp. M0601
GCCTCCTCCGCGCTTGACGGCCCCCTGGCGATCAGTTCCGACATGTCGATCGGTTCGTTCATGGCCTCCTTGGCAAGCAGCATTGCCTTTTCAGCGCTGCCACCGATGCCGACCGAGATCAGGCTGGGCGGACACCATCCGCTGCCCAGCGTCGAAACGGTGTCGACTACCCAGTCGGCAACGGACGAACTGGGGTTCAGGGTGGTGAAACGCGCCTTGTTTTCGGATCCGCCCCCTTTTGCTGCGATGGTAATCTCGATTCGGTTGCCAGGCACGAGGTCGACGTGGATGACCGCCGGCGTGTTGTCGCGGGTATTGATCCGTCCGGCGAGCGGATCAGCGACGATCGATGGCCTAAGCGGGTTGTCGGGGTCGAGATATGCTCGGCGGACGCCTTCATTCACGAGGTCAGCGAAACTGGCCGTTGATTTGATGCGGGCGTCCATGCCGACCTTGGCAAAGACAACTACGAGACCGGTATCCTGGCAGATCGGACGCCGTCCGAAGGCCGCCATGCGGGAGTTCAGCAGGATCTGCCCGATGGCATTCTTCGCCGCCGGGCTCTGTTCGCGAGTGTATGCC
>NZ_JAMYQK010000136.1:0-562 GCF_040320845.1 Mesorhizobium sp. M0601
TCGGTCGACGAGAAGAGCCAGATCCAGGCGCTCGACCGCACCCAGCCTGGCCTGCCCATGAAGAAGGGAAGGCTCGGCACCATGACCCACGACTATAAGCGGCAGTGGCACGACCACCCTGTTTGCCGCCCTCAACGTGCTCGACGGCACCGTATCGGCAAGAACATGCAGCGGCATCGCCATCAGGAGTTCATCTGCTTCCTCAACGCCATCGAGGCGCAAATGCCGGCCAGCAAGGCCGTCCACGTCGTCGTCGACAACTACGCCGCCCACAAGCACCCCAAGGTGCGCGCTTGGCTCGACCGCCATCAGCGCTTCACCTTCCACTTCACGCCGACCTCGTGCTCGTGGCTCAACGCGGTCGAGGGTTTCTTCGCCAAGTTGTCGAAGCGTCGTCTCAAGCGAGCCGTCTTCCACTCCGTCGTCGACCTTCAGACGGCAATCAACCGCTTCCTCGTCGAGCACAACCACAGACCCAAACCTTTCACTTGGACCGCCGACCCCGACAAAATCATCGCTGCCGTCAACCGTGGGCACCAAGGGTTAGATTCCATCCACTAGG
>NZ_JAMYQK010000137.1:0-556 GCF_040320845.1 Mesorhizobium sp. M0601
ACAGCCGCGGCCACAAGGCGTTCATGAGCTGGTTGAGCCCGAGCCGGTTGGACCCGCCCGGCGTACGCATCGTCTATGAGCCGACAGGTCCATATCACCGGGCCTTTGAGCGGAAGCTGGCGGCGGCTGGCCTTGCGCTGGTCAAGGTCAACCCACGCCAAGCCCGGCGCTTCGCCGAGGCCACCGGCAGGATCGCCAAGACCGACCGGCTGGACGCCGCCATGCTGGCGCGCATGGGCGCTCTTCTCGATCTCGAAGCACGACCGGTGCGCAGCCCGATCCTCAATGACCTCAAGGACCTGCACATGGCGCGCGAGGCGCTGGTGAAGAACCGGACGGCGGCGAGGAACAAGGCGCTAACCCTTCCCATCCTCAAGCGCCACAATGCCCAGCAGCTCAGGCAGATCGAACGTCAAATGGCTGCTGTCGAAAAGGAGATCACGGCGCTCATCCAGTCCGATCCCGATCTCTCCCGTCGCTTCGCTATCCTCGTCTCGATCCCGGGCGTCTCGGCAATCACCGCCTTCGCGCTTCTCATCGAAATGCCCGAACTCGG